>JAAYPO010000130.1 GCA_012519745.1 Clostridiaceae bacterium | reverse complement strand
TCATAACGACACATAATAATAATCCTCTCGCAGTACTTTGGGTAAAAAAACCAAGAGGTACATATCGAGCCTCCTGGTTTTCTTTTGAATCAGGTTATCTAGTTATATCAGGGGTGGATGGCTCCACCCCTGATGTCCGGTTTATTATATTAATCCAATACCACCAGTCTGGTGACCTCATAGGATGCTTCCTTTATAGGATTCTTGTTGTCAGCCTTGTCGATGACCAGAATGTTTCCGTTGCTGTCTTTTACGATCTCTACGGTAATGGTTCCGCTGGAGGGGATCTCGCTTCCAAGATTGAGAGTTATCTCTCTGTCGCTGTCAGGTCCAACCGGCAGGACTGCAGTATTTACAGTCAGCGAAACACCGTTGACTTTGACTATGAAGTTATCGGCTGCCGCATGTGCATCTGTGGCCTCAGTATCAACGAAATACCTTATGGGCTCGTTGAATGTGAGCTTGATCTGCTTCAGACCGGTCTGCTCTGCGTTGATCACTACAGGACGGAATACATCCTCGAGTCTGACGATAGTAGTAACAGGCACCATCGTTCCGCCATCAGGATGTGCAACTCCCTTGACAGTGAACTCATAGTTGCCATATTGCTGAATGCTGTCCTGAGGGATCTTGAATATGGCATACTGCTGGTCACCGATCACAGAGTTTCCCGCATCAAATTCAATTACAATTATCTTACAAAAATGGAAAAATACTCCGATATAACCCATAACAAAACCACTTTAGCTTCATCTGCCTGCTTTATTCAATAAATTTCTCCGGCAGTGCTACTTATTTACATATGTTCGGCGGAATGAAAATATTACAGGACACGGAAATATAACTACAGACCCTTTGTCAGACGTTCCATTCTAACCTTCCTTCTAACTTTGATAAAGCGGTCCAGATCATCAAGGTCCTTCAGGTCGTATCTGATACAGCATTTTCTGCATACCGACCGGCACCCGCCGTAGCCCGGACTGATGCCGACTGCTTTATGTATCCTGATGAATGGTCTGAACTTCTTCCTCTTGCAGCAGGAGCAGAGGGGAAACAGTTCGGGGATATGGAGAAATATCAGTACAGCCAGAAAAGCTGCCGATAAATATATAAACCTATGCACATATATCACCGGTTTATAGGTATTTGGAAGGAATCGATTTTATGCAGGAAACAAAAAATATATGAGAAAAGCACAAGGGCTGCCGGATGACCGACAGCCCTTGTGCTTTTTAGGCAATAATTATTGAGTTTGGTATGCCGCCCTCATTACTTCTTTTCGAGTTGATAGGTGTTGCCGGTATAAGCTTCAAATACTTTCTTTACAATGTTGCCGCCTATTTTTCCGGCGTCTCTCGAAGCGAGGTCGCCATTATAGCCCTGCTTCAGGTTGACTCCAACCTGGCTGGCTATCTCATACTTCATGTTTTCAAAAGATGTCTTGCTCCTGTTGTTTGCCATTTATAGTTCCCTCCTCGTTTTTTCGCCGCCGATTTTTTACTTTGCAGCGTATTCTTATGATTTGCAGAACAATAGTGATTTATAACGGTAAATTATGTTACTCGATTTTTACTCTCTCTCGGCTGCCGGACTTTCCCTGAACAACAGTGTTATGGAGTAAAGACCTGCTATGCCCACAAGAGAGAAAATGATTCTGCTGAATATAGACATGGAGCCGTTGAATAAGTTACCGCCGAAAATAGAGGTCACCAGATCAAAGCGTGCTATGCCGACCAGCAGCCAGTTCAATGCTCCGATGATCACAAGCACTAGAGCCAGCCTGTCCAATGGTGTCCTGTTCATTGATACATCTCCTTTGCTGTTTTATTTTTATATTATCTCCCCGGGGACTTATTATCATTCACATGGCTGGTTACAGATTGTGGCAGACCCGGTCCTGTCTGCGGCTTCTTTGAAAAATACACAGTCCGCCTGGGTTGATACAGATTCGGAGATGGCTTCCTCCAGCATGCATTTGCCATCCTTCTGGTGGATACAGTTTGAGGAGCAATTGATCATTGTCATGAAAGTTCCTCCCTGATTGTTTACATTATTCATAAAAAAACTGACATGATTTATTATTTTAAAAAGTCTATGAAAAAATTCATTGCAAACAAAAAGACCGGGGCCCGGAGGCCGCCGGCCTTTTATTTAAATAACCGGCGCCAGCCGCGGCAGACGCCAGTTAGTACTGATGCCGCTTTGTATATTATGTATAAACTCATGCATATGTGTCATAAATTCATAACTTAGATAGAAGTTATCGTTGACATGTATCCTTATCCTGGTGTAGATTTGTTTTGGAGGCGGGATGTATGAAGTATGTAGAGGATCCGAATCTCCCGGACGGAAATGTATGCCTGGCCGCAGCCGACGGGAGGATAAGCGCCGAAGCCGAACACGAGATGGAAAAGCTGGGAGTGGAGGTCATCAGGATGAGTCCGCATCCGGATCTGTACGATGCTGTATGCAGCCATCCCGATATGCTCTTTCACCATGTCGGCGGGAGGCAGATCATCTATGCCCCCGGGAGCGATCCGGAGGCGGTTGCCGATCTTGCGTCCCAAGGCTTTCAGATGGTCATGGGGGAGAGCCGGATCAGGCCGGAGTATCCCGGTGACATAGCATATAATGCCGCCCGTGTCGGGAAATGGTATTTTCACAATCTTAGGTATACCGACATCAGAATAAAGGAAGCGATGGACCGGATGGGCATCGAAGCCGTGCATGTTGCCCAGGGCTATGCAAAATGTTCGATACTTCCGGTGGACGGGAACTCCATTGTCACATCCGACAAAGGCATTGCCCGTGCGGCCCGGAAAAAGGGCCTTGATGTTCTGATGCTGGAGTGCGGCGACTCTATCCGTCTGCCCGGGCTTGATTACGGCTTCATAGGAGGGGCGTGCGGCATGCTGTCGAAATCTGTCTGTGCAATTAACGGCAGCCTTTCAAAGCTCAGAGGCTTCAAATCATTTTTATCATTTCTGTCAGAGAGAAAAATATCCGTCATCGAGATATCGAAGGGACGCGTCACCGATATTGGTTCGATCCTGCCGTTAATGATATCAGATCGCAGTAACTAACTATTCCAAACTACATATAATGTATATTGAACCGAATTAAGTGGCAAATACAGGAATATATGTAAAATACATGGAATAATTTGCATATGACCTGTGCTGCATACAACATTTTGCTTGGACATATACTAGCACTTGAAGGGATGTGAAGTTGATGCAGTTTCTTTGCATTGGAGTCAACGGCAGTGCTGATGTGGTAATGCAGCATATAGATAACGAACTCCGGCAACTGAAAGGCAAGAAGATCAGTTATTCCATCAATGAGATAAATTCTGAAGGCTCGGCTTCCATTATCTGTACTGTCAATGATGGCAGGTTTTATCGAGAGAAATCCCTGGAATCCTACAAGATCCTTAAGACCTATATTTCCAACGCTCTGGCGGACTATATCATCCGGCAGTATGAAGAGAGACTGCTTATGAGGATCATAAACAGCAACTTCTGTTATTTCAATACAGCCGAAAAAAGGGAGATACTGTCCAGAGCGCTGAATGTAATAAGAAATGAAGACAATACCTTTATAAACAGCCTTTTCCAGATCAGGAGGAGAAATGTGATCATCAGGCGCCTGCTGGACTACTTTGACAATTCAAACAGCATCATGCTGGATGGTTTTGTCAACTTCAGACTGAAGGACTATATCAAGGATCTGGAGGAAGTTGTAGATAAGGCAGTGGATGATTTTCTGATGGACAGAGAATATAGAGAATTTATTAGATTACTGAGGTATTTTGTAGATATACAGGAACCCAAAATCGACACGGTACATGTCATCGTTGGATATGATAACAGATATATTCTGTTGGATGGTTCAAAGAAGGAAATCACAAATGAATGTATACAGGAGTATGTGAATGAGATAACAGAAGGAGAGATCAACTACGATGATCTTCTTGTCAGCTCGCTCATCACATTTGCGCCCAGGAAAGTGGTGATCCACTGTAACGGACAATTCAGGAACAAGGAACTGATGGAAACGATCAAAAATGTATTCTACGGAAGAGTCATCATCTGCCAGGGCTGCGATATCTGCCTGGTGAGGATGGTGAAGAGCGAGACGAAAAAGTAGGAGAGCAAGGTGTTTTTAAACGTTTTGCCGGGCAAAAGGAGTATGTTTCCTAGATGTGGAAAAATGGAGCCTTTATCATGGCTCCTTTTTTTATGACATGATAATACATGCAAGTTGAATATTTTACAAAAAAAATTCGATTTACTTATTGACATATTGCTATTAGATGATAAAATATACGTGTAATACAACATAGTGTATAAAATGCCCTTATGCAATACATAATATAGTTGATAACAAAGTTTAAATATTTTCACAAAAGATAAAGCAAAAAACTACAAAAGATGAGATTGAAACGACACAAATGAAGAGATCCGGGGAAAGAAAAGAGAGTCTGCGACTCTCTTTTTCCCATTTTATGAGGCTTTAATTGCCACGGAGAACAGCATCTGTTAATATAACCTGACTTTTGCAGCAAAATGAATTGAAATGAGCCCGTAACCATTGAAATACAAAGGTTTTAGGGCTCTCTGACTTTACAAAAAGTTGTAGCGTAATTTTTCATTTTTTTGTTTCAGCTAAAATT
>JAAYPO010000129.1 GCA_012519745.1 Clostridiaceae bacterium | reverse complement strand
TTCATCTACATCCATATAATTTGTGATCACCTTAATGATCTCGCTTTTGAGCATCTCCAGAAACTGCGGCGAAACGTTGGCTCGGTCATGTATCAATACCAGCTTCAGTCTATCCTTGGCAACATCCTTGGAGTTCTTCGATCTACCGAATATTTTTCCTAAATCGAGCAGCATTTTATTCCTCCTTCTCAGTCCGCCTTCAGGCCTAGTAATCTTTTGAGCTTGACCATGAATCCCTGATCCTCGCCAAATGTCATATAGGGAACCTCTTCACCCTTGATCCTCCTGACTATATTGCGGTATGCCTGTCCCGCCGGCGATTTCTGATCGTTTATGGCTGGCTCTCCTCTGTTCGTTGAAACAACTATCTTTTCATCATCCGGTACCACACCGACAAGTCCGATGGCCAGTATGTCAATGATATCATCTATGGACATCATATCCCCTCTTTTGACCATATCCGAACGCATTCTGTTTATAAGGAGCTTCGGGTTCCTTAGTTCATTGGCTTCCAGCAGGCCTACAATCCTGTCCGCGTCCCTTACGGCCGAAACCTCGGGAGTAGTTACAACGATTGCCCTGTCTGCGCCTGCTATAGCATTCTTGAATCCCTGCTCTATGCCGGCAGGGCAGTCAACGATTATATAATCAAATTCTTCCTTCAATTCCCCACAGAGATCCATCATCTGCTGAGGCTTCACAGAGGATTTGTCCCTTGTCTGGGCAGCCGGCAGCAAATATAGTCCATCATAGCGCTTGTCCTTGATAAGCGCCTGCTTAACACGACAGTTGCCTTCTACGACATCAACAAGGTCATATACTATTCTGTTTTCCAGACCCATGACTACATCAAGATTTCTCAGACCGATATCTGTATCGATCAGTACTACCTTCTGTCCCGATAATGCAAGTCCTGTACCAATATTGGCAGTTGTCGTGGTTTTGCCCACTCCGCCTTTTCCGGAAGTTATAACTATGACTTCACTCATCCAAATACCCCCTATGTGCCTGAAACAGGCATTTTGCGATGCTGACCAGAATTTTGTTGAGTTACATAAGCCGTGAGTTTTCATGCTTATGTTGAATATACAATTTATAACCCACTTTGTCAATTAAAGCAATGTTTTCATCAATCCTTATTTAAACTGTGGAAGGAAGGTCTCAATAAACACAAGATCATCCTTTACAAAAGCCATCTCAGGTAACAAGCCCTGCCTTATCTGCTTTGTGTCCGGCGGTCTTGTGATCACATCCGCTATGCGCAGCTGTGTCGGCTGCAGACTGAGCGCCGCAACGACAGCCTCCTTGTTGCCGTCCGCTCCGGCATGCACCATGCCCCGAAGCGAGCCCATTACTATCACGTTTCCTGCAGCAATGACCTCTCCCCCCGGATTCACATCACCGATGACTACCAGATTCCCCTGATAGCTGACCAGGGTCCCGGATCTGACAGTCCCCTTGTAGAACCTTGTCATGCCTTCTTCAAGACCCTTGAAATACATCAGCCTCATCCTGGGCTTTTCACTGGACCTGTCCGGCTCTTCAGCTTCCATCTCGGCTCCGTTGAAGGTCTCATCTTCCTCAAAGCTTTTTACCTCTGCGCTGGCTTTTTGAGCGATGAGACTGGCGATTTTATTTTGCTGCACACTGTCCAGCTTTTTTCCACGATATTTGACATCCAGACTTGCTCCCTTGAAAAATCTTCCCGATGTCTCCAGCTTTCTGGCCACGCTTTCATATATGACATCAAAGTCATCTTCCTCGCGCATTACAAGTATCAGACCGTTGAGTGTGGCTTTAAAGCTAATGATGTTCTCTTCCATAGACCGTACCCCCTGTACGTGCGATGAGATTCACATAAATAATTATTACATTAATTATTGAAATTAACAAGTGATAATTGCAATTCGGGATAAAATGATATCAAACAAATCGCCAGGTTCGCTAATTCAGATCAAAGAACCCTGCCGCTGATAATGTTGTAAGACCGTCAACGCTGTTTATTCCGATTGTGTTTCCAAGCACCGACCATATTGTTCCACTTAACAAATAATGGCTTCATGGTATGCAGTCCTGTCTCACGGGTATTGCAGTCCCATCCCACCAACTGTCTGCGAAGCAGAAGGGCTTCGAAGCTGGAAACACAACCTCCACAAACAGTGTCGCCGGTCTTTTCGGAGTACTTAGAAATCGGCAGGGCTTGCTTGTGAAGATCATGTTTGATGCTCCAGAGCAATGCTGCATAGTGTACAGTACATACGTAGCGACTGGAAAGACCCGTGAGACAGGACTTCATAGTACGACATATTTATTTGTGAGTGCG
>JAAYPO010000128.1 GCA_012519745.1 Clostridiaceae bacterium | reverse complement strand
GGAATGTAAATGTCGTTATAAACCCATATTTTCTGAATCGGTTCCTCTTGATTCCACACAACGCCATATAGGCTGCAAAATTGGGGTGCAAGAGGTCGCCTGTTCAAGTCAGGTCACTCCGACCAGCAAAATCAGCGGGTTCCAGAAATTCTGGAGCCCGCTGTTATTTATTTTCTGCTAATATGTGCGGGACTGTTGTCCCGCATTTCTAAAAACCCAAAAAACCCTTCAAATCCAATAATTGAATAAAAACCGGTCAAAGTGAGGATAATAACCAGGCGAATGATGGGCACCCGCCACACAAAATGACAAACGGAGGCATGAAGGACTTAAAGCTGTAAGCATAGATCACAGGGAGGGCCAAAATATTGTCTTTTTTTACAGAACAGCTGAAGAAACTTCTTTTCTTTGAGGAGCCGGAGAAGCAGGAAAAATTCATACTGCGTCCTCAGGAGGGACCGTCGGGGGACAGAGACAGGTTCGAGGGCAGCCTTCAAAGTATTCTTGAAGAAAAGGACGCCGAGGCGGAAAGAGAACCGGAACCTGAAGATATCATTGACAGAGATGTGAGAATAAACCTAGAGAACATAAAGACAGTTTACAGTATACCTCTGAATAGTGATATAGTGGTCAGAGAATTTGACATAACCTATGGAAACAAGCCCGTAAAGGCTTTTATAGTATTCTTTGACGGCATGACCGACCGGGAGGTCATCAACAACTATATTCTGAAGCCTTTGATGGTAAGCTCCGTTATGCCGCTGAGGGACACAGCAGACAATCTGGAGGACTATATTGTCAGGCAGCTTTTGCCCCATTGTCAGGTGAAGGTGGAAAAATCATACGAAAAGGTGATCGACGAAATAAATTTCGGGGGCTGCGCGCTGTTCGCCGACGGACTATCGGTCTGCTTTTCCGCTGATGCAAAGGGATGGGACCACAGAGGGATAGAAAAACCCAACAACGAAATTGTTATCAGAGGGCCGCAGGAAGCATTCAATGAGGTGCTCAGAACAAACAGCGCACAGATCAGGAAGAGGCTGAAGGATGAAGACCTGATCGTTGAAGACGTCATTGTCGGAAAGGTCAGCAAAACTCCATGCTCTATCATGTATATCAGGGATGTGGTCAACGAGAGGCTTGTGGCTGAGGTCAGGCGCAGGCTTAAGGGCCTTGATGTGGATTATATGCTGGATTCGGGAGTACTGGAGCAATTGATTGAAGACAGTACGATTTATCCATCACCGCAGATGATATCCACAGAGAGGCCGGACTATGTGTCAGAACTCCTGGTTGCGGGAAGAGTGGCGGTTATTGTAAGCGGCTCGCCGAATGTTCTGATCATTCCCACCACCTTTTTTGATCTTATGCATTCTGCAGAGGATACATATATCAGATTTCCCTATGTGAACCTTCTGAGATATATACGGTACATTGCCGGATTTCTGGCTTTGCTGCTGCCGGGGCTGTATCTTGCCATAACCAATTATCATCATGAAATGATACCCACAGATCTATTGCTGGCGATAGAAGCATCAAGGGAAAAGGTGCCATTTCCTTCGTTAGTGGAAATACTGCTGATGGAATTTTCCTTTGAGCTGATCAGGGAAGCAGGCATTAGAGTTCCCGGACCCATCGGGCCCACACTTGGCATAATCGGCGCTCTGATCCTGGGGCAGGCAGCTGTTGCGGCAAACATCGTGAGCCCGATCCTGATAATTATCGTAGCAGTTACAGGCATAGGCTCCTTTGCCATACCAAACTATTCTTTAGCTTATTCTATAAGGATCATGAGGTTTGCGTTCATATTTTTTGGTGCCTGTGCCGGTTTTCTGGGGATCACGCTGGGACTTTTCCTGCTGGGGATATGGTCTGCAGCATTGAAATCCTTTGGTGTGCCCTTTATGGCCCCGTTGGGACCAAGGACCTCCGGGAGCTTCCGGAACGTCATGTTTAAAGCTCCGGAGTGGAAGCAGGAAGACAGGCCGGATTACCTGAATGCGAAAAGGAGCAAAAAGCAGAACCACTACAGTATGAAGTGGAAGATCAATAAAAAGAAAAAATAACGGGAGAAAGCAGATGGAAAAGAGGATCAGGTTCGGGCGGTGGGAGTCTGCCACCCTTCTTATCAATCTTGTGTGTACAAAGATATTTCTTTACTACAACAGGATGACCGTGGAGGATGCCGGGACGGCAGGATGGCTTCTTTCAGTATTTTCAAGCTTTTTTGCGCTGATCATGTTTATTGTATTGATCAGCCTCTACAAAAGGTTTGGAGACAGTGACATATTGGATGTAGCGGAGGCAGGAGGAGGAAAAACGCTGAAGATCCTGACCGGTACCATCATATCTGCAAGCCTTTTCTATCTGACTGTGATCGTTCTCAGGAAATTTTCAGAGGACATGAAAATAGTATCATTATCTGTTTCACCTCTCAGCTATGTGATGTTTTTTTTCATTGCCGGGATGGCCATTGCAAGCTTTTTTGGTATTGAGGCAATACTCAGATATCATGCCATCGTAGTACCGGTCATAGTATTGGGATATATTCTGATTTTACTGGGAGTCATACCCAAAATGGATGTAAGCAATATGCTTCCTGTTTTGGGTACCGGCATCGAAGATATCATCAAAAAAGGGTTTATCCGATCTTCAATATATGGCGAGCTTATTGTGCTTTTTTTGTTGCCGCCATTTTTAGGAAGCTATAGCAAGGTCAAAAGCACGGGCTTTATAGCCCTGGCATTCAGTGCCTTTTTTTTGATAGCCGGGTCCCTTGTATACATTTTGTCAATACCGTATCCGGTGAGTCTTGAGCCGTTTCTTCCGGTATACAATATGACCAGGGAGATAAGCCTGGGACGCTTTTTTCAGAGGATCGAAGCGATATTTGTATTTATCTGGGCAATGGCTGCATTGATGTATCTGACGGCTACTTTTTATTTCATGGTCCATACATTTGCCAAAACTGCAGGGCTCAAGCACACCAGACCTCTTATCCTTCCGTTTGCACTGATAGTATTCAGCGCTGCCTTCATTCCGGAAAATCTGGTAGCAGTCATAAAGCTCGAGGCTAATACAACTAACAAATATGCGTGGCTGGTCACCTTCGTTTTAACCGGAGCGATATTGGCTCTGGCAGCATTGAGAAAACGCTCCCGAAAGGAGAGATCATAAAATGATTTTTGTCCCAAAGGCATTTAAATCATCTGCTGTATTGATGACGGCGGTTTTGGCTCTGTCTCTTTCGGGATGCTATGACCAGCGTGAAATAGATGAGCTTGCATATCCGCTGGCTGTCGGTCTTGATGTAGGTGAGGCCAATGTCCTGAGAATGACACTTCAGCTGGCAGCGCCTCTTGCAATAGGAGGCGGCGGAGGCGGGGAAAGCGGTGGAGGCGGCGGAGGCGGCGAAGCAGAAACAACCTCGGTGATCACTGTTGATACACCGTCGATATATTCCGGTCTGAATATGATCAATAATATTATAAGCAAGGAAATCAATCTATCCCATGCCAAAGTGATCATAGTGTCAAAGAAGCTTGCACAAAACGGGGTAACCAAATATATACAGGCGATAAAGCGGGGGAGGGAGTTCAGGCCTGATACATTTTTTCTGCTTACCAACGAGCCCCCCTACGAATACCTTAAAAATATCAAACCGATACTGGAAAGCAACCCTGCAAAATATTATGAGTTACTGCTGGGGAAGGATTATGCCTCCTTTTTTCCGGATGTAAGGATAACTGATTTCCATTATGCGGACACATCAGATTCCATTGAGCCTGTGGCTATTCTTTCGGGTACCAATCAGAAGGAAAAAGTGGACGAGTTGGGCGAGATAGGCAGCAAGGCAGGATCTGACAGGCCTGAGGGAGTATATGAGGCCGGTGACATTCCTGTGATTTCCGATCTCAAAAATGTCGTTATGGGGCTGGCCGTATTTAAGTCCGGCAAAATGGTCGGCACATTGAACGGTGCTGAGGCAGCATGCTATCAAATGGTAACAGGGAAATACAAGCATTCCTTCTGGAGCTTTCCGGATGTCTACGACGAAAGCAATCTGGTCGTCATGGATATCATACAAAGAAAAAAGCCCTCTATCACCGCACAGATCAAGGACGGTAAGGCTGTGGTCAAAATCGTCCTGGATCTTGAGGGGGATTTTACATCTATCCAAAGCAATATTGCCTACGAGGATGATCCCCAGCCAATGGAGGATAGGGCGAAGGAGCTTATCGCCAAGGAAATTGCCGCTATGCTCAAAAAAACCACAGAGGAGTATGATTCGGATATATGCGGTATCGGCAGGTATGTTAAGGGATCGTTTCTTACTCTGGACCAATGGGAAAGCTTCAAATGGAATGAAAAATACAGCAGTACGGACTTCACCATCGATGTGAAGCTAAAAGTAAGACGTACAGGGTTGATAATAAAAACCGCTAAGCAGCGTTGAACAAGGAGAAATATATGTCGTTGCCCGCATTTTTGGCATTTGTTTTAGTTCTGTTACTCATAGAGATACACACATTCAGTTATGCGGTGTGGAATTGGAAGAACGGAAACAGATCCGGTTCAGTAATCGTTTTTTTGGTATGTCTGGCGGCAGCAGCACTGCCTGTCTATTTGACTTTTTTCAGTACCTGATGGAAAAAGCTCAAAGTTAGTGGTATCATAGTATCACAGGCCGTCAGGCCTCCTGTTCCTTTGCATTTGAGAGGACATTCAGATCGTTGGGGGGTAATCATTATCAGGCGTATATCGATATTGTTGTTTGCACTTTTGCTGCTGACGGCTCTGGCAGCGTGTGGAGCTGACAGACATACCGGCTCGGTGCTGCCGAATGATCCGGGCAGCGAGACAGATATTGTACAAAATGGCACAGAGGGTGATGGTTCTGACATATCAGCCCCCGGTGCGGAAAACACCGTACCGGCCGACTCAGGTCCGCCGGACATAGACTCCGGTGAGGCAGATGGGACCGATGATGTAAATGGGGTGTCGGATGCTGATACTAAAAGGGAGTTGCTTCAAAGTGCGAGTATCGATCTGGATGGGGATGGCATTAATGAGCAGGTGAAAGCATTCAAGGTCACCCTGGACTCCTCTGACAATGTGGCAGCCGTACGCCTGGAGGGAAGGCTTGAAATTACCGACGGCGATATCGTAAAGGAAATCGTTTTTTGGAAAAAGGACGATGATCTATCCGGTATAATGAGCAGCCTGCAATTTGAGGATATGGATGGCGACGGAGCAAAAGATGTTTTTGTGATAATCCCCGGCTATGGAGCGTCCTTTACCTATTCCAACTGCTTCATTTACAGCTATGCAAAGGATAAGAGCTGTATATTCACCAGCGACAATGAGCTGGCTGATTTTATAAGCGGATTCAGATTTGCATATGAAGCCATCGGCAGCAACAGACTTAACATAATCAATGACCGGTATGGATTTTCGGCCGGGCTTGTGATAGAAGACGACTTCTCTGGCTCTATGGAGGAGATTACGCTCGATTATGCGGACAGATCCTGGATCGATCCCACCTCTGTAGATATCAGTGAGTCATCAAAGCTTTCATTTATTAAAAAAGGAGACAGGGCACAGATCAAGGTCCCCCTTCCCATATTCGGGACAGCAACTGTGAACATGATCGGTGAAGTGGATCTATACTACAGCATAGATAATGATTTCAGGCTGGTCCTGGAAAAATGCGATATCATCGATTTTGATGGTGATAAAAAAGTAGTGGCCGGAAGCCTGACCCCAAATTCCCCTTGACATTTGCTTTGGGGGTATTGTAGAATATAAAAGTCACTTGCGGGTGCGTTATAAAAGTCACTTGCGGATGCGTGACAAAGCGAAGGGGAGTAGCGCAATTGGTAGAGTAGCGGTCTCCAAAACCGTCGGCTGCAGGTTCGAGTCCTGTCTCCCCTGCCAGATAAACCACCTATCGATAAACACAATTATCGGTAGGTGGTTTTATTTGTGCGCCACGCATGGCGCGTTACTTGGACCCGGTTTGGGATTTCCTTCGGGAGTCTATGGAAATTAATGTGGAATTCCATCGATATGATGTGATATCATAGAACGAGGCAATACCTCGCAGAAGCAGGGATCAGGTATTACATTTGGAACGGGGAGAATCTGATGGGAAAAAAGATAGGTTTCATAGGCACCGGAAACATGGGCGCGTCTATTTTGAAGGGTGTTATACGTTCAGGGACAGCACTGCCTGAAGACATAATCATATTTGATGCCGATAAACAAAAAGCAGATACTCTGGCAAAGGAGACCGGCTCAATAGTTGCAGCGTCAAACTGTGAGTTGGTAAAGCACAGTGACATAGTCCTTCTTGCAGTAAAACCTGTATTTGCAGCACAAGTCATGGAGGAGATCAAGGACTGCTTCAGCAATGAAAAGGTACTTGTGTCCATAGCTGTTGGGATCGGCTTGGATACACTGAGAACGTATCTGCGCAGAGAAAGCAAAATCGTCAGGACGATGCCCAACCTGCCGCTTATGGTCGGAGAGGGGATGACACTTATCTGCTTTGACGATAATATTGGCAATGAAGAAAAAATATTGGTAAAGAGTATCTTTGAAGGATCGGGAAAGACGGAGGAGCTGGAGGAAAGACTCATGAGCCAGGTCACAGCACTTACCGGAAGCAGTCCCGCCTATGTATTTATAATGATAGAGGCTATGGCCGACGGCGCTGTTGCCCAGGGCATACCCAGAAAGCTTGCCGTCAAGCTGGCGGCGCAGGCTGTACTGGGATCGGCAAAAATGGTTCTGGAGACAGGTCTTCATCCTGCGGAGCTGAAGGATCAGGTGTGTTCTCCTGCCGGGACTACCATTGAGGCGGTCAAAGCCTTGGAAAGGAACGGCTTCAGGTATTCGCTGATTGATGCGATGGACGAATGCACAGCCAGGGCTCTTGAAATAGGGCGCGGATCCGGGAGCAGATAATATATGGACAAGATGATGAAAATGGTAAAGATATATACTGACGGCGCCTGCTCGGGGAATCCGGGCAAAGGGGGCTGGGGGACGATACTGCTGTATGGGGGGAAGGAAAAGGTCCTGTCGGGTTATGAACCTGATACCACCAATAACAGGATGGAGCTGACAGCAGCTATCCAAGGGCTTAAGGCGTTGAAATACCCCTGCCGGGTAGAATTGTACAGTGACAGCTCATACCTTGTCAACGCATTCAACAAAGGATGGATCGATGGATGGAAGACAAACGGCTGGCGCAACAGCGAGAAGGAAGAGGTGCGCAACAGAGACCTTTGGGAGGAGCTGGATCAGCTTGCATCCATCCACGATATCACATGGATAAAGGTCAAAGGCCATAGTGACAATGAACTGAATAACAGATGCGACAAGCTGGCTACAGGAGAAATAAAAAAGAATATTGAGAAAAATAAAGGGCAGGACATTTGAGAGGGAGACGAAAAATATGGATTATATCGAGAAGACAGTTTCAAAAAAGAGTATATACAACGGTAATATAATAGATCTTGAACTTTTAACGGTGACGCTGCCGGACGGCAGACAGGCGACCCGCGATATAGTAAGGCATCCGGGAGCATCTGCAGTGGTTGCGCTAAATGGAAAGGGCGAACTGTATATGGTCAGACAGTTCAGAAAGCCTTTGGAGGCTGTATCGCTGGAAATACCCGCGGGAAAACTGGATCAGGGAGAGGACCCTCTGGAATGCGCCAGACGGGAGTTGAAGGAGGAAACCGGATTGTCCGCCGAAAAGCTGCAGCATGTGGTCAGCGTTCACAGTACCCCGGGTTTTTCAGATGAAGTGCTTCATATTTATGCCGCTACACATCTTCAGGAAGGTGACAGCTGCGCTGATGCCGATGAGTTCATAACCACCGAAAAATATTCTGTTTCCCGGCTGCTTGAAATGATTCTGGAGGGAAAGATAACAGACGCTAAAACAATAATAGGAGTATTTCTGGCCGACAGGATCATCAGCGGCAAAATCAGCATCGATTATTGATGCTGCAAGAGCACAGTCGATCTGATATACCAAAAGCACAGAGTAATACATAAAAAGGCATAGTTTACATTATCACCTGCATATGATGATAATGTAAATTTTTTTTTGTAACCGAAGGGTTATGTATAGAGGGGGAACGATCTTGATAAGACAGCTTCAAAGTGTGATCAGAGAACATATCGCAGCAAACAGGGCGTCATTTCTGTTCCTGTTGATGACCTTCGTTCTGGGCGTTTCGGCAGGTGCATTTACTGTAAACGGATTAAGTACTATGCAAAGGGACGAACTGTCCAATTATTTCCAGGGATTTCTGCAATTATTCGTGAATCAAAACTTCAAGAGCAGTGAGCTGTTATCGATGGGATTGATAGAGAATATAAAGATCGCAGCCCTGTTATGGGTATTGGGCGTCACCATCATAGGACTTCCGTTCATCTATCTGGTCATTGGAGTCCGGGGCTTTATCACAGGTTTTACTTCAGGCTTTATTATAAATGCTCTAGGGATGCAGGGACTGCTTTTTTCAGCTGCGGCTCTGCTTCCGAGAGAGATAATCATCATTCCCTGTCTGATCGGTATCGGAGTAAATGGTATTAGTTTTTCCAAGAAGATCACAAAGGGAAAGGTCCTCCAGGACGGAAAGAAAACTGGTCTAAAGGCAGCTTTTTTGACTTACTGCCTGATCACACTGCTTTTTTGCTGCATCATTTTGGCCGGGATAATATTCGATGCATATATAACACCCGTGCTGATAAGGATCATTACGCCGGCTATTTCGTTGTAACGCACCGATGAAATAGTGAGGGTTTATTACTTTTGATTAATAAATATTCCAAATTTATAAAAACATTAGTATAAATAACAAAATTAAGTATATAATATTTACATAACAATAATTATTGCAAAATCAGGAATTTGGTATAAAATATTGATTGTGGAAATAGTAAAGAATTCAATTTACTAGAAATATTTCTTTTATTATTAAATGAAATATTATACAATCAATTATTAAGTAAACGCTTAAAATGGTATTAAAATAAAAAGGGGAAGTACACATGGAAGCATTGGTACAGAAATTTGTCAATTTTCTCGAAAGGGATAAGCGTCTGTCTGTGAACACGCTGCAATCGTATCGAAGGGATATCGAGCAATACTTCACGTATTTGCAGGAAATAAACCTTCAGAACATATCCAATTCGAACAAGACAACTGTGATTGCCTATCTGCTCTATCTTCAGAAAAAAGGGAGGGCGACCTCGACTATTTCCAGAAACCTGGCATCCATCAGATCATTCTACCAGTACATATCAAAGAACAAGCTCATTGACCATGATCCCACTGCCGAACTGGAATCTCCAAAGGTTGAAAAAAAGCTGCCTCAGATCCTGTCGCCGGAGGAAGTGGAGCTGCTCCTTGAACAGCCTCAGTGTGTCGATCTCAAGGGATATCGCGACAAAGCCATGCTGGAGCTGCTTTATGCCACCGGCATAAGGGTATCGGAGCTGATACAGCTGGATTTTGACGACCTCAATATGGATATGTGCTTTATCAGATGCTGCAAGGGAGTAAAGGAAAGGATGATCCCTATAGGATCAATGGCTGTCAGCGCGCTGAAGGAGTATTTGAACAAATCCAGACCCCTTCTGATACAGAGCGCCGACGAGACTGCACTGTTTGTCAATATAAACGGAAGCAGGCTTACCAGGCAGGGATTCTGGAAGATCATCAAGCAGTATAAAAATCAGGCCCAGATAAACAAGGACATCACACCCCATACCCTCAGGCATTCCTTTGCAGCACATCTGCTTGAAAACGGAGCCGATCTGAGGTCTATACAGGAAATGCTGGGGCACTCGGATATTTCCTCCACTCAGGTATATGCACAGATAGCAAAGAACAGAATAAAGGATATTTACAAGAAGACCCATCCCCGGGCTTGATCATCCGGTCATATAGCAGCAATTACAAAGGGACTGTCTCAAAATGAACTTTGAGGCAGTTCTTTTTGCCGAAAGACTCGCCCCTTTGGTGTGTACAAAAAAAAGATGTGAACTGCATCGTTATTGAAATGGCGAGCTTCTGATTCGAGACGAAGCCTTTGTCGAACGATAAAAGGACCGCCCAAAATCAGATTTTCACCTTCCTTTGAGACAACGCCTTTCATTTTTTGATTAATTCCGAATATATAGGGATAATATTATGGTACAATTTGTATAGTTATTTATTTTGAAAGGGAAAATCTATATATGAAAAGAGTTATCATAATCGTCCTGGACAGTGTGGGAGTAGGTGAACTGCCGGATGCAGCGGCCTACGGTGATGTCGGCAGCAACACCCTTGGCAGTATTGCCGCCAACGTAAAGGGCTTTGAGCTTCCAAATATGGAAAGGCTCGGATTGGGCTGCATAACAGGAGTATCAGGCTTCCGGAAGGTTGAGGTCCCTGTGGGCTGCTTTGGCAAAATGGCGGAACGCTCAGCCGGAAAGGATACTACCACAGGGCACTGGGAGCTGGCCGGAATAACCCTTGACAAGGCCTTCCCACTATATCCGAAGGGCTTTCCCGAAGATTTGATGCAGCGTTTCGAAACAGCTATAGGAACTAGAACACTGGGAAATTACCCTGCCTCCGGCACTGAGATAATAAAGGTGTTAGGACAACAGCACGTAACTACAGGACATCCAATCGTATATACTTCTGCGGACAGCGTATTTCAGATAGCCGCCCATGAGGATGTGATCCCGCTGGAGAGGCAGTATGAGATATGTATGACAGCAAGGGAGATCCTTAAAGGAGAGCATGCGGTAGGCAGAGTGATTGCCAGGCCTTTTACAGGCAACGCGGGAAATTTCACAAGAACGGCCAATCGGCGTGACTTTTCCCTCAGGCCTCCCAGAAAAACAATGCTTGACTATATAAAGGAGGCTGGAATGGAGGTCAAGGCAGTCGGAAAGATAGAGGATATATTTGCAGGTCAGGGAATCACTGAAGCAGTACATACAAGCGGAAACATGGATGGTGTCGATAAGACACTGGATATCATAAAAAATAGCTTTGACGGACTAGTTTTCACAAATCTTGTTGATTTCGACATGCAGTTTGGACACAGAAACGATATGGAGGGCTATGCAAAGGCATTGATGGAGTTTGACGCCAGATTACCCGAAATAACCGGTGCCATGGATGATGGGGATGTTCTTGTGATCACAGCCGACCATGGCTGCGACCCTTCAACGGAGAGCACGGATCATTCCAGGGAGTATGTGCCGCTGCTTGTATATGGAAGACAGATAAACAGAGGCGTTGATCTTGGTATCCGCAAAACATTTGCCGACCTGGCAGAAACAGTGGTGAGGATCCTTGGCGTCTGTGGTGAGTTTGAAGCTGAAAGCTTTCATGCTGAACTGGGATTGTCCAAATAACTGCATGTATTGCAGAATTTTCGAGGTGAAATATGAGGATCGTTGATGTAATCGAAAAAAAGAGAGACGGCAAGGAGCTTTCGACGGATGAAATCAATTTCTTCATCAATGGCTTTTGTGATGGAAGGATATCGGATTACCAGGCCGCTGCTCTGATAATGGCAGCATTTATAAGAGGCCTCAATTCACGGGAAACAGCTGATTTGACAAATGCGATGACAAATTCCGGAGACAGGATGGATCTTTCGGAAATACCTGGTATCAAGGTGGACAAGCACAGTACAGGAGGCGTTGGTGACAAGACAACGCTGGTAGTGGCGCCGATAGTTGCATCCTGCGGCATACCGGTGGCAAAGATGTCCGGAAGAGGCCTGGGCCATACCGGGGGCACTATCGATAAGCTTGAAGCTATCAAGGGCTTTCGGACATCTCTTTCCCGCAGTGAATTCATAGCCGGCGTAAAGGAGATAGGTATTGCTATATCGGGTCAGACAGGCAATCTTGCTCCGGCGGATAAAAAATTATACGCTCTGAGAGATGTAACTGCAACTGTTAACAGCATACCATTGATAGCCAGCAGCATAATGAGCAAAAAGCTTGCATCCGGCGCCGACAAGATCATATTGGATGTTAAGACCGGCAGCGGAGCTTTTATGAAAACGTTGGACGAATCCATCGAGCTGGCGGCAGAAATGGTATCGATAGGCGACAGGATGGGTAAAAAGACCGTGGCTGTCATTACAGATATGGACACGCCTCTTGGCAGATGCATAGGAAATTCACTGGAGGTGGGAGAGGCTATTGAAGTACTTGGCGGAAAAGGGCCGGAGGATCTAAAAACGGTTTGCTTCGAGCTGGCTGCAAGGATGCTGGAGCTAGGGGGAAAAGGTGATATCGGTGGGTGCAGGGAACTGGTCAGAAAAAGCATAGCCGACGGAAGCGCACTGGATAAGCTCAAACAGTTGGCTCTCAGACAGGGTGCGCTTTTTGACCCGTGGGATGAAAGAGCGATGGATGAGGCTCCCGTCAGGTATCAGGTTATGGCGCCATTCGAAGGATATGTGACATCAATGAGATCGGAGCTTGTAGGGAAAGCATCTATGATACTCGGAGCCGGACGTGAGACAAAGGACAGCCCTATCGACCCAACAGCAGGTATCATTCTTCTGAAAAAAACAGGTGACTACGTTGGTAAGGGAGAGGCAATAGCCCAACTGCATACATCTTCCGGACAGTTGTTGAAGGAAGCTGAAGAAATGCTGTTCGATGCGTATGTGATATCTTCAGAAGCAGCTGCGGCAAGACCCTTGATCCAGGCTTATATTGACAGCGACACAGCGATCAGGTTCTAATTGATCCTTCTGCAACTTTGGCTGGTTCACAGAATAATAGTCCCTATTGCGGCATAACTTTAAATATAGTAGAAGTATGCTTGCAAGGGGTGTTTGTTATGTTAAAAAAGGCTTTCTCAGTCAGCCTTTCTGTGATCGTATTGATTTCCTTATTTATGATTTCGCCTGTATATGGACTATCTGAGGATGTAACCGAATACGATGCCGTAGAAGTCATGAAGATAATGAGCAACACTGTGCTTACCGATCTGAAGGCAAAAGGGGCCATACTCACCGATTGTAATACGGGCACCATTCTTTTGGAAAAGAACAGTCACGAAAAACTTCCCATAGCCAGTGTTACAAAGATAATGTCCATGCTTCTGATCATGGAGTCTATAGATGCAGGCGTTGTTTCATACGATACCAAGGTGACCGTGAGTGAGTATTCATGGAGTTTTGGGGGTTCTCAGGTCTGGCTGGAGCCCGGCGAGGTTTTCACCGTGGATGAATTGCTCAAGGCTGTTGCCATCCATTCGGCAAACGATGCTACAGTTGCGCTGGCAGAGGCAATTGCCGGAAGCGAGGAGACCTTCGTGGCCATGATGAACCAAAAGGCAAAGGAACTGGGTATGAACGATACCAATTTTCTTGATTGTTCCGGACTTACGGATGTGGGACACTACAGCAGCGCCTATGATATCGCTGTAATGTCCAGGGAATTGCTGCTGAAGCATCCTGAAATCACAGAGTACACTTCGACCTGGCAAGCCAAGTTCAGGGACAATGTCCCCGGTAAGAAAGCGGTTTCTCTTGATAATACTAATAAGCTTGTGAGGCATTATAAGGGCACGGTGGGATTGAAAACCGGCTATACCGGAGCGGCAGGCCACTGTTTGTCGGCCTCTGCTGTCAGGAACGGCCAGCAGCTCATTTCGGTAGTTCTCGGGGAACCGGATTCAAATACTAGATTTGCCGAGAGCAGAAAACTCCTTGACTATGGTTTTGCAAACTTTGAGACCGTTATGGTCAATACAAAGGATGAACCTGTGCAGCAGGTCGTTGTGAAAAAAGGATTGCAGCCGGTGACAAATGCGGTATACAAGAAAGATGTCAATCTATTGCTTAAAAAGGGTGAGAAGGGGAAGATCGAGAGGATCGCGGTTTTACAGGAAAACCTGACGGCGCCGGTCAAATCGGGCCAGAAAATAGGGGAAGTGAAATACGTAATCGCGGGAAATGAAGTGGGAAAGGCGGATCTGGTGGCATCAAGCGATGTCCAGAGGGTCTCCTTCCTGAGGATCATGTACAGACTCATGCAGGAGTGGTTCTGTATGGGCAGGACAGCAGTCTGAGAATAAAATCATATGCCGTTTGAGTTAAACCAACTCAACGGCTTTTTTTAATTATTGAAATAATGGTACAATGATACGCTGGGTATTGCCATAACCTATGGGATATTTGAATTGTTCAGGCAACAGGCCGATTATGCCATTTTCTCCATTCCTTTTGGTCAGATGCTGATTACTGTGGCCATAGTGTTTGGAGTATGTACCATAGTCCCGATACTGGCATACAGATCTTCATGCTGTGCCTGCATTGTTGAAAGGCTTCAGGAAGCTGAATGACTTTGTGAAATATGAAGATTTTTTGATGATCATTTGGTAAAATAGTATAAGAGTGTTTTAAGCAATTAACAGACTAGAGAATGGAGTTTGATATGGGAGAAAGATTGCTGCTTTTATTATATGCCGTACCTGCGATACTTATATCATTGAGTTTTCATGAGCTGTTCCACGCGTATGTGTCATACAGGCAAGGTGATCCTACGGCAAAAAGGCTGGGAAGACTTACATTAAACCCGTTGAAGCACCTGGATCCTATAGGGACTCTGATGCTGGTGGCATCAATGTTCAGCGGCTTTGGTTTTGGATGGGCAAAGCCAGTTCCCATTGACCCTGCATACTATAAGAATCACAAATGGGGGACTGTGCTGGTGAGTATTGCAGGGCCTTTGTCAAATCTGCTGCTGGCATTTATTTTCTCCTTTCCTATGGCATTGATCGCTATTGAAAATGGAATAACCCTCAGTGCTATATATGACAGTTACTCTGGGTACTACGGAAGCGGATTATCATTTAAGGCAATATTGTTCAATGTGAGCAAGTCTTTTTACATTATCAATATTGGACTGGCTATATTCAACATATTACCGATACCGCCGCTGGATGGATCCAAGATACTTACTGCAATATTACCGGCTAAAACATATTTTGGGATCATGCGATATGAAAGGTATATAGGGATGGCTTTTCTGGCACTGATGGTACTCAGGCCCGGAATACTGTCCACATTGCTGAACCCGCTCAGGACAGGGGTCGAAGCTGTTTTCAGGTTCCTGGCAACACCTATACTGAGCCTTTTTTAGGGACATTTCTCAGCAAACAAAGCCTGACTCCCTGCAGAGAAGTGTCCCATTACCACGTTCTGACATTTCTCAGCAAACAAAGCCTGACTCCCTGCAG
>JAAYPO010000127.1 GCA_012519745.1 Clostridiaceae bacterium | reverse complement strand
GTCACGGCAGAGGAGGCAAAAGTATGATTTTGATACCATATCCCCACAAATTGACAGAATCATCAGGTGTGTTCCGCATGTCGGAATTGACACAAATATTCCTTGATATCGGATGCGATTATAGTGATTTTGAAGCAGCACTGTCACTGCGAAATGAAATCGAAAAGGCTTCGGGACTAAAGCTTGCCATTACCAAGGGCAGATGCGGTAAAGACAAGGAGAAGACCATATTCGCCGATGGTTCGATCACACTCATGAAAACTGGTCTGAAAGCCGCAGGTACAGCTGACGTTACAGCTCTGTCAGCCTACACCCTGACCGTTGGCACAGGCTCCATAATCATCAAGGGCAACGGCAGCAGCAGCCTGTATTACGGCATCCAGACCCTGAAGCAGCTTGTCAGGAATTATGCCTGCGAGATACCCTGCATGGACATAGAAGATCAGCCGACTTTTGAAGCAAGAGGCTTTTATCACGACGTCACCAGAGGAAAGGTGCCAACACTGGACACCTTGAAGGATCTGGCAGACAGGCTCTCCTTCTATAAAATAAACCAACTGCAGCTTTATTTCGAGCATTCCTTTGCATTTAAGAAATACAGCGAAATATGGACGGACTCCGACCCCATCACTGCAGAAGAGATCCTTGTACTGGATGAATACTGCAGGAAGAGGGGCATTGAGCTGGTGCCATCCCTGTCTGTCTTCGGTCATCTCTACCACGTCCTGCTGTCTGGGACCTTCAGGCACCTGAACGAATATGAAGTCCTTCCGGACAAACCGTTTCTTTGGACGGACAGGATGGTGCATTATACACTGGACGCCAGCGATCCGGAAAGTCTCGCCTTTGCAAAGGAGCTGACGGATGAATTCATACCGCTTTTCACATCCGACAAGTTCAACATATGCTGTGACGAGACCTTCGACCTCGGCCTTGGTAAGAACAGAGCCCTGTTGGATGAGATCGGAAGAGGCAAGCTGTATCTCTTCTTTGTAAAAAGCCTGATCGACCATCTGAAGTCACGTAAAAAGAAGGTCATGATGTGGGGCGATACCCTGCTGAAGTATCCTCAGCTCCTCGGTGAGATCCCGGATAATGTGACAATACTAAACTGGAACTACGATCCGGAGGCCTCAGAAGACGGTTTCAGGCAGATCTCCGAAGCCGGGCTCAAGCAGTATGTCTGTCCCGGAGTACAGGGCTGGAACAGACTGATCAACGATATGGATAACGCGTCAAAAAACATAAGGTCGCTCACAGACTACGCCGTGAAGTATAGCGCCCTTGGCATACTGAACACCGATTGGGGCGATTTTGGTCATATCAACCTGCTGGCAGGCTCGATCCCAGGCGCGATATACGGGGCTGCCCTTTCATGGAATGCCGGCCGGCCCGACCATCCGACAGATGAAGAAATATCGATACTGGAATACGGCGATAAAACAGGAAGCCTTGCAGGGCTGATACGTCAGCTATCAAGGCAGCCTATAATTGAGTGGAATACGATCGTGCTATGGTATTATACGATGTGCGGATATGATACGGGCATTTACGGCAAATTTTACACTCATGCAAGAGAACTCATGCTCAACCACGATGAATGCAAAATCAGGGCAGCATATGACCGTATCAAAGAAATCGAAGCAAGCATATCGCTGTTGCATCAATCAGTATTTGATGACAGAAAGCAGGATGTCAGTGAATTTCTGGTGGCTGCAGACGGTCTTGCACTTTTTCAGGCACTGCTTCTGGTAATAAAGAAGAAATTCCTCGGACAATCCTCAACGGGGCTCATATTCAGTCCGGATGAACTGGCAGTAAAGCTCGAATATTGGTTCAGCCGTTATAAGAGCGCGTGGCGCGCCAGAAACAAAGAAAGCGAGCTCTTCAGAATAAAGGACGTCCTCATGGGGATATGCAGGCTGCTAAGGGAAAGATGAATTACGATGCCTTAACCGGCAGCTTCACCTCGCAGATCTTTTTGTAGTCCTGTACTCCTGACTCATCCGAGATCCTGAACATCATCCACTTGCCCATCTTCATATAATCTCCCGCATTACTATACAGTTCGGCAGTCTCGGGTGTCAGCATCGGCAGTATCGCCTCCATCAGAGGATCCAGCTTGTAGCTGACGACCAGGAATACGGAAAACGAGCCCTTCTCGGGATATAGTGTGCCAAAGGACTTGCCGCTTTTTTGGAACTTGATGTTCCAGCCGGGTTTCCCCGAGCACACACTGTAGGTCATCTTTGGTTTTGCCTTATAGGCCTTGTCCATGTAATCAATCAAAGAATCCCATAGCTTTGCGGCACTGCCGCCTATGTACTCCGAAATCTGCTCCATATCCGGCTGTTTTTCCTGCGGGAACAGTTCATGCCATTCCATTACAACATTCTCCTCTCGTTTTTGTTACATGCCATATAATATTATGCCAAAGCAAATGGACAACTGTGTGTCATATTTATTTATTGCTGCTGATAACTCAACTTTCTAAGTCTGATTTATCAAGCTGGTCACCTGCAATAGCATCCAAGCCTGCCGCACAATGCTTTGGCAAGTGTGGTGGTTCCTGAGCCGGAAGCTCCAAGGATGTGGATATGCTTTTTCATGTGTTGTTCCCCCAATCCGCTGATCCCTTACCTCAGCCAGTGAATCAATGATATATGCTCCGGAATTTATTAACCGTTCATGGCTCTTGTGACCATTGGACAGCAGCTTAAGCCGGTTGAAGCCTTTCTCAATGAATTTCTTGGCAACAGCAAAATCCGTCCATCCCTTCTAATCCATCTCCCTTATGGATAAGGAGCCATTTCCCGGCCATTCATCCGCAAGCATTGCATACAGATACTCATCCCACCATATCGGACTGCCATCGTCATTATCCCTGATAGCGGCACATCTAAGCGAAAATCCCTCCCGCCTCATTTTAAGCCGTTCCATCACCTTCCAGGAGGGGATATTCTCAGGACAGCATTTCCCGATGATCCTGTGTGCCCCCATATTTCTGAAGGCATGGTCCATCAGGCCCCTGCAGGCCTCTGTTGCGTACCCTTTGCCATGAAAATCGTTGTTGAATATATATCCGATCATCCATGTCAAAAATTTCTCAGGCTGCTCACGCCCAAGATATACATGGCCGATCATCTTCCCCGTCGCTTTCAGCTCTACAGCCCAAAAAGCAGTGCCCTTCGCAAGCTCCGCCGCTGTATTGCGCATAGCCTCGTCACTGGTATCCCAGGGACTCTCGAACCTCATTACTTCCTCTCTGGAAAGGTATTCCTGCATGTCCTTCCAGTCTCCGGGCTTTACATTCCTCACATATAGCCTTTCCGTTTCGATTATGGTCATTCGCTGCACCCCCGTATATTACTGTCCGTCCTCACGATCACTGTTCGTCCTCACGAACGATTTTCTTCTCATCCTGCCTGCGCTTCTTCTTGTTTTTGAGCTCATTCTCCTGCACTCTGGTCCGCGGATTTATATCCCAGCTTTTTCTGATCTCCTTCATCAACTCATATGTACTCTTCTTTTTTCTCATACAGCTCCTCTCGCCATATGCCGGATCCTGTCTATCCACCAATGGTCTTCACATATACCTTCCTTGTCCTGGGTCCGTCAAACTCACAGAAATATATATCTTGCCAGGTCCCCAACTGCAGTTGGCCGTTTTCTATGATCACTGTACATGATGAACCAACCACGGATGCCTTTGCATGGGCATGGGAATTCCCCTCCATATGCCTGTAGCTTCCGCTCTCCGGGTACACCCTGCGGAATATGGACAGCAGGTCATACACTACATCAGGGTCTGCGTTTTCATTTATAGTGACGCCCGCAGTCGTGTGCGGCACGAAAACCACCGCTGTACCGCTGGTGATGCCGGCTTTCTTTACATCCTGCCGTACCAGCGAAGTAATATTGATCATTTCATCTGATGATGTCGTTTTAATGGTATGCTCCGTCATTCTCTCCATCCTTTCAATAAATGCTTCAATACAAAGAAACTTGCCTGCCGCCTGCAAGCGCACGGACACTTATCGCCTTGTAAATTTTTCTGTCTCTTATTTTATACTATTAATTCACTTTATCATAGTATCTTCCCTGCCATGTTTTACAAATGACTGCAGTGTGCAAAAACCTCATCATCTGGGCGCATAATATCTCCAAACACCATAAATAGTGCGAAAAAATGCCCCAAACATTGACTAATCACAATAAAATCAGTGATTTCGTGCCCAGACAATGAGGTTTTTGCACATCCACTGTTTATTTAATCATCCGGACAGTATGTCGAATTAAGCGGTTTTTTGACATTTATCGAAAATTGACAATAACATAGCAAAATTATATAATTTTATGTAAGCATTCGATAGCCCCTATGGCTTCCAGACAAAACTTACAAGCATTGGGAGGACAAGCATGAGCCATCAGGATACCGGGGCGGTTATTGCCCTTCGTCATTATTCACATTCCAAGCCTATCACCTGCACATTTGTCAGTGGAGACTTGGAGAACTTTTTTACTGTCAGGATAAAAGGACCTCTGGGCACATACATAAACATAGTGAAGGGTGATCCTATCACATTTGGGATCATTGATAACGATAACACCAATGTATATGGCGGCTTCATATTGTCAAGAAATGAACGGGACATAACGATTTCTCCCGATATGACTTCTTTCCCTGTAGAAAGAAGAAAAAACGTCAGGCATCCGGTATCACTGCTGGGATCCATCAAGCGCTCATCCGACAGAGTGGGTGGTGCATCCCCCGCCTGGATCAAAGACATAAGCTATGAAGGCATACGCATCTGTACTGAGTGTGATCTGGAAGTCGATGATGAAATAGTGATCAATATATTTGATCAGAACAGAGTATTTAATCTGGAAGGATCAGTCATCAGAAGATCGACGCTGTTCGGAAGGAATGAATACGGTATACTTATGACATTTAAGTATAAAAGCAGCATTTTTTCCGTCAGGGACACCATCGACTCACTGGTGCTGCAGGAAAAAAGGCTCATCATAAGTCACCTTTCCTCCTTTTAGCGCTTCATCCACTGGGCCGTCTGGCATGGAAAAAAACCTTACGATCATTCAAATATGTCGATGCTGAGCAGGCCGGAACCCATGGCCATCTTTCTCAGCAGACCGTTATACATCGCAGGAGACTTCAGATTTTTCAACAGGATATTTCTCTTCAGTGGTGCTATGTTTTCCATATACCTGGGCAAATAGTCATCAATGCCTTGTTCAAGTGCTCTGGCAAGCGCAAGTGAGCTCTTGAAGGCATAGCTCATCCCCTCTGCCGAGCTGGGACTTATAAACCCTGCCGCTTCCCCCACAAGCGCAGTCCTCCCTCTGGCAATGCTTATCTGGCTGCTTCTGACAGGTCTGTACAGATATGCTCCGTTTTTTTTGATACTGTTTTCAAAGCAGAAGCCATATTTTTTAAGTTTTTCCTTGAGCAGCTCAAACCTATCCAGCACATCATGGCCGGGTACCAGTGCCGAACCAAGTATGATCTCATCCTCCTTCGGGATCGTCCATGAGTAGAAATCTGTTATATCATCATCAAAAATCGCACCATAGAAACCCTTGGCATTATTTACTCTGAACCATTCCTGTATCGATATATACAGTCTTGGAGCATTCAACTCACCAAAGCACTGCCTTCTGACCCGGGAAAATGCTCCATCCGCTCCAACAAGCAGTCTGGCCTTTTCCTCATGCTCCCTGCCGTCTTGGCGAAATTTGACCGAGACGTACTCATCCTTCTCCTCATATGATCTATAAAGGCAGCCGTTGATTATATCGACCCGGCTCGGTATGATGGACCCAAGCCACTTGTCGAATTCATTCCTGTCAATATTAATGTAGTGGCGCTGGTAATAACGCTCGATGCCGCTTTTGATATCGATGGTCCGAACGGCAAACAACTGGGGACTGACCAGAACGGATTTGGGTATGCCAAGACCGAATCCGGCAAGCATCCTCTGTGCATCGGGATCCAACAGACCCCCGCAGGATTTCTGCCCGGTAAATTTCATGTCAGTTTCAAAGGTCCTTTTCTCCAGCAGCAGCACCCTGTATCTGTTCCCGGCCAGCCTGGCCAGTGTCGCACCGGCAGGTCCCCCGCCTGCTATAATGATGTCGTACATAACTCACCTCATCCGCCTGGTTATACCATGTGTGATCACTGATCTGCAGCACATCCCTCATATGTTGCCAAAAACCTCTCCAAGACCACATTGCAGCAATAGGTCCGCATACTTGTCGTACGGTGTGGGCGACTTGTTGACCAGCACCAGCCTGTTTCCCTTGTAATACCTGACCAGTCCTGCCGCGGGGTATACCGACAATGATGTCCCGCCGACTATCAGCATGTCGGCCTCCCCGATCCGGCGGACTGCGTCTTGCAGAACATCCTGGTCCAGCCCTTCCTCATAGAGAACCACATCCGGCTTGACAACACCGCCGCAGTCACAGACCGGGACACCGGATGCATCCATTACCTTGTCCATGCCATAGGCCCTGCCGCAGCTCATGCAAAAATTCCTGTGTACCGATCCGTGCAGCTCCAGTACCTTCTTACTGCCGGCTGCCTGATGCAGTCCGTCGATATTCTGTGTGATTATAGCGCTTATCCTGCCCTCCGCTTCCAGCTGCGCCAGCTTTATATGGGTAATATTAGGCCTGGCGTCCAGAAATATCATTTTATCCCTGTAAAACTCATAAAACTCCGCCTGCTTGCTCATAAAAAAGGAATGGCTCAATATTGTCTCAGGAGCATATTTATATTTCTGAGAATATAGCCCGTCAACACTCCTGAAATCAGGTATACCGCTTTCCGTGGAAACTCCGGCGCCGCCAAAAAAAACGATCCTGCGGCTCTCCTGGATCCACTGTCTGAATTTTGTGATACCGCCCATTATTCTCACCCCCCGTTGAGTCGTACGAACTTATTACTCATTTTCAGAAATAAGCCTATATCCATTATAACGCATCGTTCAAAGAAAAATTTCTAATTGAGGAAAATTTCAAAAATAATTCAGGCATGTAGATGTAAGTCGAAAATAATCAGATTATGTAGTATTTACTATATAATTGTAATGCAAACGTAATCTGATAAGTATTGAAAATATAGTAAATTTCTTGATATAATTTCTAATATGACGATACATATATGCTGTTTTATTAGCTGGAGTGTATGATATGCCGGTATTGACCATAAAAAGAAAAATGGTTCTGTTGGTGCTGATCACACTGATACCGATCTTTTTGCTGGAAATTGTAAGGATCAACAAGGATTTTAAGGAGAAGGTGAACATGGAGTTAAGGGCAGGTGAGGACCTGGCAAACTCTGTCACATCCTCCTTTTGTAATTATATAGAAGAATTATGGACAAGCCAGGCTGCCATAGGAAAGCTTTTTGTCTCCAACTCCATGACCGCAGATGATATACAGAAGTACCTGACCGAGGTCGAAACAGATGATGTTGTTTTCTCGGAGCTGTCATGGATCAGTGCCGACGGCACTATCATTGCCAGTCAGGATCCGGAATTGGCGGGGACTTCAGTATCCGGCATCGAATATTTTTCAAGGATATCAGAAGGTGAAACAAAAGTCCTTACCGGGCTGATCCCATTGGACTCCCAAACGGGGCACTTCACCTACGTTGCAAGAGGGATAATGACAGACGGCACTTTGCATGGTATTGTGGCAGGCCGTGTCTATCCGGATATGTTTGCCGACAGACTAAATATGCATGACAACTCATACAGCAGAGATTTCGGATTTATCGACAGAAAAGGCAATGTTCTTTGCATAAGTCCGGTAAAAAGTACTGCTGTTGATTCCAGTTTGGTTACTGTGATAGACGAAAGCATACCCGGCGGAACGTCAAATACAAGCATTGAGTACCCTGTCGGATTGAGCGGCTGGAAATGCTTCGTGTCGATAAATTATGAGATGATAGCGGACAAGCATAATGCAAGCCTCACATACAATATAACTGTATTGCTGCTGGTTCTGATCATATCGATCCTTCTTGCCCTGGTACTGGCAAAGAGGATATTGGATCCTCTCACGAATATCAAAGAAACCATATCAGCCGTAAAAAGCGGCAATTATACTGTGCGCTCCAATATTTACGGCAATGACGAGGTAGCGGCCACCGCCCAGGATATCGACGTCATGGTGGACACCATTTTGACCAATGACCTGATCAAATCCCAGGCCTTCACCGATCTGTCCCATGAACTCAAAGCACCGCTGAATGTTATCTATGCGTCCTCCCAGCTTATCGAATCGATCCCGTCGGAATCCTGCACATGTGAAAATCACAACAAGGTTCTCAAATACTGCAGATCTATCAGGCTCAACTGCTACAAGCTGATAAAGATCATCAGCAACCTTCTGGATGTCTCAAAATACGAAGGCGGCCATCTGACAATCAGGATGGAGTATCTCAACATCATCAGCATCATAGAAGAGACGACAATGTCAGTGGTAGCCTATGCCGAAAATAAGGGAGTCAGCATTATTTTTGACACCGATACGGAAGAAAAATACACAGCCTGCGATCAAAACGCGATAGAACGCATTATTCTCAATCTTTTATCAAACGCCTTAAAGTTCACAGACAGCGGCGGAAGTATCTTTGTGAGCATTGCCAGTACGGTGGACAGGATTATAGTCAGGGTCGATGACACCGGTATAGGCATCCCCAAGGATAAACTCAAGCATGTGTTCGACCGGTTCAGGCAGGCAGATCTCTCCTTAAGCAGAAACTACTATGGGAGCGGTCTGGGGCTGTCTCTCGTAAAGACTCTTGTCGAAGTTCACAAGGGTACTATCTATGTCACCAGTGAGGAGGGGAAGGGGACGAGCTTCATTCTCCATCTTCCTGTCAGAAAGCTGTCCGAAGAAGAGCTTGCAGTCCTGGACAGCAGAGATGAGATCAAGGGAGAGCAAAGCCTTGCCGGAAAGGTCAGCATAGAATTGTCAGACATAAATGATATAACAGGACGTTAAATGGGACGGCGCCTTTATCACCGGTCCATCGACCGATCCGGGATCAAAGACCACCGCCCCATTTGCACATTTTTGCTTATCTGAAGCTCAGGCTGCCTTTTGAGTCAAGGGTACCCAGATCATGCACCTGCAGCTTGCCCTGTGAAAACGTATACAGATTATCACCGATATATATGCCTCTGTATATCATATCCTCCTCTTTGATCTCGATCATTGCCGCATTTTCCGGAACATGGCTTACACGGCCTTTATAGGTGAAATTCTTGTTTGTGATATTGTACAGAAAATATCCCGCAAAATAATCTGTATCCGAGTTGATATAGGCAATGGGGAATCCCATGACGCCTTTGTCCAGTGATATCATCAGCGCCTTGTGGTTATAGGCCGCCGAAGATTCAGCTTTCTCGCCGATGATCTCATTTTTCACCTCGATGGGGTCGGTAACGTCTGACACATCGAAGAGTGACAGCTTGAAACCCTTCGTACCGATGCCCCAGCCGTTTCTTACCTCTGTATCATACCCCAGTCCGAGGACATGGTCCTTATCAAGAATATGCATATATGAACTGAATCCGGGGATCTTAAGGTACCCGAGCATATTCAGCTCTTTGGGATCAGCCGCATCAATGACAAAGAATGGATCCATCTGACGGAATGTGACCATATATATCCGTTCACCTGCAAAGCGTGTACTGTATATTTTTTCACCGGGAGCTATGCCTTCAAGCCTGCCCGTGATCTCCATGCCTTCATCCAGCGCATATACATTGTTGCTTGATGTGCCGGTATTGCTTGTGGTCGTTGCGATCCTGAAAATGCCCTTGTATTCGTCCATTGAGAACTGATTCAAAACAGTGCCCGGTACCGAGCCCTTCGTTTTGTATATTATCCTTCCATCCTTCAGCTCAAACTTGTGCACAGATGTCATTTCCTCATAGACAGGGTAGCCCTGCACCTTGCTCTTTAGTGCGATATATTCATATCTTGAGATCGCGGTATACATATGATCGGCTGAAGCATAAAGCTGGCCCGAGCTCCCCAGGTATGCGCTGACTTCATCCCTGCCGCTGCTGAGATCCATGCCTATGGTCATCATATAGTTGGGCGTGATCAGATCCCTGAAATAATGGATTTCCTTCAAGCCGATTTCGTAATCCAATTCCCCTCGATTATCCCTGTACTTGGGAGTCACATACGCCGTCACCGCGCTTTTGAGAGCATCATAAAGCTCATCATAGCTTTTGAAGCCGGTTTGAGCAAGCAGATCCTGACCATTTGCCGAAGCCTTTGCCATTTCGTCCATAAACACCTTCTTATTATCGGTGCTGATGATCTCTGCCATATCTCTGAGATAGGAGGTGTAAAGTCTGACTCTGGCATTTGTCACTATATACACGTCATCGTCTATCATCCTGGATGAAAGATATGCTCCCTCATAATCCTTATCGCTGAGAATACGAGGCTTCGAACGATCTGTTATATCATATACCCTTACATTCGTGCTGTTTATACTGACCTGGCCAAACAGCATCTCTACAATGCTGCCATCTCTCTTGTTCCTTATTTTTAGAGGAATACGGGACCTTCCGTTAATTACGATAAGCTTGTTTTTATAGATGTATATCTCACTTACTCCATCATCACATGGGATCTCCGAAAGGATTTTCAGTTCCTTGGGATCTGTATTTACAACAAATATTTTTCTGTCACGTACGATATAGATATATCTGCCGTCCGTCTTTATGAGATCGCCCTCTTCTATGCCCTCCACCTGGTTGTTGGTGCCGGAATAATCAGAGCTTCCGGGTGCTGACTGCGCTGTCTGCGGAGCAGAGCCCGCGGAGTCCTTGCTCGCCTCAGATGAGACCGACGGTTCCACGGCATTGCCGGTGAGATCCGGCATATCGCTGATCCTCAATCTTTCATAGCTTACATAGCCGGCCAGCTTATCATTGTATCTGAATAGCTGATAAAGGTTCTCAAGGCTGTCCACTGTAGGAAGTTCCGCATCATCGCCGGACTGACTGCCGGACTTCTTCGTTATTTGCACGCTCTTTGTTTTGCTGTTCCATTGGACATTATAGCCAAAGCTCTCTGACACGTATCTGAGGGGTATGTATGCTCTGTTGTCCCTGATGTTGACACTGCAGTCAAGGTAATGTACGGCACCGTTATTCAATACGGCTGTATTGCCAGCCTCCAGCATGATCTCCTGCTTGTCATCCTTTACTATGACCACCTTGTCGCTGCTGTTCCAATCCACCGTCACTCCGATCCTTTCAAAAAAGCCCCTCACCGGTACCAGCACCCTGCTGCCGGTATGGATCGGCTGTGCATCTGTGAATTCGACCTTTTTCCCGTCAAGCATGATAGTGACTGCTTCCTCTGAGGAAGCCATGCTGAACCCGCTGAGCATGCCTGACATCAGGATGAGCACCAGCAGGAAGACCGTTGTTTTTTTCATTTATCGCACCCCGCAATCAATAAGATTTATTTAGAAGTATTTTATGTGACAGTCCTAAAGACGTACCTTACTGAAGGATTGTTCCATTTCCCGTATTTCTGTAATGCTTGGGAGACTGACCATATTCTTTTTTAAAGGCGCGGATGAAATTGGAATAGTCGCCAAAGCCGCATTTCAGATATACCTCAGTGACCTTAAGCCCTTCTTTTAGCAGCATCCTCGCCATAATCAGACGCTTTTTGTGAATGTACTGATGTATGGTATATCCCGTGTGCTTTTTAAACTCTCTGAGCAGATGGTATTTACTTGTGTAAAACTTAAAAGCCAGCGTTTCCAGAGAAAGCTCCTCTTTTAGATTGTCATTTATATATCTGATGACACTGCTGACCTTGTCATTATAGACCACATCCAGCTCGATATCCTCGTCGCGGCTGTCAAGGAATGCCCGGTTCAGATATACCAGCAGCTCGGTGATATAGCTTTTCTGCAATATCCTGCTGCCGTAGCCGTCGTTAAAAACAGAACTCTCCAGACATGCCAGGATCTTTTTTATCATTATGTAAAACTCCATCCTCGGACGCAATATATTGTAATTGCTTTCGGCAGAGCGTTCAAAGCAGACAGTCAGATCCGTCTCCTCTCCAAGGGTCCTGATAAAATCCGGATCCAGCCATAGCACGTACCGTTCATAGGTCTTCCCGGGCTCTACAATAGTTTTGTGAAGCTCCCGGTTGTTTATCAGAATGATGTCGCCGGGCTTTATCCTGTAGGATTTACCTTCGATTATGTAAGTGACATCACCGGACAGGAAGAAAAACACCTCATAGAAAATGTGATTATGATATTCCACTTCGACAGGGGTTTCATCCCTATAGTGGAAGAATTCAAAATCACTGCTGATCATGTACTGGCGTGAGGTGAACTTCTGTTTTAGCTGCTTCATGACATTTTCCTCCGCTTTCTCAGCCTGGAATACCGATCGCAGGTCAAGATGTGAGGGGCGAAAGCCGCATAGTTTTTTCGCCTTCTCATTTATTCTATAGCAATTTTTGCATGCCATCAAGCAATAGCATAAAACCCGGCCTCCGGCAGTGATAGCTCATTGCCGGGCCGGGTCTGTAAGGCGCCTATATCCCTATATAATGATCAACTCAATACCCCAGCTCCTTGAGGATATCCTTGATCTCATCTTTATATTCTGCCGATGCATTGATATAGATCATTGTATTATCGATTCTTGAAACCACATAATAACCTTCACCCGTCGACAGTCCATAATAGTTGTGATTGCCTATATTTACCTCACCGGTGCTTGATCCGCTGCCCTTCATCTGCTCAAAGTCATTTTTGCTGGCGTTGAATGCTGCTACTGCCCGATCATTTGAAGGCAGCACATAAAACTCGATTTGATATACCCCATCCTTCATTGCAAGGGTCACGGTCTCCACATTACCTTCTGCAAACTGATTTGTAGCGTCTGCAATCAAATATCCCGCGCTCTCCATCTTTTCAATGAATTGCTCATTGGTCAGAGCTGTCTTCGATCCACATGCCGTTAAGAACAGTGCTGCTGCCAGAACATACAAAATCACGACTTTCAATTTCATACAAATTCCCCTCCACCATATAAACTATACGTCGCTTCTCTTTCTCTCTACGAGATACGACGCCTTTGCTAATATATACTACCATACTTAGTCATATAGTGCAATATTATGCAACTAACGCTGATACCATATCTCAATAGCCTCCGCTGCTGCCTCCGCCGCCTGATCTGCCTCCGCCGCCTCTGCTGCCTCCACCTCCGCCGCCGAAGCCTCCGAAGCCGCCGCCGCCCCAACCGCCTCTTCCTCCGCGGCCCCCGCGGCCTCCGCGGAAATAGCCGGAGTAGAGTGCGATCCTCAACAGTATCCTGGTGATTTTGAATCTGAACAATATACCATCAAAAGCCAGAAAAATACAAATTGCAATTATATAAAAGAAAGTCCTGATATCAGTGTCGGCTTCCCTGCTGCTGTCATGTCTTGTGACGGCTGGCAGGCGCTGCTGCAGATCGTTTTCCGACACTCCATATTCTTCGGCTACCACCTTCACAACCGCAACATATCCATACAGCATGCCTCTGTCAAAGTCATTCTCCTTAAGGTACGGATTCATATACTCTGTTCTGATCTCTGCCGTTTCAATATCGGTAAGAGCTCCTTCAAGCCCGTATCCGACCTCTATCCTCAACATTCTTTCCGATACGGCATTGAGTATGAGGACCCCGTTATCACTTCCCTTCTGGCCTATTCCCCACCGTTTGAACAGTTCATAGGCATAGCTGTCTATATCCTCACCCTCCAATGAAGAGACCGTAACGACAACGACCTGCGCCGTTGTCATATCCTCAAGGCTCTTTCCGATCCGCTGTATGGCATCCCGGGTCTCACTGCTCAAAACGCCTGCGAAATCATTGACAAAAAACTCGGAGGTCGGAGTCGGATAATTTGCTGCAGCACATAACGGTGCAGAAATACCTATGAATAAAATCAATACCACGAGGCATACCGCCTGTAACTTTCTCATTACTGACCTGCTCTTTCTTTAAAATTCACCGAGGCGATCATCTTCAATCATTAAAATCCACCTTCGGAGTCTGCAGTGCGTCCGGTGAGGCTTTAAAGTAGTCTATCTTCTCAAATCCCAGCATTTTTGCAAACAGGTTTCCCGGAAATCTCGACAGCCTCGTATTATATATCTGCACCTTCCCGATAAACTCCCCTCTCGCTCTGGCGACTCTGTTTTCAGAGCCTTCGATATCCGTCTGCAGATTCGCGAAAAGTTTATCCGCCTTCAGCTCGGGATAATTCTCCGCCAGTGCCAGTATCCTCCGGCCGGAGTCGGCCATCTGCTGATCCGCTGCGATCTTGGTGTCCATATCTGAATAGTTGTCATACAGCACTGCCCTTGCATTGGCAATATCACTGAAAACCTTCTCCTCATGCTTCACATAGCCTTTTACCACTTCCACCTGATTGGTGATCACATCAGCTCTTCTCTGCATCTGGTTCTCGACCTCGCTCCATTGCATCTGAACATCCTGCTCGGCGGTGATCAGGCCGTTGTAGGTGCTGATGGAGCCGATCACAAGTATGAGTACCACAAGTGCGATCGCACCCCATTTGATCCAGCTTCCATAGATATATGAATTATAATTGTTCCTCATCCAAATCTCCCTTTCCTGCAAAAAATATTCTTCGATGCGGTTTCACTTATTGATACCAACAATCGGGCAATTCAATACATCCTATATGATAAACGTCCCAAAGCCTCATTTTGTCTGAATCCCAAAAAAATAAGCCTTATAAAAAGGCTTATTTTTATCCCATTTGTCACGCAGGCGCATTATCTGCATTATTGGCGGCTTGGAGCTTCTTTCTCCTGATCTGCCAAATCAGACCTACAACGATAAATGCCAGGCCTACCAAGTCTGTGACCAGTCCCGGATCGATGAGCAGGAGACCTCCCACAAGGAAAAACGCTCTCTCGATCCATCCGGCACGGGTAAGAAAGTACCCCTGCATTGCAGCGCCTACGCCAAGCATTCCTATCAATGATGTTATTACGATCTGTACTATCTGCAGCGGTGCAGTATCGATCAGCAGCAGATCCGGACTCAAAACGAATATATACGGTATTATGAAAGCTGCGATAGCCAGCTTTGTCGCTATCAGACCGGTTTTGAAGGGATTGCTTTTTGCTATCGCCGATCCGGCATATGCTGCCAAAGCAACAGGAGGGGTTATGTCGGCAACTATACCGAAATAGAATGTGAACATATGGGCGGCCAGTACCGGTACTCCCAGCTGCACAACCGCCGGAGCTGTTATGGTGGAGGTTATGAGATAGTTTGCCGTAGTGGGAACCCCCATTCCGAGTATCAATGATGACAGCATTGTAAAGAACAACGTGAGGATCATATTTCCGCCTGATATTTCGAGAAGGCCGGAAGCCATTTTAAGGCCAAGGCCTGTAAGGGTCACTACACCGATGATTATCCCTGCCATACCACATGCTATTGCAACGCTCAGGATATTTCTGGCACCGGTTTCAAGGGCATCGATGAAATCTCTGAATTTCATGCGTGTGCTCTTCTTTATCATACTTGCAATAATTGCAAAGATTATTCCATACATGGCTGCCTTAATTGGTGTGGAGCCTTCAGAAAGGAAATAAATGATGGCCACCAGCGGCAGTACAAGATGTCCCCGTTCCTTCAGAACAGTCCACAATCTGGGGAGCTGTTCCTTGCTCATGCCCTTCATGCCGGTCTTTTTCGCTTCAAAATGCACCATTATCCAAATGCCTGTAAAATAGAGCAATGCGGGTATTATGGCAGCTACAGCCACCTGTCCGTAAGGTATTCCCAGCGTATCGGCCATCAGGAACGCCGCAGCTCCCATTATAGGAGGCATTATCTGTCCGCCTGTCGAAGCCGCTGCTTCAACTGCTGCAGCAAATTCGGGCTTGTAACCCAGACTTTTCATCATCGGTATGGTAAAGCTTCCCGATCCGACAGTATTTGAGACCGAGCTTCCCGAAACCGTTCCTTCCAGAGCGCTGGTCAGGACCGCCACCTTTGCCGGGCCGCCGGCAGCGAAGCCAGCTATTGCATTAGATATATCAATAAAAAACTTTCCGATTCCCGTCTTCTCCAGGAAGGAACCAAACAATATAAACAGGAAAATAAATGTAGAGCACACTCCCAGCGGTATTCCCAGTATGCCCTCCGTTGTAAACATCAGGTGAGACACTATCCTCTTGAAGGAATAGCCCCTATGGTTCAAAAATCCTGGCATATAGGGTCCCAGATACGCATAGGCAATAAATATGCCTGCAATGATAAGTATGGGAAGTCCAACGGTCCTTCTGCATATTTCCGCTAATAGTAATATGCCTATTACTCCCACAATGATGTCTACAGTATTAAATGCGCCTGACCTGTCGATCAGTGCACGGTAATTCCAGATAAGATAGCCTGCTACGCATGCTCCGGCTATACCAAGAATAATATCGAGTATTGGAAGCTTTTCTCTTGACGACTTTGAAGTAGCAGGATAAAGAAGAAATGCCAGCAGCAGGACAAATCCAAGGTGGACTGCTCTTTGCAGCTGGGCTGGAAGCACACCGAACAGAGCAGTGTATAGCTGGAACAGCGAGAATATGACAGCAATAACACCAACCACATATCGGGATATTCCTCTGAGATCCCTGTATGCAGATGCTTTATCGTACTTTGCCATTATCTCATCTATTTCCTTCTGTCCTGGCGCATTTATTTCTGGCATTGTTGTCTGCAAATCATTTTCGCTCATTAGTGATCCCCCTTAAGAAAAAAGTTACCGGAACACTCCGCACCTCCAGCCTGACTGTCCGTTGGGGACTGGCAAGGCTGTCCATCCGGATCTCCTGACCGTTGATATACAGAGTGTGCTCGGCAATGGTACCGATCCTTAATAAATAACTGTCTATTTCTCTGTCGATATTGTCTATTTTCATCCTGTCATCCCCGACATCCAATACCTGTCCGTCTTCCAGTTCGTATGGGACCCCGGCGCCGAATGACCGGAAAATCGTTTTCTTCAGCATTATACTATTATCATCAAGTATTTCAAAAATGTCCTCGACAGGACTCTTGTTGACCGAATGGATATACTTCATGCAAAACTCGCATCCCGGCTCAACTGCGGTACTGTACAGGATCTTCCCCGTCTGCTCATCCGCAACGACAAACTGCCTGGATACAGGAATGAACGATATGGCTGCCAATATCGATATAATTGACATAATCACAACAGCTAATCTGGAAACAGGCCAGGAAATCTTTCTACCTGGCCTGCTTCCAGATATATTTATTTTATTTTCATCATGCCGCATTTCTTACTCTAAAAGGCCTTTTTCCTTGTAATATTTCTCAGCACCGGGATGGAAAGGCACCGATACACCCTGTACCGCTGTCGCCAGCCTCATTTCATTGCCCTTTGCATGAGCTGTGGCAAGTTCGGTCTGATATTCAAACAAAGCCTTAGTCAGCTTGTATACCACATCCTCCTCCAGTTCACTGCCGGCGATCAGTGTAGCCATGACTGCCAGAGTGTTTGCATCGGATTCCATGCCCTTGTATGTCTCCTTGCTTATCGAATACTTGGTATAGAAGGGATACTTGGCAATAAGCATATCTGCCGTTGCATCATCAACAGAGAGCAGCTTTATGGATGACAAGGCAGTGATCTCCTGGATGGCAGGGTTGGGTGAACCCGCTGTTACAAAGAAGCCGTCCAGCTGTTTGTCCTTGAATGCACTTGCAGATTCGCTGAAGGAAAGGTGGCTGGCCTGGATATCGTCAAAGGTCAAGCCGTATGCTTCGAGTATCTGCTTTGCGTTTGCCTCAACACCGCTTCCGGCGTCGCCGACGGAAATCCTTTTGCCCTTCATGTCGGCTATGGAATTGATGCCGCTGTCAGGCGACACAACTATCTGGATGATTTCAGGGTAGAGTATTGCCACTGTTCTGATATTCTGGATCTTCTCTCCGTTAAAGAGCTCGATGCCCTGATAAGCATAGTCCATAACATCGTTCTGTACTATTGCCAGCTCTGCCTCTTTCGAGCCTATGAGCCTGATGTTTTCCTTGGAGGCTCCTGTTGACTGGGCGGTGACATTCATGTTATCCAGCTTGGTATTGTAGATCTGGCATATCGCTCCGCCAAACGAATAATATGTACCCGATGTTCCTCCTGTTGCCATTATCAGGTTGGTCTTTGCGGTGGTACAGCCCGTCAGGACTACAGTTGCCATGAGTACAACGACAAGTATCGCTATTAAAAGCTTTTTCATTTTATTCCCCCCAACAAATTTTTTAGAACTTAAAGAACTTTCTTTTGGAATGTATCACTATTATATAAAACAAGTAATAATTATGCAATCCTCAATTTCCGGAACACCTTGATTTCAAGCCTTCCTGGAATTGAGCAGAAGGAAATACCTTTTTTGAATAAAATTATTGCATAATATTGCAAATCGAGCCAAGCTCCAATCCTCATCCTTCAGTACTCTCATATCTCTGTCTTTTAGCCTTTTTACCGCCTCAAGTGACCTCATCATGGGCCCAGCTCAACCTCAAAGCTCTTCCATGGAATATCAACGGGAACGCCGTTTCTGATAATATCATCGATATGCAGCAGCAACGGGAAATCCGAAGCTGCCGAAAGGCCTTTTTCAATACGCGTCCGTATGGCGGCCGCCGTACGTCCGGTTATTGCTACCGACTCCAATGTCACACCGTTCAAAGCTTCCATAGCCTTCTCAAATGAGAGTCCGTGACCGAGAAGAGTGCCTAACCGCCGGGTCCGGCCGCCAAATATGGTCACATAAAGGTCTCCTATACCGGGAATTATGTTTTCATCGGAACAGCCTGCAATTTCAAGCAGCCGCCGCATCTCCCGCAGGCTCTGCTGAAACAGCGCGGCCTGAGGATTATAATGCAGTACACAACCCTCTCCGCATTCGCGTTCAGCTAAGCCAACAGCCAGCGATACAGCCAATGCATAGGCATTTTTCAATGCCACTGCGCATTCGATGCCGCGAACATCAGTAGACAGGCTTATATGATAATATTCAGTTTCAAAAATGGATTTCAGTCTCCGCAGAATATCCATATCCCTGCCGCAAAAGAAAACCGAGCTGTGATGCCTGTCCGCAAGTTCGTAGCTGGTGCAGGGACCGCCGATGGCATTGAGCGACAGCCCGCGGCCGCCGGTTTCCTGCTCATAATACTCGGGATAACTGATAAGTCCGCCTTCAGGGGTATCAAACATGCCCTTTGTCACGGACAAAACCGGCAGATCATCCGGAATCACCGGCAGCACAGTCCTCAAAAACCATTCCACGCCAAAGCTGCTGACCCCTCCGAGCAAAAGCTCGGCACCATGTATCGCTTCCTTCAGATACTCTGTCTGAAAATACTTTATCCCATCCGGCAGTTTACGTTTAAGTGTAATATGATAGCCATCCCTCCGGCAGCTTTCAATAATTTCACGGTCCAACGGAGTCCCGACGATCCTGACCTCATGGCCGTTGTCCCTTAAGGGCACACTTAATGCAGAAGCCATCACTCCTGCACCGACAATAGTTATAATACTCATAAGCTCCTCCGCCTAAAGGTCGTAAGTATTTGCCAAAAGCCTTTCCCTATAGCATTTCGGTAAACCATAGCCTTTTTTCTATTATGACCAAATCGAACATCAGAAACAATAGCCAAATCAAATCGCCCTCGCTTGCTTAACTAACGGACCAATCGCCCTCGCATGTACAATTTTTCAAGTTTAGGTCGCTATTTCCCAGCTGTGAGTTGACATATTCCTATATGCCTCTAATTACGTTACCATTTATTGATAAATGTTATAATTATTTCCCAAAGATCAACCTAAACGTGCAATTTTCTACATTGCAGCTGCCAGAGGCAGGACCAGGATAAAGACGCTTATCAAAACAGGGCCTCGCGTCTTATCCCTATTCCGAATTTCCTGTGGCGATCACATTCGCGCCGGTCTTGAGCAAATCCTCTATTATGACATCGCCGCTCCTGACAGGCGGTGAGACTCTCAGCTTGTTTATTTCTTTCATGCAATCCATTATCAGCGCCTTGGGTACGGGCTTGTCGGTTTTAACAGGCACTACCTTTATCTGACTGCCTTCCACCCTTACAGTCGATGTGATAGTTCTCAAAGGGTTGGTGCACTCAGCCTCTGCATAAGCGATACCTCTTTTGCAGCTGTTCCCGGTGATTTTCCCGATTCCACCGTCATCACCTGTCTCCACGCTTATCCTGCAGCCTATAGGGCAAACTATGCATGTCAGGACCTTGCAGTTACTCATTGACCTCACCCCCTTTCTCTTGTCCGGCCGGCATACTTAGAATAACAGTGTCTCCTTTGATTTTACTTATCATATCCGCCGTGAGAATGATGCTTTCCATCTCTCCCGGTGTGACGATTCTCCTCTTTACAGAATGCAGAGTCTTGTCCCCGGAGTCGACAGCGAAAGCCGCATTGTGGTATATACCTCCAACCCTGAAAAAAAGCCTCACATCTTCTCTGCACTCACGGTGTACCTGTTGAGGGACCACACTTCTGATGCCATGCCCCGATTTGATCCTTATCATATCTTTTGGCTCAGCTGCTGTCGTCCCCTTAGCTCCAACTCCCGCCACGGGCACATCACTGCCGGCATTGCTGCCGCTGCTCAGCGATGCCACATATTCCGCCGCGCACTTCCCCGCTTTATATCCTTCCAATGTGACATAGTCCACAAGATCATGCACATAGACAGAGTTTCCGCATGCAAAAATCCCCTCACATGAGGTCTGGGCCGATTCATCAACAACAGGTCCGGAGGTCGTACCGTCCATTTCAATGGGCAAGGCTCCGATCAGCTCATTCTCCGGTATGAGGCCGACAGAAAGCAATAATGTATCACATTCAACATATTCATAGGTGCCGTCGACGGGTCTTCCCTGCTCATCCGCCTTAGCGACGGTGACCCCCTCGAGCCTTTCCCTGCCATGTATTTCTACTACTGTATGGCTTAGCTTCAGCGGGATATTGTAATCGTCAAGGCACTGTACGATATTTCTCTTCAACCCGCCCGAGTACGGCATGAGCTCGCATACCATCTTCACCTCGGCACCCTCGAGGGTCATCCTCCTGGCCATTATGAGCCCTATATCCCCCGAACCCAGTATCACGACCTTTCTTCCCGGCATATACCCTTCCATATTGACAAAACGCTGGGCAGTGCCCGCCGTATATATGCCCGCAGGCCTTGTGCCAGGGATATTCAGCGCTCCGCGGGTCCTTTCCCTGCAGCCCGTGGACAGAACGATCGACCGTGCTTTGAGCTTGATCAGCCCATCTTCGCTGTTGACAGCAGTTACCACCTTATCCTTTGATATATCAAACACCATCGTGTCGAGTTTTACATCAATATCAAGCTCATTTATCTGCCGAATAAATCTTTCCGCGTACTCCGGGCCGGTCAGCTCCTCTCCGAACAGGTGCAGTCCAAAGCCGTTATGGACGCACTGCTGCAATATACCGCCAAGAGTCCGGTCACGCTCCAGCAGTACGATATTTTTGTTCCCGTTCTTCGATGCTTCAATGGCAGCGGCCATTCCCGCCGGTCCGCCTCCTATTATTACTATATCCGCCTCTCTCATCTACAGCGCCTCCTTTGTCCTGCCGGTCAGCAGCATTGAGCTTCCGTCCGTTTTTCGGATAGACTCCGCCGGGACACCCAGTTCCCGGGAAAGTATTTCAACGATCCGGGGCGCACAAAAGCCTCCCTGACATCTCCCCATGCCTGCCCTTGTCCTGCGTTTTACCGCATCCACGGTCCTGGCCCCTGCAGGCCGGCGGATCGCCTCAACTATTTCAGCTTCGGTCACCAGCTCACATCTGCATATCACTCTGCCGTATTGCCTATTCCCTCCGATAAGCTCCGCTTTCTTCCCGTCGGAGGCATCATTGAATCTGACAATGGATTTTCTGACCGGGTTGAAATCCTTCCTTTGCACAAGCTCGAGACCTGCATCCTTCAACAGTCCGGCAACATATTCTGCAATAGCGGGAGCGGCGGTCAATCCGGGTGACTCGATTCCTGCCGCATGTATGAACTTTTTGTTCACAGGTGACGGCGAAACAATAAAATCCGATGTGTCCGGCGTGGCTCTCAACCCTGTAAAAGAGGTGATCACCTGCTTCAGGTTTATTCCCGGCACGGATCTGAGTGCCCCGTTGATAACCTTTTGCAGCTCAGATATTGCTGTTGATAGATCCTCTCTGTCGCTGGTATCTGTTGAGGTGGGCCCCATGAGAAGATTTCCGTCCACGGTAGGTGTCACCAGTATGCCCTTGCTCGTTGTCGAAGGAGTCTGGAACACAATGGTCCGTGCCATATCCCCCTGGCTTTTGTCCAAAAGAAGATACTCACCCTTCCTTGGTTTTATTTCAAAAGAGTTGTCCCCGATCATTGCAGCTGCATTGTCGGAGAAAACCCCCGCCGCATTTACAATAAACCTGCTGGATATATCACCCTGACTTGTCGTTATTTTAAACAGATCATCCTCATAGGAAATACCCGCAACTTCTGTCTCCAGCATTATCTCAGCCCTGTTTGCCGCTGCATTTTCAACTGCAGCATAGGTCAGCTCATAAGGGCATGTTATCGCAGCTGAAGGTGCATATAGTGCGCCGGCCACATCAGTGGAAACATTGGGCTCGATCCTGGCCGTATCCTCATAGCCACGCAGTATTTCAAGCCCAGGGACCCCATTCTCTGCCCCGCGTTCATAAAGCTTCTGCAAGACCTCCATGTCAGCCTCATTGAATGCCAGCACAAGGGAACCTATCCTTTTAAAGGGTACTTCAAGCTCCTGTGATAGTCTTTCAAACATTTCATTTCCCTTTACATTGAACCTGGCTTTGAGCGTTCCAGGCAAAGGGTCGTAACCGGCATGCACTATCGCACTGTTGGCCTTGCTGCTTCCCGACGCCACATCGGCGCCCTTTTCCAGTATGCATATCCTCAGCTCATATTTTGAAAGCTCCCTTGCCGTCAGTGCTCCTACAACACCTGCACCGATCACTGCCACATCATAAGTCAAATATCCCACCCCGTTTCTGTTTTGATGGCAAATAAAAAAGTCACACTAAATAAAGGCTGAATGCCTTTATTATATTGTGACTCCAAATCTCCGCACATATTATTCAGTTATTCTAAGTATACCATAATTCTGCCAAATCTACAATGCAAATTCATTTACGTGCCGCAGCCGCATTTGCTTTGCCAATTCACCCATGCCCATAGTCTGCGAACAAAACACTCTGATTCCTTACATGTACCCAGCAAACTCTTCCGAATATAGCTCGACGGATATTAGTCCAAGTCTGCATCAGGACGTGCATTTTTTCAACTTTTGGGTACAATTCAAGTGAAATCATTGAAAACATTCCATCTACAGGGCACATAATACGGGTATTTAGAAGTTATGGAGACTATCACAAAGCGTAACGCGCCCAAAACTTCAAAATTTGCACACCCTACTCCAGTAAGTAACTGGACGTACGATCCTATCGGCTCCACAGCTCCTTTTTGCCAGTAGATGCTGCGATGCAGCCTGCTTTCAGTACCTCAATGATCTCCTCCTTGGACTCGATCAGCCCTCCGGCTATCACCGGCATGGGCAGCTCACCGCATATCCTTCTGATCACAGAAGGCATCACTGCGGGCATGATCTCAACGACATGCGGCCTGACAGCCAGCGCTGTCTTGATTGCAGTATCATAGGACAGACTGTCCACAAGGAAGAACCTCTGTATGCTAAAAATACCCTTTTCCATAGCATGCTTGATGCTGCTGCTTTTTGTGCTCAATATGCCGGTGGGTCTGACATCCATGGCAATATAGTCGATCGCTTTATTGTCTCTGCCGAGGCCTTCAAGAAAATCCACGTGGATGAATACATGCTTGCCGCTTTCCTTTACTCTGTCAACCATGCCCTTGATATTGAAAATATCGCCATTCAATATAAAGACGGTAAGCGCCTCGCTCTCAAGTGCCCTTTTCAAGTCCGTCTCCTTGCGTACTGCTGCTATAACAGGGTTTTCACGTATGCTCTCCAATATATTCGACATAGCATGTACCTTTCTTCAGATAAAGGATCGGGGGCAGGCTTGCATAATTGCCTAGTT
>JAAYPO010000126.1 GCA_012519745.1 Clostridiaceae bacterium | reverse complement strand
GCTTGTTCGTTCTCTACATATCATACCCTGTTTTAAACTGTCGAAAACTAATTGCTTTTCTGAAGGGCGGTATATATTGTCGAGGACTTCATCGTTTGTCATTCTTTTGTTGCCCGATGCAAGCAAAGCTGATAGAATATATTTCATTGGATAATATGAATATTTTTGGCGGCATAGGGAACCACTCAGGAATGATGGATCGAGCCACGCTGCACAATAGAAAGAAGATGTTTACTGCAATGAAGTCAGGCAAATTTATAGTAGAGTTTTTTAAGAGTTTTTATAGAAAAAGCAGGGAATTTTTTAGGAATAATGAACAGTTCAAAAGGGTCAAGGATTCTAAAAGCATTGGCATTCTGTCTGGCTTTTACAGAGATTACTGGCTCCTTTGCTTTTTTATACTGCTCATAATGTACCTGGAGCTTTTATATAGGGTATGGATATTTAGGGATCTGTCCTTTGATTATTTCTTTGCGCTGATTTTCGCCGTATCCGGAGGCGCTGCTATTTATATCCTGGTGAGTCTGTTTCCGTTGAAGCTTGCCAAGAAGGTTTCCGCTTTGGCCACTCTGATCCTTACTATTCTGTATGGTGTCCAGCTTATTTATTTTTGCATTTTCCGCACGCCGTTTTCATTGATCTCACTGGGAGCTGCAGGAGATGTGGTACAATTCTGGGACATCGTCCTTGAGGCGATATGGAAAAATGCCGTGGCTGTAGTGCTGCTGTTTTTGCCGTTTGTGGGCCAGCTTGTATTCGGGAAACACCTTGTGTACTACATTAAAAAGCAATTGGAATTGAATATGGTGCTGGCTTTTTGCATACTCAGCTTTTCACTTTCTGTTGCATGTGTCGCGTTGACCGGCGACGGTCCGACATCGCAATATACATTGTATTTCGATGTGTTTTCACCGGAGCTTTCGGTAAACCGGCTGGGTGTCCTGACGACGGTCCGCCTTGATGTGGAAAGGCTTGTGGAGGCCGCACTGCAGGATGCTGTTGCAGGGAATGTGCTGGCTGCGGAAAACAGTGGGAATGATGAGCCGGATGGCTCTGACGGCGATGGAGATGTCATGGATATCGGAAACTCCAGCGGTTCGGGCATAGTGGTCGGAAGCTCCGGAGGCAACGCCGGAAATCAGACGGGTGACGGGATCGGGGAGCAGGGGCCGGAACAATCCGAAGACAGTGATCCAACCGGAGCTGATGAGCCGGCAAAGCCTGTGAAGCCCTATAATGTTATGGAAATCGATTTCGAGACGCTGATGGCCTCAGGGGAGAAGGATCCGTTATACCCCATGCACAAATATTTTTCGACTGTGGAGCCTACCGCTACCAATGAGTATACAGGCATGTTCGCCGGCTGTAATCTGATCATGTTCACTGCCGAAGGATTTTCGCCCTATGCAGTGAGTCCGGAGCTGACTCCTACGCTTTATAAGATGATCAATGAGGGCTTTGTTTTTAATAATTTTTATAATCCCGTGTGGTGGGTAAGTACGTCCGATGGCGAGTATGTGGCATGCACAGGCTTGATGCCAAAGAGCGGAGTATGGAGCATGGCAAGATCCGGCAGCAACTATATGCCTTTTGCGATGGGCAATCAGCTCAGAAAGCTGGGTTACACCACAAAGGCATATCATAACCACACTTATACCTACTACAAGAGAGATGTGTCCCACCCCAATCTGGGCTATGATTACAAGGGAGTGGGCAATGGCCTTGAGGTGAAGAAGACCTGGCCGGAGTCCGACCTGGAGATGATAGATGTCACCTTTGATGAGTATGGAGGCCAGCAGCCGTTCCATGCGTATTACATGACGGTCAGCGGTCATATGAACTACAACTTTTTCGGAAATCATATGGCGAGCAAGAATAAGCAATATGTGGACCATCTGCCTTATTCGGATGAAGCGAAGGCGTATATCGCCTGCAATCTGGAACTGGAATTTGCGATGAAGTCGCTGATGGATAAGCTGGAAGCGGCAGGGATAGCTGAGAATACGGTCATTGTCCTCAGTCCCGACCATTATCCATACGGGTTGGAGAGGGATAAGCTCAATGAGCTTGCCGGCCATGAGGTGGAATCGAATTTTGAGCTGTACAAGAGCACTCTGATAATTTACAAAAAGGGTATGGAGCCTGTTGTTGTTGATAAGCCCTGTGCAAGCCTCGATATCATACCTACCGTATCGAACCTGTTTGGGCTCGAATACGATTCCCGCCTGCTGATGGGGACGGATATCCTGTCTTCGACACCGCCCCTGGTCATTTTTTCGAACAGGAGCTGGATAACTGACAGGGCTATGTACAATTCACAAAAGAATAAAGTTACTTTCCTTGATGGGACACAGGAGGATAAGGAATACGTTAAAAAAGTGAACAGGATCGTTGCGGATAAATTCAAATTTTCTACTAAAATACTTGAAACCGATTATTACGGGAAGGTCCTGAAAGAGGACGAGCAGAAGAATGACGAATAGGAATGATAGTGAAAGCCCGGGAGCTATGGTGCATCCCGGTCTTTTTGCACACTGGTGATCACTATGTCATGTACATATCATGTATGAGATTGTATTGCATGTTTTATTGCATGGATGAAGTATTGCAGTCCTGTGTGTGGTACCTTTTGCCTAATCGGCCTATTGCTTTATTGTGTGGACTGCAGGTCTGTTTTTATCATTTTTTCTCTTGAGGATGGACAGCAGCTTTTTGTACGGGCTTTCAGATGCCAGCTGCTGAAAGTCGAGGCCTTCCAGTCTGCAGTATACATCCAGACCGTTGCCCTTTTCTGCCTGCGGGAATGTGATAAGGTCATTGTTATAGAATCCATCTCCCAGCATCACTAACACCTCCTATTTTTTCTTCTTTCCTGTCTGGTTTGTGTACTCTCTTCCTGTCGGATCTTCAGGGATGACTGAGTAGTTGTTTTTTGCGGTTGAGAGTATTACCGTGGTCCTGGTCTTTTGTACGCCCTGTACGCTTTTTATCCTGTTGAGGAGTTCTTGCAGCGTCGATGTGTTTTCTGTTACGACTTTTAGTGCATAATCGAAGTCGCCGGCGAGATAGTGGCATTCCAGGATATCGTCCTGCTGTTTTACAAATTCTGCGAAGATGTCTCCGAACCGAGGGCGGTCAAGTGTTATGAACACTATGGCCATGAGTGTTTTTTGAAAGTATTCCGGGTTGACGATGGCGGTGTACTGTTGGATGACTCCGGAGGTCTCGAGTTTTTTCAGCCTTTCGCTTACTGCCGGTACGGAAAGGCTGACAGAGCCTGCTATATCGGATGCTGTGATTCGTGCATTTTCCTGGAGCAGCTTAATTATTTTTACATCCAGTTCATCCATGTGACTGCTTCTCCTACTCATAGTTCTCTCTATATTTATTGTATCCCAATGTTTTAATTTTTTAAACAGTTTTTGAATAATGCGAACATATTTAAGTCAAATGGTTGGATATGTTTAATTAATTTAATGATGATGTGAGAATACCAGATATAGGTTAATATTTTTTTGCACTATTCGTCTGTCGGCGGCTTGCCGGCCTGTATGGTGCCATGGGACTGCTGATTTACTGGCCTGTATGGTACCATGGGAACGCTGAATTACCGGCCTAATATGGTACCATGAGACCGGCGGCGCTGTTTATTCCGATTGTGTTTCCAAGCACTTACTGCGGTGCTCCCACTTCACAGATAAGGGCTTCATGGTGAGCTGTCCTGTCTCACGGGTATTGCAGTTCCATCCCACCGACTGTCTGAGTGGCAGCAGGGCTCTGAAGCAGGAAACACAACCTCCACAAACAGTGCCACCGGTCTTGATACATGGTACCATGGGAACACTGATTTACCGGCCTAATATGGTACCATGAGACCGGCGGCGCTGTTT
>JAAYPO010000013.1 GCA_012519745.1 Clostridiaceae bacterium | reverse complement strand
AGTTTTCCTAAATTACCGGGAGATAGATTATAGAATTTTGAAGTATGAATATTCAAAACATGCTGTTAATTCTTTTGGCTATTTCCTCTATATGGGTATTATTAGTGCCGCAGCAGCCGCCAAAAATTTTAGGAGTAAAATAGTTGAATAATTCTATCATATCATCCGCAAGACTGATACTGTCAGAAGACTTCAAATCGCTGCAATTATCCAATTCTTCCGGTGACAGGGGTGAAGCGTTTGCCTGTATTCCTTTGAATCGTTCTTTCACCAATTCTGTATTATTGAATGAGCAAGATAACGCTTTTCTTAAAACTGTTGGATGTACACAATTTGTCATATAGCAAATCGGTTTTCGTATCGTTGCATCATCGATATCTGAAATAGCATCATGAATTGTAGTTCCATCGATGAGTTTACCATCATGCCTTATCATAAAACTGATAATATAGGGTAACCCTGTGTTTTCCATTGCATTAGCCATTCCAACAGCCTCTGATAATGCCGGCATAATACCTGCGTATAGAAAATCCACTCCTGCGTCTTTAAATAAATCCGCCTGCCATGAATGGAACTCTTGTGCTTCTTCTACAGACAAAACCTCTGTTGCTCCATATGCATCCCCCCTGCATCCCATTAAGCCGCCGACGAACATATCAGTACATGAATTGTTTTTGATTTGCTGTAAAAAGCGAACATTATCCTTAATAATTCTATTATCAAAATCTGAATGCATTATGTTTTCTCTATTTGCTCTGCGGGTCGGGGTCGTTGTAATAAGCGGCAAATGATATTTTTCTGCTATACTCACATATTCATTAAAAATGTTAAGCATGGCTTGTCTTGAGTCAGTATCATATATCAGACCAGCCATTGCAACTCTTTCATCGAACATAATATTATATTCTCTCTTCAGTCTTTCACCTATGGCACCTTCCATTAGAATTGCCAAAGATACATTAAAGCAAGTCTCAAAGTTCATGTATAATCACCAGCATTCATTTTTTCATTACTGCTGTTTCAAATTCTGCGGCCATTATGGCTTTAACAGTATCTTACCATTATTAGTCATTAATTCAACAGAAAGTCACACATTTCTTGATCTTCCCCATCAATCAAAGACCATGCACCTTTGTCATGCATCCAGTCAAACGTGATGGAGAAGAACAGTCCAACCAACATCGTGGCTGTATCTTCAGCAGAAACATCCGCTGAGATCTCTCCCTTCGATTGCCCGGCTTTCAGTACCCTTATGAGCATATCCGCCACAACAAGGCGATTGCTCGCAGCGCGGGTGCCCATCGTTGTATGGTGCATACCGGAGATCAGAACCTGTCCGATCAGCTTTTTGTTTTCTTCGTACCATTCATCCGTCATACTGATGCATTCCAGAAGGATTTGCCGGGTAGTATGGTATTCTGCCAGCCCGGTCTCCACTATGTCATGTTCCACCGAGCTGGCACGCACACATCCTGCAAGTGCCTGGATATCGTGCTTGGATACCGTGCCTGTCACCCGTTTCTGATCCCCAAAATATTCATATGGTAGATCAGCTTAATTTCGCTATCCTGCTGCCCCGATTCCTCAATTGCCTGTACAACGCTTTCGATGACCGCTTCCTCGGTCAGGTCGGTATCTGTTTTGATAAAGAACACACTCGCCGTGGATAACTGGTCCGCGATCAGTTTCTTCAACTCATCAGCATTCCGTGAAAACAAGCCGGCTTTATAGTAATAGTCCTGGGAGTCATCGTAGGATGAATAAGCTAAGAATTCGCTGTCCAGTGCATAGCTTGGGTCTTCGCAGTAGTATTTCATCAACATGCGGTCGCTGGCGTTATATACAGGATAAGGCAGCACATTATCATCATTGTTCGTGACGTCCACATTGTACCACTGGTTTCCGATCATTACCTTGTTCCAGGCATGCGGCACCGAACCAAGTGTGCCCCTCGCAACAACAGCAGGCACTTCGGAGAGATCGCACAGCAGCTTGAATGTCTCGGCATAGCTCTGGCACACTCCGAGGCCGTCCACGAGAATCCCGTATACGTTGAAGGAATCTGTATACTGTTCCGCAATCTCATTCAGATCCACACCGTCGTAATATGCCTGCAGTACCTCCTCGTAATATCGACCGTTCTCGACGATCCAGCCATGGATAACTCTTTCCTTTTCCTCAACACTCATCCCGTCCGCGATAATAGTGTTTATAACCTCTTCAGCCTTCTCCAGCACCTTTTGCTGTTTGTCGAAGCTTTCCTGTGCGGTCAGTCCGTACTTCACAATAAGATACTGATTCTCAAAGTCAAAGCCGATTTCCTCTTCATCTATGATCAGAACACACTGGCTCAATACCATCTGGATCACATCGCTCAGGTATCCGGGATCGCCGGCCTCGGGATACGCACTCAGTTCGATCGTGGTTTCATGATTCAGCATACCCAGCGCAATAGTCTGTGCCAGTGATAATTCATTCTCCTGCTTAGGTTCCTCATCCATTTCGATGATGATCTCCTCATCCGTTACTGCCGGAACTTCCTCGATGGACGGCGAGTTGGGGATGTTGATCTTGTCAATGTTCTCCTCGGCCACTGATGCCGGCGGCTGCACCTCATTATAAAAAGCCTCGATTTCCTCCTCAGTCGGCACCTCATCCTTCAAGCACCTATATCTAACTCTTAACGTGGTGCCGGGCACCTTCCCGTAAAACGCATACCCGTAACCCGTTTCCTCCGGGTTTCTAAAGTCCCATATCACGGGGTATGTCCTTACCGTAGAATAGTCGGCCATTTCCACATCGATATCTCTCGGCAAATCCATAATTGTCACTTCGTCTGCGGAGAAGTCATAAGATTCATGCAGGGAAATGCTCAACGGTGCAGTCTTTGCGTAATCCTCTCCCTTGATGATATTGCTGAGCCGTGATTCCTTTTCTCCCTTTACTGCAACAACAGCGAAATCATTTAAGCCAGCCAGCAGGCTGTTCATCCTGAACCCGTCGCCTTCGTCAAGCACAAACTCGGTCTTGTCGGTTCTGCCGAGCTCACGCATGCGGAAGCGGCTGCCCGAATAAACCTTATAGTACTCTGTCCCCTTGACCTGGTCCCAATACAGCGTTACGTTTCCTTCATTGTTTGTCTTGACCTTTACCGTCGGGCTGTCAACATCGGCAGCGATGGTGAACATCATTCGCATGGGCTTATCGAGGAATTCTAAAGCCTCTGCATTTGTATCTATTTTGATAGCTAAGTAGTAGGTTTTTAAACCTCCCCAAGTCCTGGTGTCCAGGTAAAAATCTCCTGATGAAAGATACCCCGTTTCGATACCCTCCCTTGGGAAAGAATTCACCATGATATTTTTTAGGCTCGGAGCAATCGTCACATACCCGGTACTGTCGTCATATTCCATTTCGAGCATCACTTCATTGGTACACTCGCGGTCTGTGAAAATGCCAAAGCATTCGTTGACGCTATGTAAAAAGAAACCATCTTTCAGGTTAACCTTGATCTTGAACTCATGGCCATCCGGTAAATTGTACATCGGAGTCACATCTTCGAATGCATCCTCTATGACCGTATCATTCCCTGCAAATGCAAAACCGCTGAGCCATAAGGCTGTATAATGCCTGTTATCTTCCTGCGCCTCCGGGTTTCCCGTATCCCCCTGGACCGTATCGGTCTTCTGACCTGTCGCATCAGTACTCGCGCTGATGTCCGCGTCTCTCCCTTCATCCTTCTTGTCACCTGTCGTCCCACATGCCGCAAAAGTGAAAATCAAACACAGAATCAGTACTAAAGCAGCAATCCTTTTCATTCCTCTTCCTCAGGGAAAGCGCCCAACGAGAGCGCCCCAACTATCGCCTGCAGAACTTATCATATTTACAATGCATAAAAAAACACCTGTAACCCTATTGATTACAAGTGTTTGGTGAGCCATCGGCGATTCGAACGCCGGACACCTTGATTAAAAGT
>JAAYPO010000125.1 GCA_012519745.1 Clostridiaceae bacterium | reverse complement strand
TCCTAACTTACTTGCAAAACTGAGCAGGCGTCCAGAAAAAATCCTAACTTACTTGCAAAACTGAGCAGGCGTCCAGAAAAAATCATAACTTACTTGCAAAATTGAGCAGGCGGCTGGCCAGTATCATAACTTACTTGCAATAATGAGCAGGCAGCTGGCCAGTATCATAGTTCGAGACTGCCCCTATCAATAGAATGGGCTGTCTCAAAATGAACTATGAGACAGCCCTTTTTGGATTCTTACGAAAAGTTTCTTACTCTAATAACTCATATATCACAAAATGATGGTCGGTTCGTTCCGGCAGCTCAATATAGATATGCCCCAGCATTTCTTCACCCGTTTTATAATAAAACTGTGAAACTGCTTTCGCAGAGGCAATATCCCAAAGCCTGTACTTCTTCTTGGGGTCTATTATGCGGCGGAACTCTTCCGGGAGCTCAACAGTGCCGATTTGTCCAACCTCGGTAAGATTTGAAACGACCATCTCCAGAATGGGTACACCTGTTTTCTGATGCTGCAGCTGACCCCATCGTCTGTTTTGTGGGTTTTGATAAATCAATTTACGTCCAGATGTAATATTCGCGATCCATGTAAAGAAGTTACCATGCTCCGTCAGCCTTTGGGGATAGTCGAATGGCCGGCCGGGTCTGGTGAAAATCTCTTTCAGCTGTTCCCTGAAGGGCTCAAGCTTTTGAATCGGCGGCAATATCCTGCTGAAGTTCTTATTCTCATTCCCGACCTGGGATGAAGTACCGGCGATATTGAGGTTGTAATACTCCTTCACACCCACCTCCTGAGGGAAGAGCAACGCAAAAATATCCTGAAGGGGTATTGTTACCGTTCCGGCGGATGAGATCATGAAAGCCTCAAGCATGGCAATACCCATTTCGGTGGTAATGTCTTCCGGACTCAGCGGAGTCTGGTTCGGAGTGGTAAGGATACCAAACTGCTGGCTTAAAAAGTTTGCTATTTTATGCTCGGGATACCTGAAATCGTTTAAAACAACGCTGCCTCTTGTTCCGCAAAGTATCTGTACAATAGTGGGAAGATCATGGGTTGATAAAAAAAGTTCCGTGTTTTCCGGCAGCGTTCTGGGGTCCGCATATTGACCGCTGAAATTCTTATGCGGCGCAACATGCATTTCGGGGATCGGATGCCCGTACATGTTCACCCTTCGGATCGCTTCCTCAACAGCGCTCTGTCTCTGGATATCTCCCAGGGTCTCTCCTCCTGCTTCCAGCCCTTGGCTTAAGACGATCCGGATCATTTTCTCAACATTCCCGACAATCCTGGTCCTGTCCTGCGGATCGATTTCATATCTGCCATGGTCGTTGTCATCACCGTACTTCATGATGTATTGGGTCGCATAGCCGCACATGTGATCCAGAAATACGATGTCGATATATTGGGCCAGGTATCTGATACGATCATTCATCAATTCATAATAGGCTTCTCCATCGGTGACATATGGCGGAATACCCCACTTCTGACCGTTATCGGTTCCAATTTCGTACCCGATATTGAACCCCCTGCCTTGAAGTCCCCATACATCCCCGCTGGAAGCCGGGTCGATCCCAAAGGCGATATTCACCTCGCGCTTTAAACCCAAGGCCTTGTATAGATCCTTTATCAACAGCTGCTGCTCATGAATACAGAACTGTCCGTATTTATATGCTTCGATTTCATCCCTGTTCAGTTCAGCCAGGCGTTTGACCGCCTCACTTCCAGGGTTCTGATATTCCTTGGGCCAGGTTCTGAAATCAGGCTTGGCGTCTACATAAGTGTTCAATACCTTGGATTGTACAATGGAAAAAACCGCATTTCTTGTTAGCTGCTCCTGATACCTTTCGGTATAGCTCAGATAAGCCACAGCACGGCTTGAAGAAGGCTCTGAGTGCATGCGGCTGAAAAAAAATTCGGCTGCTTTGGCCAGGATCACTCTCCTGGCTTCCCGATGGACATCAAAATCACAGCACATATCATTTTCATAAACCAGCGGCCTCTTCGGAATCATTGCAAATAAATCGGGGTCCTCATGCACTTCCGGAACCAGCTCTAAAACCAGATAATCCAGATCAAGGCCAAACAATGAAGAAGAAAATGGGCTTGTATAGCTTCCGTGCTTCTGTGTGAAGGGAAGTTCTGCAACGTCGGTCACGCCGACATCCTTTAGAAAATGTAAAACAAAGGCCAGATCCTCAAGATTACCTGCAAAATCCCGTTTGGCAGCCTTATCAGGCGCCGATTGGGAAAATATCCTTTCCCAGCGCTCTTTTCCTGCTTCCGGCGTCAATATACCGGATTCCTTGAACAGCTCCGGCAATAAGGCAACCACGTCCTCATATCTAGAAAAAGCGGAAGATGTATTCGCGGCGAATACCGGAACTATCACCTTAGATCTCTTTTTTGGTAAAGCTTTATGTGTATTTGTCAAAGAATCGCTCCTTAAATCATTGGTTATTTCGTTAAGTGATGTCAAATAAAATAGTAACATAAATACCGCTAATATCACATATGAATTTATATTGAATTTACTTGGTCAAATCATATTGATACTGCTCTATACCGGAATTGTATAGATCCTGCTGTAACCAGCATCTACAAGTACTTGTGCTGCTACGGGACTCTTAGGCAGTGCAAACGCATGAAAAAATAGAAGTAAGAAGGTTGTGAAAAAACAAGAAAATCCTGGTGGATGAATTTGCAATTAAGGGCGTGAATTTTAATGATTTTATGGCAATCTATCCATAAATAATTTACATAATCGGGGCTTTACTGCATTATGTATCCTCAAAAGGCCTCAATAGCTGCCCTTTCTTGCAAATTCATCCAGTAGGATTTTTGGAGCTGCCCTTTATTGTATTCTTAACCGGCCGGCAATATAATTTGCTTGAAATGTCACACGGCCGGCTCGGTATGGATCGAATCCATACGTCTGCCATGTAACGACTGCCACGGTAATCGCTTGAAGCTGGTTGGAGATGGCTTTCATACGTAGACCATTGAGGTAAAGCCGAGCGTTGGCCATTAAGTTAAGGCTGAACACCTTTCTTCCGATTGCCATATATGGTAAAATAAAATAAACATTTAATCACATCCATGTTATCCAACAGACGACAGCAAGGTCTTAGCCCAGACTGATATGTCAGTCTTCGAATCGTTGAATAAGCATAAAGAAAAATCGTTGAGGGGGTATTAAGTTGATCCAAAAAAGAGTCAGAAGTCTAATTGCCTTTTTTGTCTGCATTGTGCTGGCTGCTGCGTCGATATATCTCGCATCACTGATAGAAAGCGATTTTGGAGGGGTCAGTGTACAACAGATCAGGATACCGATAACGACTAACAACGCAATATCAACTTATATTACCGCAAAGCTATACATCCCCGACGGAGTGAACAGTTCGAACCCTGCTCCGGCGGTGCTTCTGATGCATGGATATCAGAATGACAAGGATACTTCCGCGGCATTTGCCATCGAACTGGCACGGCGCAATATCGTCGCGTTGTCCATTGACGAGTTCGGCCACGGTGAAAGTCCTATCGGAATGCGAAACAGGGGCTATGATACATCCAAATCCGGTCCGGACCGGTTCAAGATGTTTATGAGCTTTTCAAAGCTCAACTTCGATAATGTTGAAGGCTTGATAGACTCTTCGATGGGAGGAACTGCCGCTTTCCGGTGGCTTCGGTCCCGTAATTACGTACTTGCCGACAAAGTCGGCATTACCGGACATTCACTGGGAACATGGAGCACGTATACGGTTGCCGCAGAAAATCCCGATCATGCCGCGATCGTGATCCAGTGCGGAGAAGTCGAAGGACCTGTCCGCGACGATGACGGAAATGTCAGGTTTCGAAATGTCCTGCTTCTCCAGGCCCAGTATGACGAGTTTGATTATTTCAGGGATTACCAGCTGACAACTGAAAACCTGAACAAAAGCGAATTGCGGTATAAAATTTTCAGCGGTCAGGAGGCACCGGTAGAATGGAATAAGACGTACGGCAATTTTGCCGACGGCACCGCCAGAAGGATGGAATTCCTCAAAACGCTGCACAGGGGAGTCACACACAGCGGTAAGGGTATTGCCGCAGCGATGGAATGGTTTACCACCGCTCTGGAAGTTGAGCCGGAGATACCGCCTTCGGATCTGGTTTATCTGAAAAGGGAAATTCTGATGGGTTTTGCTTTGCTCGTTGCCGTGATTTCATTACTACCGCTTTGTTCATTGCTTCTTACAGCAAAAATGTTCGCTCCGCTGGCGCAGCCGCTTCCGGACAGGTATGTTGCCCCGAGGAAAAGCCGGCATAAAACGGCGATAACAAGCATTTTGTTAAGCGCAGTCCTCTACCCGTTTGTGACACAGTTAGGGCATGGGCTTTTCCCATATCCGGAAGGTGTTTTCAAGACGCTTATGGCGGGAGGCCTGATCCTTTGGCTGGATATGCTGTTTATCATCGCGTTTTTCATGTTCCGCAGATGGTACAAAAAAGGTGAAGGTAAAGGGCTTGGCGTTACAATGTACGACATGGGCATATCCTTCGACAGGGAAAAGACAGTGATCGACTGGAAAATGATCGGCAAGACGGTACTTATGGCTATGATTATGTTTGGGTTCCTATATGCATTGACAACTATCGGTTACTTCTGCTTCAATACCGATCTCAGGTTTATCTGGCCGTTCCTGCGTCCGTTTACGCCGGGACGTTTCCTGCAATTCCTGTTGTACCTGCCGTTCTTTCTCCTGTTTTTCCTGTTTAACGGAGGAATCAGGCTGTTCGGCCAGATGCGCCTGAAAGAATATGGATCGCCTGCGAAGACGCAGCTTGTCTGGTGGCTGAAAAGCATATATGTCATGCTCGGCGGTCTGGTCATTGTTTCTCTTTTCGAGTATGTCCCATTCTTGCTTGGCTATGGTACCGGCTGGGCCCTGGTCGGCCTTTCGCTGTTCGACGGCCCGTTTATGAGCGCACTTGTGCTTATTTTCCCGCAGTTTTTTGTGCTGTTCTTTGCAGCTACATATTTCTACCGCAAGACAGGCAAGGTATACCTCGGGTCATTGATGACCGCATTGATCGTGTCGTGGATCACCTGCGGCGGAGCGGCGTTCTTTTAGGCAAAATCCGGAGCATGCCGCTCCGTGAAGCAAAAAACACCCAAGCCTAAGTCGCGTTCCTGACGGAACGCGACAGCAATGGCTCCGACCCAACTGGCAAAACAAGGAGATAAACTCTCCATTTCTTTATCACCGGGATCCAAACTTCCTGAATGAACAAAAACAACCTTACAGCCAGAACATCCACCACCAGCCGAACCTGGCTTTGGCCAGCTTCAGCGTGATGTATTCCACAGCCTGCGGACATCCGCAGTTCATCATGATCGACAGTCCGAAGTCTTCCTCAGGAACAATCAAACCTCTTGCATAAAATGTATTATCTGTCCCCTCTATGCAATTGTAATACTTACCCATCATGGTCCCGTCCCAGGAGCCAAAAGTAAATGACTCGTCATTGACCACAGCTCCCGTATCACGGTTCATAGCGTTAAAGGATTCTTGGGTCAGGAATGTGCTTTTTCCCTGCAGCCCTTCCAACTGCAGACGGATATAACTTGAAAACTCTCTTGGTTTCATGCTCAGATTTCCCGCCGGGTTTATCAATGGATTCAAACCATATCCTGCATCCGGGCCGATGATTTCTACTTTATATCCGGTTATCTTCTGCTGCTTTGGGCTATACACATAATGCCCCTAGGGTTGGTCCTCATCGAAAAGGTACGGCAGTCCGACAAGGGTTTCAATGCCTATTTCACCTTCAATGTATGTATCCAAAAGGTTTTCCCAGTTCATCCCGGATGCTTTTTCAAGCATTGCACCAGCCAGACTGTAGCTTGCATTTGAATACAAAAAGGCAAATCTGCCGTTCTCCTTCTGTGAGGATGGTTCTTTTCCCAGGAGATATTTAAAAAAAACGATTTGAGGGTTTTCCGATGGATCGGCTTGCGGGTATGCTTCCGTTCCTGAGGTGAATGGCTGGATACCGGCCTGACACTGCAGCAGATTTTCCAGTGTGATACTGCTGTATGCCGGATTTGCTCCGACTTTCAATTCCGGATACAAATCAAAAAATCCCGTATCCCAGGTTATCTTCCCTTCCTCGACAAGCTTCGCAGCAATACAGGCCAGAATGGATTTGGAGCACGAACCAATAAAAAAGTAGTCCTCTTCGGTGACCTTATCGGTCGAATCTGCTTTCCGAAATCCCTCAGTGCTGTTATACAGAATAGTTTCAGAATCCATCACTGAAATGGAAACTGCCGGGATATTCCAGATTTTTCGGGCATTGTCCGCCACTTCTTCTATGTAGGTGTCGCTTAACGGTCTGTTTGTCGCTAGTCCTATGCCCATGCAGCATATCAGTATTACGGATACTGCTATCAACACAACCTTAATGATTCTTTTCATCATAAAACCCCTTTACAGCTTTATTTTCTATGTTTATACTAAAAGCATAATGTGTACCCTAAGGGGAGAGTCAAGTATGGAAAAAGAAATATTTTCTATTGGCGAAGTCGCAAAGATGAAAGGCCTTACCATAAAAGCCCTTCGTTTTTATGACAAAATTGGTCTCTTAAAGCCCTTTCGCGTGGATGAAAATTCAAAATACCGTTATTATCACCTGAATCAGTTTATTCTGCTGGACATCATCAAGGCAGCGAGAAATCTGGACATCAGCCCGAACGAGCTGATACCCTATTTTCGAAGCAACGATACAAAGGGAATGCTTCAGCTTTTGAAAAAGCATCGTGATCATGCGCTTGAAAAAATTAAGCTGCTCGAACAGGTCATTCAAAATATCGATGAACTTGAGAAGAATGTGGTAACTGCAGAAGGAGTGTGTTCCAAAAAGTCGCTAGTAACACGCATCCTGCCGGTAAGGCATGTTCTGGTTACGCCCTGGAATATCAAAAAAACACAAGAGGATGCCTTATATGCCTATTCCAGACTTTATGTCCTGGCCGACCAGCTTGG
>JAAYPO010000124.1 GCA_012519745.1 Clostridiaceae bacterium | reverse complement strand
TAAAAATGGCTCTCCTTTTAAGGTGAGCCATCAATTCTTTCTTTTGAATTACAGCCAATTACTCATCACTGTCTGCCACGGTATCCTGCACTTCTCCTTCCTTGAGAAGAGCCTCTTCATGATATTTGTTGTTGGCAGCCCACAGGATCCACTCTTCATAGCCTGCATCATATACAGCCTTGATTTGTTGTCTTACCTGTTCCGCGCCGTACGTCTGGTACATTTTCTTACCATTCCTCGGCTTGAGCCAGGATGCCGTGAAATCCTGAAGATAGGGCCTGACCTTTGCCTTGTATTCACCGGCCTGCGCTATCCTTTCCTTGCCCTTTAACAGAGTGTTATAAACCACCGCATAGGGTTCAAGATCCGGCGCATCGAATTTTACCTTATTGACTATTTGACCATAGGCATAATGGGATGGATAAACCATCGGCGATATATAGTCGACGTCTTTGCCTACGAATTCAAGATACTGGCCTATTCGCTCCGTATCCTTGGGACTTTCCATTATTATTCCGAATACGTCTGCAGATATCGGCACTTCGGGGATCTGTTCCTTTGCATATGCGAGGAATTCACATATAGCCTCATACTTTTCCTGTTCTATACCGGTAAAGTCCATTTGTTTGGCTTTCCCATCGCTGGGGAATCTGATATAGTCGAACTGGATTTCGTCAAATCCTTTTGCTACTGCCTCTTTTGCTATGCTTATAGTATAATCCCAATTTTCTTTGTTGTATGGATTGAGCCATGTCAATCCGCTGTTGTCCTTCCACAATCCGCCGTTGATGTTTTTTATCGCCAGATCGGGCCTCTTCACCGAATACAACGGATCCTTGTAAACCACCAGTCTGCCGATAACATATATATCGTTGTCGTGAAATGCCTTCAGCACGCTGTCGGGATTGTACTTTTTCTTCCATGTGCCGTTTTCGCGGACCTCAGGTACCTGTGACTCATATCCTACAAAGCCGTCATCATCCTTGATGTCCACAACATACGCATTTATTTCCGTAGTATTTGCCAGCTCGACATAATGCTCGACCTTTTTAGAGCTTCCCACAGTCCAGCCGGTCAGGTAAAGTGCTTTTGCCTTTACAGGGGCCTTCTCATTAGTCTCGGCACCGTCGGTTGCCGGTTCCTGGTCAGTACCGGGCTCCTCATCCGATCCCGCAGCGCCGTCGCTTGTACCGTTACTTGCTGTGCCATCGCCTGTATCATTTTCTGCGGTATTTTGCCCGCTGGTTTCGCTGCCGTCGATATCCTCTGATCCTGCCGGATTTCCCGTCTGCTGACCCGCCGTCCCGCCATTATCCGGCGTCTGTGGCTGGATCTTCTGTCCTGTGCAGCCTGTAAACAGCAGTACTGTTGCCAATAATACAGCTAGTATCCCGGTCCTTTGGATCGATTTCATAAAATGCCCCCCTGTTTCATCATATGTGATTTTTATAAGCACCAATATTTTATGTGCACTTACAGTTTTTATTATAGGTATTTATTAGACTAGACTTTTCTCGTTATGTTCCTACATAATATCACATATTATAGCATAATCCTATTAAAAAGTAGTAAATAATCTGACAAGACACAACAAGATATCTACCCTTCTCACATCAGAACACATGTCGGGCATGAGGAGAGCCGGCAGTCATAGCCAGCTCTATATTTTGAAACACATCCCGGAGTTTGTATATCTAGGTTTGTCTATCTGGAGTTTGTATATCCTGAGTGTTTTTATATCTAGGTTTGTCTATACGGTGTTTGTCTATCTAGAGTTTGTCAATAATGACATTGATGAATCCCATGACTGCTCCAAGCAGTCCACCCAGCCATATCAACGCATTGAGCTCCTTCTTCATCAATTCGTTGATCATGATTTCCAATTCAGGCAGCTCCAATTCGTTTATCTTTCCGGTCACAACCTCTGAAATGCCCACTGTGTCCAGGACATCGGCCAGTTTTTTTGTGATTGCTTCCTCGTATATGTTCCAGAAATACATCTTTATCTGAGGTATTTTGTCCTGGTATTTGACAACGATTTCCTTGATTGGCATATTCAATATCTCTTCAGCCTGATCTTCCAGGAATTTTTCTATCAACGGCCTTGATTTTGTATCTATCATCGTGTTGATCCTGTTTGCCAGAGGCTGCTTGAAAGAGGTGATCGCGGTGCTTGTTATTGACTTGAACACCGGCTTTGTCTTTGTCATTATTTCCTCGTAAGCATAGTCAACGATGCTTTTGCCTATATCCTGCTCAATAGCCTTCTGGGTTATCGTAAGCGACAGTATCTCTTTTGCGTTGTCCAGCTTCTCATCTAAAATGTTTTTTGCGACAAACTTCTCTATGGTTTCACTGACTGTTTCTTCGTTCTGGCTGTATTTGGCCACCATTTCATCTATTTTGGAATTCATGCTTTCCTTCATCGAGTCTGATAAAAGAGTGGTCCTCAGTGTATCCTTGTTCAGCAGGTCCCTGCTTATGACTTCACCTATGGATTTTGCCAGCCTTGGCCTTTCCTTTGGTATGAGACCGGGGGTGAAGGGCAGCTTGAGCTTGCCTATATAAACCGGCTTCATCGGTCTGAAAAGCATCCTTATGGCCAGGCCGTTGGTTATCAATCCTATAAGACCGCCGACAAGCGGGGCAGTGATTATCTTTATGTCCATGTTTTTTCCTCTCTAAATTGGCATATCATAGTAATTCATTGTTGTTGCGTGCAATTTGCCGTACACTTATTATAAACGAAAAAATGTTCTTTTTGTCTTACAACGCATCTTTCAAAGAAAAATCTATGATTGTAGAAAATTTTTCTTTCCTCTGCGCGTTTCAACGAGGTGGGAGATACGCTCGCATCGTTATAACGCATCTTTCGAAGAAAAATATCGCATGCGTCCAAATGATGGTGTTATGGACTCCGAGAAACTAAAGAGACCGACAGCGCTGTCTGCAGATTTGTCACTGCGGCGGAGCACTGCCGGCCCTATTATCTATGACATTCTCATATAATATCAGTATCAGTTTGCTGTCGGATATCCGAATACAATTCGCTCGACACTGTCTGTGTCATCATCAAAAAGAAGCACCAGTGCCTTGGCAAGCGGTTCTTCAAAGCTGTTGAAATCATGATATACGATGGCTGCCTTCTCATATCCGGAGTAGTACCCTTCCGGCTTATAGCTTTCAAGTACATGCTTTATGTTATTTAGATCATAGCTCTCAGCTTCATTTAACCTGTAGAATTTGTTTATGCCATATCTTAGATCAAGTTCATCTGTATCTATTCCTATATACAATTCACAATCCAATCTGGCATCCGGGCTTGTTATATCAAATCTAAATACAGAATCTGCAGGTTCTGGAGTCTTTTCATCGTCCCCAATGTAAATCTCACATTCGAAGCCGTTATATACACATACATAAATATATTCAAAATAATCAGGTCCCGCTGTAGGAGGATTTATTTTATAGGTTTTTGTTTCAACAGGTTGGCCGAATGCCTGCAATAACTGTTCATACGATATCCCCAAAATGGTCTTTCCATTTATTTTGATATCGTCTTTAGTGAATCGCCAACCACTTATTCCGCCTGTATCCGCATCTGCACCTGCATCCGGGTCTGTATCTGCACCTGCATCCGCATCATCGGCATGATATTCCTCTTCCGATATCTTCAAAAGCTTATTCCCTTCCCACTTGTATTTTGTTATGACCCCCGAACTACCGCTGTTTCTCCCCCATAGCTGCAAATGATCCTCATGTACCTCCATCTCCGCAAAAAGCAGTTCCTCATCACATACCGCCTTAGTAAACTTCTGAGCAGCAGCATCCCAAAGAAAGAAATCATAGACACAGTTCATAGTGCCTTCTGCTGTCAATAGCTTGATGTCCGCATATCCATCCATGTTGAGATCCAAAACTTCAAAGACATCGCCATAATATGATGCAGATGTTGTCAGGGACATGAGATTTTTTCCGCTCTCATCATGTACTTTGAAATAATATATGTAGTCTTTACTATCATAACGCAATTCGGCAGTGTATTTTGTTCCATCCTTGCCCTGGATGATACTGTACTTTGCTTCTTTGAAGTTATCTTTTTCATCCATGATTATGCTGCTATACACGTCTGTTATGAATGAGTCTGCACATTCGATTTTTACTTTATCCATACCATCATACAGAGCTTCATCGGAACCGGCGCTTCCGTCCGGACTGCCGGCTGATTCGTCAGGTGTGCTTTCAGTCGGATCCTGGAGTGTGGTGTCAGTTGGGCTTCCGGGCGCATTATCGTCTGCCGCACCGGATATATTGCCGTTAGTTATGCCAGGTGTATCCCGCTCATTGTTTATTGATATAGTGCAGCCGGTCAATAAAAATATCAGTACAACAAGTATCACCAAGGCGTTTTTTCTCATAGCTCATAACCCCTTCACTGCTAAGAAAAATTTATTGCAATTGATTACGTCACATAAGGCTAATAAGTCTGCTGTTAGCAAATAATCAGTGATTACTATACCATATCCGTCATTTTTATGCAATTGTTGGGTTTGATGCCGCGCTGTGCAAAAACATCATTATCTGGGCACATATTTGCTATATTTTACCTAATTGATGCCCAATAATGCAATTGAATCCCGGATTATGTAGCCTGATTGCCCATAAATTCAAGGTTTTATCATGATTTCTGCCCAGATAATGATGTTTTTGCACACTGTACTCCCGAATGCTCGATAAAAACAAAAAACCTCGATGATAATATTATCAACGAGGCGTATTTGGCTCCTCAAGTAGGACTCGAACCTACGACCCTGCGGTTAACAGCCGCATGCTCTACCGACTGAGCTATTGAGGAATAAAAATCCGGCGGAGACCTATTTTCCCGGGCCGTCTCCAGCCAAGTATCTTCGGCACTGAGAAGCTTAACTGCCGTGTTCGGGATGGGAACGGGTGTGACCTTCTCGTTATTTCCACCAGAAAATTTAT
>JAAYPO010000012.1 GCA_012519745.1 Clostridiaceae bacterium | reverse complement strand
TCCGCACCGCCACGCGGCTAAATCCGGCTTCGTGCTGCTTTACCCCACTCCGGTATGTACTATTACAGCTTTATTTGTTATAATTGGAAAAACTGAGTTCACTTAAGTTTTTGGGGAGACTGAAAAATGGATTTTACCGAGCTCGTAATATTAATATTTTCCGGCTATCATACAGTAAAAAATATGCGGGACTGGTACCGGAGACTGCCGGGTATCGGGCCTGTCAGACGTGATAAAACCATAAAGTATGTACTGGGTCTGCTGCCGGTAGTTTCTTTTTTCATAATTATATATACACTGAAGGTTCTGGCATCGTTTGATGTTGTGAATGATCTGCTTTATATAATATTCTATGTCCTGCTGGGTTACGCATGGGCCTTCTTAGGGATGAAGGCAGTCTTTATCTTTTTTGATATCTCCTGGATCGATGATGTCCTGAATTTGAACAACAAGGCAGCTTTATATGCAGTCAGCGGAGCATTTATCGGATTGGTGACAATATATTCGGGAGCAAATATAGGAGACGGTCCCGGTTGGTGGTGTGTTATTTTTGCCGGAGGACTGGGGCTGATATCATGGGTCCTTCTTGCCAGGCTCATCAATTCATTCGCACAGGTCTTTGAGCGTATTACGACAGACAGGGACATCTATTGCGGAGTTCGTTTTGGCGCCTATCTGCTGGCCAGCGGGATAATTCTGGCAAGGGCGTCCGCAGGGGACTGGACCTCATTTTACAGCACAATTATCGAATTTCTTGTCGGATGGCCGGTTTTACCGCTGACCGCTCTTGCAATAATAATTGAACGCTACTATATACATAAAGCCAAATTGAATGAGAGCATCACCAATACATATTTATTTGGCTCGCTTTACTGGAGCGCCGTGTACCTTGCGTTCGCAGTCGCAAGCGTTTTGATGTTCCCATTTGTTGAAAACCCGATCTACGGCATTGTGTCCGCAGTCTTACCAGGAGCTGTCCTATGAAAAATACTGTTGAACTAGCTTTGATCCCGAATGAGCGATATTCAGAGTATCGCTATAACGTAATATTCAATGCATACAAATGGGATCCGCAGGTGGGGGATCACAATACCATAGCAAAGCATGTCGTCCTGATGGATCAGGAGACTGCCGGACAGTTGGAAACCTGGGCCGAGCAGCTATCGGAGGAAACCATGCTTATGGAAGAGGCCTTCGTCCACAAGCCGGAATTGGCGAAAAAATTGGGGCTGCCCCGAAAGGTCCTTAAAGCACTGGGCCGGATCTCCAACTATGACAGGAGCCAAAACATCCGACTGATGAGATTTGATTTCCATCCGACAACGGACGGATGGGCGGTATCCGAAGTCAACAGCGATGTGCCCGGAGGGCTTGCCGAGGCATCTATCCTGCCTCAAATAGCATGTGAGTATTTTGATGGCTATGAGCCACGACGGCATATTGGTGAAAGCCTTTTACAGGCATTTTCGGCGAATGTCGATAAGGGCGGCGTTATTGCATTTGTTCATGCGACGTCTTATTCGGATGACCGGCAGGTCATGGAGTTTTTGAGCGATTTTTTTCAGGCGCACGGATACCGTACTGTTTTTGCTGCGCCGGATCATATAGTATGGAAGGACAATAATGCGGTATGCATAATAGAAGGCAGGGAAGGCCATATTGACGGGATCGTGCGGTTCTTCCCCCTGGAATGGCTGACGAACCTGCCCCGCAGGTCAGACTGGAAGGGGTATTTCGATTGTCGGACAGCCTCATGCAACCACCCTGTGGCCATATTCACCCAATCAAAACGGTTGCCGCTGGTATGGGATCAATTGGGGGTCGATGTCCCCACATGGAAAAAATTATTGCCTGAGACCAGGGATCCCAAATCGGTCAAACTGCAGGACGTAGAGTGGATATACAAGCCTGCTCTGGGAAGAGTGGGGGACGGTATTTCCATCAAAGGGGCAATAAGTGAGAAGGAGCGGCTTCATATCGTAAAAGCAGCCCGTAGTGATCCCGGGAACTGGCTGGCCCAGCGCAAGTTCACGAGCCGGCCGCTGACGGATGTGAATGGGGAAGTCTACCACCTGTGTGTAGGTGTGTTTACAGTGAACGGAAAGAGCACGGGTCTATATGGCAGGATAAGCCCGTACCCCAGGATCGACGACAGAGCGAAGGACATACCATTATTGGTTTCAAAATAAGGCAATTATGCAAGCCTGACCCCGAAAAGGAGGTATAAATAAGTGAGGAATAATCTGGAGGTATATAAGGTTTGGGCGCCGGATGATGCATTGTGGACACAGTGGGCAAAGCCTGTCTTGTTTATGCGCCCTGCCGAAAGAAGCTTTAAGATGATGCACATACCCGAAACATCCTGGGTGGAGAATCTGGATAGACAAACTATGCTCATCGTTGACCTTCCCGGCCGAAGCGGTGTTATCGAAAGCTTGGCACTGGCGCGCTTGGGGTATCGGCCTGTTCCGCTCTATAACGGTGTGGACGGGCGTGCATCTTCGATGGTTGTCGAGGTCGGTGAGATCGCAACAGCCCTGTTTGACGGTGCAGATGTATTAACCACATATGATATAAGTCCAGAAGCTCCTCCGGTTTTCATGCTTGACTCCAACAGAATGAACGGAAGGGGGAAGCAGCCGGGGACATACGATAACCGGTGGTGTGTTTTCCCTCAGGACATGCCGTCAGCTGCGTTTCTGCTCAATGCGGGGATCCGCAGGGTAATTGTGTGCTCCGACGGGATACAGAACGATTTGTCGCACATTTTGCTTCGCTACCAGAAGGAAAATATCCAAATCTGCCTATGTACCGGTGCCGGAGAAGAAATCATGGAAATTTCCGTAGTCAAGCCTTCAAGATTCAAAAGTCTCTCGTACCGCTTTGGTGTGGTCATGGGCTTGACCAGAAACGCTGCCGGCGGCTTTGGCGGCAGGATACCTGAGCCGACACAAAGCAGCTCCCGGGGCCGCTATTACGGATTCGGATAGGCTTTCAAAAGAACTGCGGCCATAAATAGTCAGGAAGCTGTATAGGAATCCCAAGACCTGCGGGTTCGAAACCATCATTAAGAAGACACCTGATAATCTGGGACCACCATTGATGGGGATGGGCAGCTGTCCTTCATCAATCAAAACTATAGGAGGATTACATTATGGATCAAGTCAACAATAAGTTCAGCCCTATTCAAAAGCTATTGAGTTTTTCTCTCATACTGCAGCTTATTTATTTTGCCTTTTATCTTCTGGTCAATATCATGCAGCAACCTTTCATGGAGTTGTTCGGAATACTTGACTACGACCAGATCTATGTTAACTGGCCGGGTATAGCAGGTACTGTTATGACTACAGCGATATTTGTGATACTATACACACAGTTTTCCGGCAGGCTGAGAGCAAATACGACCTGCACGACAGGATTTGGTGTTGCGCTCATTATTTGTGCTTTTACTATGGTTTTTGTTATTCCTTCTGCCGCAAGCCTTATACATAACTTCATAGTATTAAGCAAGCTCAATGCTCGGCAAATCACTACAGCAACATTTAGCGCAAGCACAGTAATCACCAGAGTAGTTTCATTATTGAATGTTTTCTATTTACCTTCAATCATAATGCTTATATGCGCTTATTCTATGTACTGGTTTAATGCGAGGAATGACAGCTAGAGGATTGGACACCGAAGATTGATAGCTGTCTCACTGATGCCCTTGGAACCCTAACGATTATTATCCATTTTTGAGGGTCTTTTTTGCGCTTTTTTACTTTTATCTCAATTTCATTGAAAAAATACCGGAATTACAGTATTATTTGGTCATGTAACCTTAAGGAAGCATTCAAAAAACCATGAATTTCATACAGTATTTATTATTTGAGCCAAAATGATGTAAGAATGGTTGTATTGGTTTACCTAAAAATGTCAGCAAATTGCGTAGAAAGGATGCTTTTATGGAGAGTAATACTATTTCTGCACCAAAATTTAACCGTTGGATACCTGTTGCTGCAAGTATAGCGATTCAGCTATGCCTGGGTACGGCATACATCTGGAGTGTTTTCCAGTCATACCTTATCATTAGTCCATCGACACCCAACGCTTTATTCAACTGGCCTGCATCCCACGGTACATTAGCTTATTCACTGCTGTTGGGAGTATTGACAATAGGAAGTACCATCGGAGGGAGATTGCAGGACAAATTGAAACCAAGACCGGTGATCATTGCAGCCGGTGTCATATTGGGATTGGGTTTCTTTATGGCCAAATTCACCACTGAAGCGGCTCCCTGGCTGCTTTGGCTGACGTATGGCATATTGGGCGGATTCGGTATGGGAATGTCATACACCACCACCATTGCCTGCTGCCAGAAATGGTTCCCTGATAAAAGGGGCCTTGTAACAGGGATCATCGTTTCAGCCCTCGGATTTGGCGGACTTGTGTTCACGCCCGTTGCCGAAGCACTGATAAGGTCATATGGTGTACTGAATACATTTTCCATATTAGGTGTCGTGTTTTTCGTCGTAAACATAGCCGGTGCATTTTTCATCAATAGCCCTCCGGAAGGTTTCAAGCCCGAGGGATGGACACCTCCGGCACCAAAGGACGGAATAATCGCACAAAGCTTCACACCATCCGAAGCGCTGAAAACACCACAGTTCTATATGGTGACCCTTGCGTTCATGTGCGCGACGGCAGCCGGATCGATGATGATACCCATGGCAAAGATCCTCGGTCTGCAGCCGGACAGCGGCCTGACAAAGGAAGCGGCTGTTGCCGGAGTCATGATCATCACCGGCTTCAATTCCTTCGGACGCCTTTTCTGGGCCGGTATATCAGATAAACTGGGAAGAAGGAAGGTACTGCTGATACTTCTTGTCATCGCTGCCCTTTCTATAATAGGCGTTTCCTTCACCAAGGCATACTTGATGCTTGCGTTCATCGCGGTCATAGGATTTTCATACGGCGGCTTCCTTGGAGTCTTTCCGGCATTGACCGCCGACTTCTGGGGAACTAAAAATGTCGCGACGATTTACGGAATGATCCTGCTGGGATTCGGTGTTGGGGCTGTAGCCTCATCATATATCGTTGCATACTTCAGCGCAGCAAAAGCATTCACAACTGCATTTGTAATTGCAGCTGCAGCAGCAGTCGTAGGTTTTGCTATAATAGCGCTGCTGAAGGCACCCAAACTTAAAGCCGAAAAATAATGAGGCAAAAGAATCGAACAGGAGTCTATGATAATAGAAAGCAGACAGTCATCAGGATAAAAACCGGCTGTCTGCTTTTGTTGTTATTGGCGGCTGATCGGCAAGCCTTCTGCTAAAAAGGGGTATGTACCAGGCATGGTAATGCACTGCGGTGAATTGGCCGAGCGGGCACCGGAGAACAGATATGAAATCATTGAGAAAAACCACCATTTCAAACCGGAGCCGTTCCTGCCCCATCCGGCCAGGCCAGTAAGTGAATTGTGTCTGCGTCTGAAATACCATCAGGATTTTACAAAAACATAATAAGATTTTATAATAAGGTTAATATAGAACAAATTGTCTGATGGAATCAAGAGGTGGGTATGTTGGTAAACAGAGTGATCTTTTTTCTGTTAACATTAATGATAATGGCTGTCTTGCTTGCAATAGGGAGTCACCCATTTTTAGCTGCTGCGATCACGATCCTGCTCATTGTGATAATATATATTACTGCTGGTATGGTGCGGAACAAATATCGTATGGGCTTGCTGGATGATCGCTGTGATCCTGAGGCGTTTCTTGAAAGAACGGACAAACAGATAAATATAACAGGCAGGAATCCAGCGCTCAAAAATATTTTGCTTATCAACAGGTCAACAGGCCTGATAGAGCTGGGCAGATTTGAGGAAGCAAAGGAGATACTGCTCTCCATCGATAAAAGTCGTCTGTCAGTCAGGAACGGTTCTCTTTTTGCTTATACGGCCAATTTGATATCCTGTTATTTTGGATCAGGTGAAATCGACCGTGCCGAAGAGCTGTTTGAAACTGAGATGGCTGTTCTGCCGCCAATAGGTAAAAAGGCAGAATTTGCGGCAAAAATGCTTGTAGCCAAAAGGCTTTTCCATTTAAAGCGGTATTGCGAAAGCCGGGAGCAGTTCAATAAACTGCTCGCTCAAAAGATAAGTAAACGTGCACGCATGAGTATCCTTTATTATTTGGCCCGGATGGATGAAATAGAAGGCAATAGAGAGTCTGCTATGCTCAAGTACAGTGAGGTCGCAAAGGAAGGCAACAAGCTTTGGATAGCGCGACAGTCAGGTGCCGGGCACGATGCCTAGCCGAAACCGTACCCCGGCTGCTCCACCTTGATCACATCATCCATGTGTGTTTACATCCTACTTCTCTTCGATAAAAAAAGAATAGTACCGAGGATAAACCTGGTGTTATAGTGGAGGGCTTGAAAAATACTATTTTATTGCATTTTATTGTATAATGTATATGTCAATCGGGTGCCAGGCACCTAAAAAGGAGGAAGCTATGGGCGTTTTAAGTGTAAAAGGCAACAGCATCGTATTTCAGAAGAGGGATGAGATAGCTGTACTTGAGCCCTGGGGGAAGGACATCCTGCGTTTCAGGTCGACTCCCAATTCCACGATAACGGATGAAAACTGGAACCTTCTTGAGCAGCCTGAAACAGAGTGCAGCATACAAGCCGATGAAGAAAAGGCGGTCATAATAAATGGCAAGATATCCGCGGAAATATTCAAAAGCGGGAAGGTCGTCTATTACAAGAACGGGAAGGAGATCCTGACCGAACGCTCTGAAATGGCATTCAACAGCAGATACAGGGAGTATCTGTCGCAGGGGGCCGATAATCATCGGGCCACGGTGATATTTGAGCCAAATGCGAACGAGCATTTCTATGGCATGGGGCAGGAGCAGAATGACTGCTTTGACTTGAAAGGCGCCACAAGCCAGCTTTTACATAAAAACACGAAAACCTCGATACCCTTTGTATATTCCTCCAGAGGCTATGGATTCCTTTGGAACAACCCATCCGTCGGACGCTGTGATCTGACCGCAAATCACACGCTGTGGGAGGCAAACTCCACAAAGCAGGTGGATTATGTCGTTATCGCGGGGGATACGCCGGCAGAGGTGATGTCAAAGTATGCCGATCTCACAGGTCATGCGCCGAAATTCCCGGCATGGGCTTCTGGCTTCTGGCAGTGCAAATTGAGATATGAGTCCCAGGATGAGCTGCTCGAGGTGGCAAGAGAGTATAAGAAACGCGGGATACCGATCTCGGTGATAATTATCGACTTTTTCCATTGGACAGAACAGGGAGACCTTAAGCTGGATCCCAGATACTGGCCTGATCCGAAGAAAATGTGTGAGGAGCTGGACGAGATGGGGATCAGGGTGATCGCATCAGTGTGGCCCACCATAAATCCAAAGAGCGAAAACTTTGCATATATGGACGAACGAAATATGCTTGTAAGGACAGAAAGAGGCCAGTACGGGATATTCGATTTTCATGGCCTCCAGACATACTTTGATCCAATGAATCCCGAAACCAGAGAATATGTCTGGTCCAAAATCCATGAAAATTATTATAGAAACGGGATTAAAGCTTACTGGCTGGATCAGGCGGAACCCGATTTCGTGCCGAATCAATACGATAATCTTCGCTTGTATTTGGGCAATGGAGAGGAAGTCGCTCTGCTTTATCCTTATTACTATACAAAGCTTTTTTATGAAGGACTGAAAAGCGCCGGTGAGAGCGAAATAATATCGCTGACGCGGTCTGCCTGGATCGGGAGCCAGAAATTTGGCGCCCTGGTATGGTCCGGAGATATACTTTCCACCTTCGAAGCTCTCAGGATGAGTGTCAAGACCGGACTGAATATGGCCATGTGCGGTATTCCCTGGTGGAACAGTGATATAGGCGGTTTCTGGCTCGGTGATACAGAAAGTGATTACTTCCGGGAGCTGATCGTGCGGTGGTTCCAGTTTGGCGTATTCTGCCCGGTCATGAGGCTGCATGGAGACAGGTTTCGAACCAAGAATCAGAAGGAGCGAAATCCCGGGATCAAGCAGCCAAGCGGTGGAGACAACGAGATATGGAGCTTCGGAGAAAGGGCATATCCCATATTAAAGGATTTGATCGACCTGAGAGAGAGGCTGCGTCCATATATCCACAAGTATATGGATATTGCAAGCGAGACCGGAGCTCCGTTGATGCGTCCGATGTTCTATGAATACCCGGAGGATGAAGTCTGCTATACTCTGGGAGATCAATACATGTTCGGCAGCGACATACTCTTTGCCCCCATAGTTACTCAGTGTCAGACTGACCGCAAGGTGTACCTGCCTGCGGGGACCTGGATCGACGTAAACGACGGACAGGAATATGAGGGCGGAAGGTATGTAAACGCCCATGCGGAGCTGGAACAGTTCATTGCTTATGTAAAAAAAGGTGCTGAGATCCTTTCGGCTTTCGATCAATAAAGCTGCCTATCTGCCAAACAATGCAGTCTAAACCACACTCTTAGCGGTGTGGTTTTTGATTTCCTATGCAGGCTGCAGGAAAATTGCTGTAGAAATAGTAAGATCAACTGTGACTTTTTATTGCTCTCGATTGTCTTATTTAAGAATGGAGCGGAGAAATGGAAAATGTAATTTGTGCCGAACAATTGGCTGCTGATGAGTGGATACTGAAGAAGTACGATTTGTACACTGGAAAACAGCGGGTTCATATGTTATGAGAGTGAGATAGGCAATACTGTTCACAAATGGCTGAGTGCTTGCTTTTATGATACAGATGACAATATATCCGAGATGATCAACATGACATTCATACCCAGAGAGCTGCCGGTAGAAGGTGAAGGCAGTGTCTACATCACTGATGACAAGTCGGATAAGGACTTCATCCATTCCGGCTATACCACCAGCAACGGTGTACAATGCTCCGTTGTTGAGGAAATCGGCGGTAATACAAGTGCCCATATATTCTTTAAGATCGATACAATAGGAAACGGTGAAATAATGTTTGAGTTTATCGGATTTGAAATGGATAAAATAAAGGAGATCCTTGATACTGTTCAGTTTTGGGAGGGGGCATAGGTCGGGTGCCGGAAACTAAAAAACTCTTGACAGATATGTGATTTTTAGCTTATAGTAGATTTAACAATGAACCAACCGATGATCAAGAGAAGTAAATTCGCAGGCCACCTCAAAGAGAGCCGCAGCTGGTGGGATCGCGGCAGGCAGGGACGGATCGAATGGACTTGTGAGGGCAGACCGAAAGCAGGCACAAAGCCTTGTGAGTAGTATCTGACGGGAACTTCACCCGTTATAAAGGAAGCGCGCGGAAACATGCGCGGAACGAGCAGATGCGGGCTGTGTTTGAGACGGCAGCATCACTTGGGTGGTACCGCAGGAGATATACTCTTGCCCCTTGATTTAGGGGCAGGAGTTTTTTGTTTCACAGGAAGTGCAGTTAGCCTAGAAGAGATGAGAATAGTAAAGAGGGAGATGAGATGAGGAAATGAAGTGTGAGATCCACGTTTTTCGATGGCATATCTTGGCAGGAAGATACCGCATCATTTGCTAAAATCTATTGGACCCATAATTTTAGAATGAGTATTCGATGAACCGCAAATTTCGATAATTTGCCATGTGAATAATTTATGAAAAGGAGAATTATTATGTTGAATCCTAATGTTGACTTTGCACTGTATAGAAAGCAGACCCCTACAAAGGAAGGCTATTTTGGCACCTATGGAGGAGCATATATCCCCCCGCAGCTGGTTTCGGAGTTTGAGAAAATAAACACAGGGTATCAGACCATTTGCCAGAGCTCAAAGTTTATCAGTGAGCTCAGGAGGATACGGAAAGAATTTCAAGGCCGTCCCACACCCACATATCACTGTGAAAGACTGTCCAACTCACTGGGGAACTGCCAGATATATTTAAAGAGGGAAGATCTGAACCATACCGGAGCGCACAAGCTCAATCACTGTATGGGAGAGGCTCTTCTGGCCAAGTATCTGGGCAAGAAAAAAATAATCGCTGAGACCGGCGCAGGCCAGCATGGTGTTGCACTGGCAACAGCGGCAGCATTTTTCGGTATGGAATGCGATATTTATATGGGTGAGGTAGACATAGCAAAGCAGGCGCCCAATGTTGCCAGAATGAAGCTGCTGGGCGCTCGGGTGGTTCCTGTATCACATGGGCTCAAAACGCTGAAGGAGGCTGTTGATGCGGCATTCGAAGCATATATGACAGAGTTTGAGGATGCGATGTACTGTATAGGCTCCGTTGTCGGACCCCATCCGTTCCCCCTTATGGTCAGGGATTTCCAGACAGTAGTCGGTATCGAGGCAAGGGAGCAGTTCCAGGAGATGACAGGAAACCTGCCTGATGCCGTGGTCGCTTGTGTTGGCGGAGGTTCCAACGCTGCGGGCATTATTACTCCGTTTTTGAATGACCCTGTAAAGCTTTACGGAGTCGAGCCTCTCGGAGTCGGAACAAAAAAAGGAGAACATGCCGCGAGCCTGACCTATGGTACAGAGGGAGTAATGCATGGCTTCAATTCCATAATGCTGCAGGATGAAAAGGGAGAGCCGGATCCGGTGTATTCCATAGCAAGCGGACTGGATTATCCGTCGGTTGGACCTGAGCATGCATATCTGAGAGATCTGGGAAGAGTGACATATGTGACAGCAAGCGATGAAGAAGCCATCGATGCTTTCTTCACTCTGTCAAAGATGGAAGGCATCATACCGGCACTGGAAAGTGCTCATGCCGTTGCATATGCTATGAAGCTGGCAAAAGAGCTTGGTACCGGCTCCATTCTGGTCAATTGCTCAGGCAGAGGCGACAAGGATCTGGATTATGTCCTTGAGCGCTACGGCGACAGATTGGGTATGAAATAATGCAGAAAACGCAAGGCGTCGGGTGCCGATTGCCTTAACGATGCGTTATGACAGTGTATTATGATCAGGTGGGTATAAATAGATACTGAAGGCAGGCAGCAGACATGGAGATTTGCTGTCTGCCTTAATTTATAGGCGACATTTATAACTAAAAAATCCTGGTGGATGAATTTGCAAGAAAGGGCAGGAAATATAATGATTTTATGGCAATCCATCCATAAACAATATACATAATTCGGATTATACTACATTATGTTTCCTCAAAACACCTCTATGCCTGCCCTTAATTGCAAATTCATCCACTAGGATTTTTGTTCATGGGTTTGCCTGTTATACCGGCAATGTCTGATTGAAAATTTTAACAACCCGGTCAGATATGCCAGGGATATTGAAGAACCGGTGCTGATCATCTCGTCCATGGATGATACTACGATAGTACATGAAGCTTCCATGAGGGTGGCTGATAGGATAGACAATTGCGATGTGGCCACACTGACAGAGATCAAACACGAGGATATGCTTTGCGATACGTCCTATGAGATTATAAACAAGTTTCTGCACCGAAACCAATAACATAATATTTATTAAACTATCTCATTTAATTTATCAATATCAGATTTTCTGTTTGGAAGCAGTTCCCTCAAGAGAGTGTGCATCTCATCGAACTTCCTTGCACGAATATATATTCGTTTTCCAAGACGAGCCGCGAGAATATAGGCAAAATCTCTGCAAGCGTCCCTGTCATACAACTGTATGGTGTTTAAATGCAGTTCTTTGATGCCCTTTCTGTGAAGAGCAGCTGAACGGACGGCATCTTTCCCCAGTTCTGATGGGCTGCTGTGATAAGCGTAGCTCTCGTATTCAACACCCAATTTTGCATACTTATAGTACAGATCCACAAAACAGCGGTCCTGTCCCAGACGTATCACCGCTTCACCTTTAAGCCTTATCACATGATTAAAAACTGCTCCGCTGAGCCCGTAACCTCCGAGAGCATGAGGCAGTCCCAGGATCATATAGGAAAGTGATTCCATAATCGATGCGGACCCATTTTCAACGTACCTCACAGCCCTCATAGCTTTACGATGTCCATGGTGCCCAGAGGTCTTTGCCAGAAATGCAGCAATTTTTTCTTTTGTAGTGATCGCATCAGAAGGGAGTCCCGGTGGATGCGAGCATAACTGCAGACCCAGCAGGATAAGACGGTGGATGCTCAATTTTCTTGCAAGCTCCAGAAACAATAATTCAGGTGACGCAATAAATTTGCCGTCTCGGACTGTTACCGCACCATGCGGAAGAGCCAGTTCTGTTGAATAGACATTTATTCCTTTTGTGTAAAACCGAGCATCATAACTTGATACCGTAATATCAGTATCGATGGCTTTTGCATTTTCGATACCAATAACAGCTTCAATGCAAGGAATATCCCACATCATAGCAGCAGTGAAGTAACTATAATATCCATACATGTAAATATGTTACACCTTGGCAGGTGAAATATCAACTTTTGGGAAATAGTAGAACCGAACCTTGGTGCTAATCTGAGAAGGAAGAATTAAAAGATAACCGACTCCACGGTAAATTCACGTTCCTGATACGAGATACTGATTTATTCTCATGTTTTTCTTAGTCCGGTTTTACTCATACCGCCATACTTTGAGTCCAGAAGCTATTTATACCGTTATACTTTGAGTCCAGGTGCTATTTATACCGTTATACTTTGAGTCCAGGTGCTATTTATACCGCCATACTTTGAGTCCAGGTGCTATTTATACCGCCATACTTTGAGTCCAGAAGCTATTTATACCGTTATACTTTGAATCCAGGTGCTATTTATGCTGCTATACTTTGACTCCAGAAGCTATTTATGCCGGTGACAGAAATATCGCTGGGAAAATTGAAGAATAGTAGGTATCAACTTTACATAAGCAATATAAATTGCGCTTTATTAGTCAAACACTCGTATGCCGGGTAATTTATACCCCTAAACCTAAAATTATGTGCACCTTACCTTTGCAGAACCTGCCGGAGTGGTATTGGGACCTGCCGTGGATAATTAGTTAAAAGTAATTGAAAAAATTTGCCATAATCCATATAATTAAGATGAATGTCAGCATAGCGGATTTGATATGTGATGTAGGATATATTTGAGATGATGTAATTTGGGAGGATTAGAATGAAAAAGTTTTGGTCATTGTTGTTGGTAGTATGTCTCGTACTGTCTATGACTGCCTGCAGTACCGGGAATCAGGGTACTGACAGTGAGCAGCCCGGGGAACAGCCGGGCCAGGAACAGCCTGCCGATGCGGCACAGCCTGTTCAGGAGGTCAAGCCGCCTGAAGAAGCTCCGCCGGCTGAAGAAGTTCAGCTGACCGAAGAGGAGCAAAAAGGCAATCTTATCCCCGGTGGTTATTTCAACAAAATCGATTACAAATGGGGCCTGTACAAGGAATCGGGAGGCCAGGGAGCTACAGAGGTGAAGGATGGACAGCTTGTGGTGACCATCGATAATATCGGTACCGTAAAGCATGCGGTACAGGTATATTGTGATGGCTTCGAACTGCTTCAGAATGCAGTATACAAGGTGGCATTCGATATGCAGTCCAGCGTGGACAGGGTGATAGACTGGAGGGTCCAGCTGAATGGCGGTGATTATCATGCGTATGCAGGGCAGGAGGATGTTCAGCTGACAACAGAGATGAAGCATTATGAGTTTACCTTCACAATGGAAGAGCCGTCAGATCCTGCACCGAGGTTTTGCTTTAATATGGGCTTCCATGAGATCGACGGGGAGCTGGCAGCACATACCGTCATCATTGATAATGTGGAGCTGATCATACTGGATGATTCCAATGCTTTAGCTTCTGCAAGCGGTGACATAGGACCTGAGATCAACTTAAATCAGGTCGGATACCGCACAGCAGATAAGAAAACTGCCATTTTCCGTGACAGCAGCAAGGATATGAAGTTTGATGTTGTGGAGACAGAGACAGGAAAGGTCGTGTATTCAGGAAATGTGTCCGGCGCCGTACAAACCTCAAGCGCAGGTGAAACGGTAGCCTACGGTGATTTCTCCAGTGTGAAGGAGCCCGGTACATACAAGATCACAGCGGAAAACAGCGGCGAGTCATATGAGTTTGTGATAGCTGACGATGTTTACAAGGAATTGTTGGAGGATGCTGTAAGAATGCTGTATCTACAGCGCTGCGGCTGTGAATTGGCAAAGGAGCATGCAGGAGACTTTGCTCATAAAGCCTGCCATACATACAAAGCTATCATTTATGGAACCTCCGACACAAAGGATGTTTCAGGCGGCTGGCACGATGCCGGGGATTATGGGCGTTATGTGGTGCCCGGTGCAAAGGCCGTTGCCGATTTGCTCCTGGCTTATGAAGATCACAGCGGATCATTCACCGACAACGCCGGAATCGCCGAAAGCGGCAACGGTATCCCGGACGTGCTTGATGAGGCCAGATACGAACTGGAATGGATGCTCAAGATGCAGGATGAAAAGTCCGGCGGTGTGTACCACAAGGTTACGGGACTGAATTTTGACGGCACTGTGATGCCTGAAACGGTAACGGACGAATTGTATATCATGCCCATCTCCAACTGTGCAACAGGAGACTTTGCAGCTGTTATGGCAATGGCAGCAAGGATATACAACAAGCACGATGCCGCGTTTGCAGACAAATGTCTTGCTGCGGCAAAGAAGGCTCTCGAATACATGGAAAAGAACGAGAACAAGGGCGGATTTAAAAATCCCGGTGATGTGCTTACAGGTGAATACCCTGATCAGGATGACAGGGATGAGTATTTCTGGGCCTTGAGTGAGCTCTACAAGACCACCGGCGACCCATCCTTCGGCAGCAAATTGGCATCGGTGGATATTGCTTCCCTTAAAAGCGGTCTGGGCTGGGAGTCAGTGGACCTCTATGGCTGCTATGCATATCTGACCTCGGAGAATCAGGATGCGGGCCTGGCAAACAAGATCAGGGACAAACTGAATGCATATATTGCAACAGTAGAGAATAATGTACAAAACGACGGTTATTTTTCCTCAATGGGCGAGGTTTACCCATGGGGCAGCAATATGACCCTTGCCAATAACGGAGTGGTCATTCTGATGGCAAATAAGGTACTGGGAAAGGATACCGATCTGGCAAAGAAGCAGTTGGATTACCTGCTCGGTGCCAACTCTACTTCATACTGCTTCGTAACAGGTTATGGAACACAGACGCCGGATGATACTCACCACAGACCATCCCAGGTGCTGAAGAAAACCATGAAGGGCATGCTGGTAGGCGGTGCAAATTCCAACCTTGAGGATCCGTATGCACAGAATGTGCTTGCGGGCAAGCCTGCCGCAAAATGCTATGCAGACAGCTCCCAGAGCTATTCCTGCAATGAGATAACGATCTACTGGAATTCACCCCTGGTATATCTGCTGGCCGGACTGCAGGCTGAAAAATAGCACAAGGTCAATGCTTTGACCGGAGTGACAAGAGAAATGCATGCAAAAAGGGCCGGACTCCGCATTAAACGGTGTCCGGCCTTTTATCGGTGCGTCCGGTATAGTTGATGAGTGTCAGTGATGGAACAATCTGATGCCTGTAAATGTCATTACCATATCATATTTGTCACAGCACTCTATCACAAGGTCGTCTCTGACAGAGCCGCCTGGCTGGGCAATATACCTCACTCCGCTCTTATGTGCCCTCTCGATGTTGTCGGAGAACGGGAAAAACGCATCAGAGCCGAGGGTTACATTCTGTAAGCTGGTCAGCCAGGCTTTTTTAGCTTCTCTGGTGAATATCTCCGGCCTGACCTTGAATCGCTTCTGCCACTCGCCGTCTCTGAGAACATCCTCGTATTCATCGCCTATATAAACATCTATGGTATTGTCGCGGTCTGCCCTTCCAAGGGTGTCGACAAACTGCAGGTCCAGGACCTGGGGCGACTGACGCAGGAACCAATTGTCAGCCTTGCTGCCGGCCAGCCTTGTGCAGTGGATCCTGGACTGCTGGCCTGCGCCTATCCCGATGGCCTGACCGTCCTTTACATAGCATACTGAGTTCGACTGAGTATATTTCAGCGTTATCAGTGCTATTTTCATATCTGTCAATGCGCTGTCGGGGATGTTTTTATTCACCGTCACTATATTGGAAAGAAGCTCATTGTTGATTTCCAGTTCATTGCGGCCCTGCTCGAAGGTGATCCCGTATACTTGCTTTCTTTCAATAGGATCGGGAATGTAATCAGGGTCTATTTGGATCACATTATAATTGCCGCCCTTCTTGGATTTGAGGATCTCAAGGGCTTCATCGGTGTATCCGGGGGCAATGGTGCCGTCGGAGACCTCCCTTTTGATCAGCTTTGCCGTATCCTTATCGCACACATCCGAAAGAGAAACAAAGTCGCCGAAGGAGGACATTCTGTCGGCGCCTCTGGCTCTTGCATATGCGCATGCCAGCGGAGACAATCCTCCAAGATCATCCACCCAGTAGATCTTTGCCAGGGTATCGTTGAGCGGAAGACCTACAGCGGCGCCTGCAGGTGAAACATGCTTGAAGGAGGCTGCGGCCGGCAGGCCGGTGGCTGCTTTCAGCTCCTTTACCAGCTGCCAGCCATTGAAGGCATCAAGGAAGTTGATGTAGCCGGGCTTTCCGTTGAGGACCCTGACCGGAAGCTCACTGCCGTCGGTCATATAGATCCGGGATGGCTTTTGATTGGGATTACATCCGTACTTTAATTCCATTTCGTTCATAATACACCTCATTATTTATACATTTTTATTAATGATCCTGGTTTCATATCTGCCTGTGGCAATATCGATAAACCTGACAAACAGAGAGACCTTGTTTTCCTCATTCAGGCTGCTCCATATCATACCGGTAAAAGCATCGATGTCACCTGATATACCGACTAGTTTGGGCTCGCCCCGGAAACTCGGCAGAGGATTCCCGTCATGCATATAGGTGTGGATAAAATGCCCCACTCCCGCAGCAGGATTTTCATATGCAAAGGTGAAGCGGTTGCAGCTTTTGAGCTCGCTGCTGCCCTTCTTTAAAATCGACATCGCATAGTTATAGCTGCCCTTTTCAATATGCAATATGCCTGATATACGGGGAGTGTAGTTGGGATGGTCCGGCTCGAACTCACGGCATCGAAGTGACTGCTCAAAGGTGAGCTGGTTGTCCATTCCCGCATAGATCGTATCTGTCTGGTCCCCATTTGTTACTATTGTTTTATTTCCAAGCACTTTTACGGGAGCATAGATTATAAGACTCGGATCCGTCATTTTTGAGGGGTCAAAGGCCTGTGTGCGGATACCCTCACCATCTGTGACAAACACTCTGTTTCTGCTGTTGGGACTCCTGCCCATTATAAAATAGGCTGCTGCTGCATTCCTTCCGTCTTCCGACCTGCCAATGACGATGCCGCGGCCCGGATATGCATTTGACCGGAGCTCATTTTCCAGTGATATTATCTTCATATCGACAACCTCCCAAACATATAAATAAAATAAAAAACGCCTGAACAAACATAATGTTTGCCCAGACGGTCGGCTCTGATAATTTGCGCGCTCCCTGCAGGTCGACCTGCCACATCCGATATCCGGATGCTTTCCGTCAGTTGCGCGGCCCTTACAATTAATTTACATTATTGACAGGCAAATTTCAAGGTTTTTTTCAGTTGCAGATCCAATCCATCGGCGACATTCCGACAAAGGGGCATCGGGCGGGCAAAGATCCCGTCGGATACGCATTTGCAGTTCGGTGGGGCAAGCGGAGATCCGCCGGATTGTGTTATTTTTCACACTAATACAAAGGTTACATAAAAATTTAGTTCTTGACAATTATTATATTATTAAGTAGGATGAAAAAGAAATAACTGTTTTTCAAATATCTTTATTAGTATTTTAAGGGGGATGGAACATGAGTTGGTTTTTGGCAGTCGTTCAAAAGTATGCAGTATTTCAGGGGCGCGCAAGACGTAAAGAGTACTGGATGTTTATCTTGTTCTACATCATCTTCGCAGCTGCAGCATCTATCATCGATTCTATTATAGGGACTTATCTGATTTCTCCGATTTTATCCCTTGCTTTGTTAGTACCCTCACTTGCAGTATTGGTCAGAAGACTGCATGATATCGGCAAGTCAGGCGCATGGTTTTTTATATCCTTAATTCCGTTGATTGGATCGATCTGGCTGCTGATACTGTTGGCTACTGAAGGAACACGCGGAGACAACCAGTACGGACCGGATCCGAAGTACTAATCCCGGACGGAACAGACGAAAAAGAAATGATATACATAAAGGGCTGCAATCACTGCAGCCTTTTTCTATGGATGTTGATAAATCAATGAAACATTAGATTCAAATGTTTTCGTTATAACGAGATGAATGAGATCCCCCACCTCTATAGGTGGCGGGTTGAAGGGGTTGATGGAATGTATCTTCTAGCTCTGGCTATTGCGCCATCCATTGCAATATTGGTATTCATATATACAAAGGATAAGTATGATAAGGAACCGCTGAAATTCCTGCTGCTGCTTTTTGGCCTTGGATGTCTCACCGTTATCCCTGCGTGCATCCTGGAACTGGTCATACAGGGATTTGCAGGCTTTAACGAATCCCTGCCCAGTGTGCTGGTTGAGGCCTTTCTTGGAGTGGCTCTGATAGAGGAGGGTGTCAAATACTTCGTACTGAGGCTTGCGGCGGGAAAACGCTGCAGACATTTCAACCAGATGTATGATGGCATTGTATATGCCGTATATGTTTCTCTGGGCTTTGCAACTGTTGAGAATATACTATACGTATTTCAGGGAGGACTGACCACCGGCATCATGCGGGCCCTGACGGCAGTGCCATGTCATGCTATCACTGCTGTGGCAATGGGCTACTATCTGGGGATAGGCAGATTCCGAGTTGACAGCAGGGACAGGAAAAAGTATATGGCCCTGAGCTTCATTGTACCGGTGATATTGCACGGTATATATGATTTTCTTGTTCTTTCCGGCAACACGATCCTTATACTGATTTTTATACCCTTCGTAATATTTATGTATATTTTTGCATTCAAAAAAATAAAAAGACTTGCCGCACATAATCATATGGTAAGGGATGAAGAGACCGGAAGGATCACCGATCTTTCATGAGCATTAGAATTCGTAGCCTTTACTGTCATATTCAGCTGATGGGGCATAACATGCCAATTGTTTGAACTCTTTTCTGCTGGTATTATATATATATCGACAGCAAAGGATAGGATTATGAAGAAACTGGTTATAGGAATACTGGCACATGTGGATGCCGGCAAGACAACCTTATCGGAGAGTCTTCTTTATTTGAGCGGAAGGATCCGCAAATTGGGGAGGGTGGACAACAAGGACGCCTTCCTTGATAATTTTGAGCTTGAAAGAGCCAGGGGAATCACGATCTTTTCCAAGCAGGCTGTCTTTGATACTGCGGATGCCCGCATCACACTGCTGGATACTCCGGGCCATGTCGATTTTTCAGCAGAAATGGAAAGAACGCTCCGGGTGCTGGATTATGCCATACTGGTAATAAGCGGAGCCGACGGAGTCCAGGGGCATGCCAAAACCTTGTGGCGCCTGCTTTCTGTCTATCATATCCCTGTATTCATATTCATCAACAAAATGGATCAGAACGGTACCGATAAAGAAAAAATAATGGAGCAATTGAAGATGCAGCTTGACGAAGGCTGCATCGAATTCGGACAGGATGAAGCGAAGCCGTTCCTTGAGCAGCTGGCCATGTGTGACGAGACTTTGATGGAAGCTTACTTCAACAAGGGGGATATCGGGATAGGACTGATCAAAGCTGCAATAAAGGCGCGTAAAATATATCCGTGCTTTTTCGGCTCTGCTCTAAAGCTTGAAGGAGTGGAGGAATTACTTGAGAGTATAGTGATGTATTCTGATATGCCCTCCTATCCGGAAGGATTCGGGGCAAAAATATTCAAGATAAGCAGAGATGAGCAGGGGAACAGGCTTACTCATATGAAGATAACCGGAGGCAGACTCAGGGTAAGGGATACCCTGGGCAATGGCTCCTGGGAGGAGAAGGTCAACCAGATAAGGATCTATTCCGGGTCAAAATTCGAAGCGGCAGGTGAAGCGGAAGCGGGGACTGTCTGCGTAGTTACAGGACTAACCCGGACCAGGCCGGGGGAGGACCTTGGTCTGGAGGAGACCTGGCATGCGCCGGTACTGGAGCCGGTGCTGTCATATCAGATCATGCTGCCAGAGGGCTGTGACCCCAGGGCAATACTTCCAAAGCTTCGTCAACTCGAGGAGGAGGAGCCGGAGCTTGGGATAGTCTGGGATGAGCATCTTAAGGAAATCAGAGTACAGATTATGGGCGAGGTACAGACGGAGATACTGCAAAACCTCATACAAAGCAGGTTTGGTATCGATGTTTCCTTCGGCTCAGGACGGATACTGTACAAAGAGACCATTACAGATACTGTAGAAGGAGTGGGCCACTTTGAACCGCTGAGGCATTATGCCGAGGTGCATCTGCTGATGGAGCCCGCCGAGAGAGGGAGCGGTCTTTGCTTTGCTGTGGACTGCAGTGATGATGTATTGGCAAAAAGCTGGAAAAATCTGTGCTTGTCTCATCTGGAGGAAAAGGTGCATAAAGGAGTCCTGACCGGCTCACCAATAACGGATATAAAAATTACGCTGGTATCAGGGCGGTCACACAACAAGCACACCCAGGGCGGGGACTTCAGAGAGGCGGTTTACCGGGCTGTTCGGCAGGGCTTGAAGGAGGCAGAGTCCATATTGCTGGAGCCCTTTTACTCCTTCCGTCTCGAACTGCCTGAAAAATATGTCGGATATGCAATGACCGATATTGAAAGGATGTCAGGTACATGCCATGTCTCTTTGATGACGGATGATACAGCTGTCCTTGAAGGGAGAGCCCCTGTTGCAGCCATGCAAAACTATCAAAGGGAGCTCACGGCTTATACTAGGGGCACGGGCAGGCTCTTTTGCAGTTTGGACGGATACGGCCCCTGCCATAATGCCCGGGAGGTCATTGCAGAAATAGGGTATGACTCTGAAAGAGATACTGCAAATCCCACCGGATCGGTATTTTGTGAAAATGGAACAAGCTTCTTGGTCAGCTGGGATAGGGTGAAGGACCACATGCATATAGAAAGCCGCCTTGGCAGGCGCGGCGGCTTCTTTGAGGATACGGCCGATAAAGCACAAGCTGACATCAAAGAGGATGACTGGATCGGGCCGGAGGAGGTCGACAGGATATTCAAGCGGACTTACTACGCCAATCAGGGAAAGAAAACCACCTGGAAAAAGCGCAAGGTAGCTGCCGGGAGATATAATACCCGGCCAACAGCCGTCACTGCAGGATCCGGAGATACCGTCAGCCCCGTTACACCGAAAAATGAGTACTTGCTTGTAGATGGCTACAATATCATTTTTGCATGGCCGGAACTGAAGAAGCTTGCAGAAGATAATATGGACGGTGCCAGAGCGAAGCTGATAGATCTTCTCAGCAAGTATCAGCACTACAAAAGGAGCCGTATCATTATCGTATTTGATGCTTACCGGGTACAGAGGCATAATGAAGAGATGATTGACTATGGCAATGTTTTTGTTGTATTCACAGGGGAAGCTCAGACAGCGGATCATTTTATCGAAAAATTTGCCCACAGGCATCAGAAAAAATATGATATCACCGTTGCGACCTCCGACGGACTGCAGCAGATCATTATAAGAGGAGCAGGCTGTACTGTGCTGTCTGCCAGGGAATTGTGGGAGGAGGTTGCCGGTGCCGGGAAAAGGATCATGGAGATGTACAATGAGAAACATCGGTCGATCCGCAATTATATCGGTGATGTGCTCTCAGACGAGACAAGACAGCAGATAGATGATATCACAAGGGAGGATTCGCCATCCGGCTCTAAACAGCGAGAATCCGAGTAAACCCTGCATCTGTCGACAAAGTTCGTTAGAGATCGATGATTCTGGAGACTTATTGACACATGTACACATTATATGTAATCTATTATTTAACAGTAGAGATATACGAGTGAGGTGTTTCTATGGAAAATCGGTATCCATTCAAATATGATGCCTTTATCAGTTACAGGCATTGTGATCCTGATAAGAGTGTTGCTGAAAAACTGCACAGGATGCTTGAAGGCTTCAGGGTACCGAAATCCATAGCGAAGGCATGCGGGAAAAAAGTGATAAAGCGTGTTTTCAGAGACAGGGAAGAGCTCCCGACATCTGCAAATCTTGCAGATAACATAACCGAGGCACTGAGGGATTCGGAATATCTGATAGTGGTCTGCTCGCCCAGGACTTCGCAGTCCCAGTGGGTTTTGAAGGAAATAGAGGATTTCAAGGCTATGCATGGCCATGATAAAATACTTGCCCTTCTGATAGAGGGGGAGCCCGGGGAATCCTTTCCAAAGCAGCTTTGCTATGTGAACAGGCTAATATCTGCAGATGGAAGCTCAATTGAAACATTAGTTGAGGTAGAACCCCTGGCCGCTGATATTCGCGCCTCCTCGGAACGGGAGATGTACAAGAAGCTCAGGACCGAGATACTGCGCCTTCTATCTCCGATGCTCAACTGCGGCTTTGACGATCTGAAGCAGCGCCACAGGGAGCGCCGGATAAAGAGGATATTGACAGCCTCTATATCGGTTTCGGCTTTTTTCATTGCCTTTGGTGCAGTCAGCATGTATCAGTCAATGGTCATAAGCCGGCAAAATCAGGAAATCAGCAAAAAAAATGAAGAGATAGTGGCTCAGATACAAAAAACCCAGATAAGCCAATCCAGATATCTTGCTGACGTTTCAGCGGGTCTTTTAGATGAAGGTGACCGCTACAGGGCTATCCTGGTTGCCTGCGAGGCGCTGCCCAAGGACCTGGAAAACCCTGAAAGACCTTATGTCGGAGAGGCTGAATATGCTCTGTCCCGAGCTTTAGGCGTTTATGAGATCGACTCGATGTTCGATATGGATATGGTCCTTGATCATGACAAACAGGTAGATCATATTGATATGAGCCCGGACGGGAAAACGCTGCTCACTGTGTCAAGGGACGGCTGGTCCCGTATGTGGAGCGTTGAGGACGGCAAATGCATCGGCGAATACTTTACAGATCACTTCTCTACTCTGGTTAACAACAGCATTGCATTTGTTGACAGCAATACTATTGTTTCGGCAAACTATGATAATATCACTTGCTTTGATATAAAGGGAGATCTAAAATGGCAGAGGGAACCCGGTGCAACGAAAATTTCCGTTTCTGAAAACGGCATGCTAGCCGCACAGTCATCGGGCAACCTGAAGGTGCTTGATGTGTTCTCCGGTGATATGGTAGTGGATATCGACCTCGAAGAGCACATTGATTATAGTGATTATAGCAATTATGTATCATGTGTCAGATTCAGTGCCGACGGCCAAATGGCAGGAGTAGGCACAAGCTACGGAAAGCTTTTTATATTCGATGCCGTGACAGGAGGCCTTCTGAGGTCATACAGCACCAGTCTGCAAAATGTGTCGGATATTACTTTTTCACCTGATGGATACATTTCGGCCGCCTCAAATGAATTTTATATCGAGAATCTGCTGGAGCGGGGCAGGGGCATGCTGGAGGTCTTTGCGCTGCAGGGAGAGGAGCCCGGCCGTTCTATAGAATTCACTCATTCTGCTATAGATAACCTGGAAGCTTATCCCTTCGAAAACGATCTGGTCATACTGACAGAGGGCGAGAAGCTGAACATATGTGATATCAAAAGCGGGCAAATCGTTTATTCCTTTATCAGCGGAGACACGATCAAAAGCTATAAGATGTTTGACGGCTTTATTGTCACCGCCTCCCTTGACGGAACTATAAGATTTTGTTTTATGAGCAACAACGGCTATGAAAGCGACTGGCACAGGATCACCCGTCCTAATTCGATTACAGGCATGGAAATAGGAAGCGGCAAGATCGCAATAACCTGTTATGCATCCAAAAAGGTGTATTTAATGAATGTCTTGTCCAATGATAATACGGTCAAGCTGGCAGAGCATAATGATACCATCGATAAAGCATCGTTTTCTCCGGACGGAAGGCTGTCTTTGAGTACAGGGCTCGATGGAGAACTGGTGCTTTGCAATATACCCGACAAAAAGGTGGTAAAATCGATTTCACTTGAAGACAGGGTCCAGGGCAGCAGGTTTGTGGGCAATGATCGCATAATTGCCGTTCTTTCGGGTGGCGGAGTATTATTGCTCGATGACAGCCTGCAGATACTCAAGCAGGAAAGGACAGATAGTGTATCATGGGTCAGGTTCAATAATGACGATACGGCTTTTGCAATTGGGAGCGGCCGCCGGATAATGGTGTTTTCATCTGACGGGCTCCACACCATTTTAGATGCAGAGTTTGGATATACACAAGCATGCTCATTTACTGACGATAACCATCTTATGATCGTGGGCCGTGTCGGTGAAGCGAAGCTTGTCGACCCGGATACCGGGACCGAGACGATACTCAGTGATGATAAAGGCATTGTCACTGGGACTATCAGTGCTGACGGCAACAGGTATGCACTGTCCTTCAATGACAAATCGATCAGGCTTTACGACACCACGGACAGCAATAGAGCTTCCGTTGTTCTGAAGAACTCTGTCAATGAGGCTGTCAGCCTTTTCTTCAGTCCCGACTCCCAGCTTCTGTTTGTCGGCTATGATGATTACAGCATGGAGATTTTCAACAGCAAGGACGGGGTGCTGCTGGCTTCCTGCAGCTCTGATCACTTCGGAGGTGCGTTGGAGAAAGTCATATTCAGCACTGATGGCAGCCGTATTGCGTGTATCGATGATATAAAAAATGCCGCCATCATTGACTCATCCACATATAAAGTCCTGGCAAATGTAAAAATATGCGTCATAGACAGGGGCTTTGAAAAAATAATATCCAACTGGGATTCGGAGTTGCTGCTGCTGCCTGTCTACACTCCGCAGATGCTTCTTCATGAGGCAGAAAAGCAATTGGACGGCAGGATCCTTACCGACAGGGAAAAGGTAGATATGTTTATCGAATAGGCCAATCAGAGGGAGGAGAGTTATCATGAAAAAGACCGTTGTGAACTGGGGCGTGATCGGATGCGCCGGAATAGCTGAAAAATCAGTTATCCCCGGCATACTTGCCGCAAACAACGCAAAACTGTATGCTGTCTCAAGCAGAAAGGCCGGCGGCAGACTGGATGAGTTCAGGGACCGGTTTAGCCCTGTCATGGCTTATGGGAGTTATGAGGAGCTGTTGGATGATCCCCGGATCGATGCCGTGTATATCCCTCTCCCCAATGCGCTGCATTATGAATGGACCGTTAAGGCAGCAGAAAAGAAAAAACACATATTATGTGAGAAGCCTCTCGGGATCAATGCCAATGAGGTCAGGGCCATGAAGACTGCCGCAGATGAAAACGGGGTGCTTTTGATGGAGGCCTTTGCTTACCGGCACAGTCCCCTGACCAGAAAGGTAAAGGAGCTCATAAGCGCCGGCGTCATCGGCAAGGTAAGATTCATGGAATCACATTTCAGCTATTTTCTGGACAATCGGAAGGATGTCAGGCTTGTCCGGAGTCTCGGCGGCGGAGCGACATATGATATCGGGTGCTATAACCTTGATATCATCAGGTATATCATCGGTTCCGAACCCACTGCTGTGTATGCAGTCGGAGACATAGATACAGCCGCCGGAGTTGACATGAGCAGCTGCGTTATGCTTGAGTTTGACACAGGTGTGAAAGCGGTTTCATACTGCTCGTTTATATGCTCGCCGCGTTCCGAGTACACGATACTGGGCGAAGCAGGCCATATCCATGTGCCTGAGGTGTTCAACAAGGAAGGGGAGGCCAGGATAATAATCACCGGTAAAGAGGGAAGGGAAGAGATCGTTGTAGAGTGTCCCCACAATTACATGCTTGAGGTGGAACAATTCGGCAGATGCATACTGGACGGTGAGGAACCGTTGATAACCTTTGAGGATTCAATGCAAAATGCAAGGCTTATAGATACGATACTGGGGCAGATCCTGCCTCCTGAAATGTGACATGGTATTAAGTCGAATCATGTCGCAATTTGCAAATTGTGCTTGATATACCATGAGTAGAATGGTAAACTTATAGTAAGAAAAAATTTCTATATTTCGAAACTTACTTTTAACGAGACAGTAATTATTTGTCTTTATTTAGGCAAGATGTACGATCCCGGAGAGTTATTGAATATATT
>JAAYPO010000011.1 GCA_012519745.1 Clostridiaceae bacterium | reverse complement strand
TTCTGCTTGTTTTTTATATATTCGCTGAGGTACTCAATCTTCATAAATCTCTCCAGCATCTCCTCAGAACAGAATCTGATGCTGCTGATGTCGATGCTTATACTGCGTTTGATCCTGCGGGCCCCTGCAGCCTTCATGCCCCGCCAGTTTCTGAAGGAATCTGACACAAGCGCCTGGGCCGGGATCGTCGTTATTGTCTTGTCAAAATTCTGGACCTTCACAGTTGTCAGCGTAAGGTCGATGACAGTTCCGTCAGCATCATACTTGGGCATTTGGATCCAATCACCTATCCGGACCATGTCATTGGACGTCAGCTGTATCCCTGCAACAAATCCAAGTATGGAGCTCTGGAATACCAGTATTATCACAGCCGATAAAGCACCGAGCCCTCCCAGAAGGATAAAGGGGCTTTGGCCAGTCAGCGCTGCAACTGCCACTATAGCACCGATGATGAATACAATGAGCTTGATTACTTGTAATATTCCCTTGATGGGTCTTGTTTTTGAGATCTCGAAGGATCTGTAGATATCATCGACAGCATTTATAAGAGCATCTATCACCATTATAAGGACCAAAGTCATATATACCGAGGTTATCCTTCTGATCCAATGCTCATATACCGGAAAGCTGCCTGCAAAAAGGCTGATAATAAGAGGATTCACCAAATGAGCCAGGCGATGGAACACCTTGCGCTCGTATATTATGTCATCCCAGCTGTACTTGTTCTTTTTGATGAGCTTTGAAACAATCTTGAGCAATACCTTCCTGGCAATCAGATTGGCCAGCAGGCACAGTCCTATAATGATTAGCACTAACACCGCATAGGACATCGTATTTGACGTTCCGTCAGCAATACCAACAGCACTGAAGCATTCAGCAATTTCTGCTTGCATATAAATACCCCCTTACATGTTGTGACGCCTCATCATTGATCAGGAATTCTTCATTATGACGTTCTCTATGGCATTTGCCACATCCTCACAGGCGTCACAGCACTTCTCAAGATAATGATATGTTGTATCCCAGGCAGCCAGCTCCTTGTAGTCCTGGCATTCCACATAAAGCTTCCTGGTAGCCTCCATAAACAGGACATCGCCTTCCTCTTCCAGTCGGTTGACTTCTACTACAAGATCATGCAGCCTGGTGGATTTACGGAAATTATAGAACTCATCAAGAGCTATCTTTAGCGAATTACAGCACTTTACGATGACTGCTGTCATTTTTAGTGCATAGTCCTTTACATCCTTCACATTGTACATATACATGCGCATAAGAACATCTTCTATCGTATCTGTCACAGTATCGATGGAATCCGCCATGGCCATGATGTCTTCGCGTTCGATGGGAGTAATGAACTCCCTTGAGAGCCTTTTTATCATCTTGTGCCTTGCTTCATCTCCGCTGTGCTCTATCTCATGCATTTGTTTCATTTTTGCGGGCAGCTGCTGTGCATTATAGTCGTTGAGTATCTCGTTGAGTAAGTCAGCCGCCTTACAGGAATATACCGCCAATTCAACAAAGGTGTCGAAATAATTTGTATCCTTTTTACGTGCCATATCTGAACCTTCCTCATCAATTATATTTTTTTTATGCTAAAATATTCTCATAAACAGCAATGCCATTAAAAACCCGATCAGTCCACAGCCCGGGAATGTCAGTATCCAGGCCGTCACCATCTCCTTTACTACTCCCCAGTTCACCGATGTGATCCTTTTTGCCGCACCGACCCCCATCACCGCGGTAGTCTTTGTATGAGTCGTGCTGACAGGCAGCCCCAGCAGGTTTGCGGTCAATAGGCTCAAAGCCCCTGTCAGGTCTGCCGAAAATCCCTGATATGTTTCCAGCTTCACCATGTCCATACCTACTGATTTGATTATCCTCATGCCGCCGACAGATGTACCAAATGCCATTACTGCGGAGCAAAGGACCGCAAGCCAGATCGGTATCGTGAAATCGGTAACATTTGATTGGCCCTGTGACAGAAACAAGCCAAGCATAAACACACCCATGAACTTCTGTCCGTCCTGCGCTCCATGCATAAATGCCATGCCTGCGGCACCGGCAATCTGAGCGTATTTAAAGGTGGAATAGGTCTTCCTTCTGTTAAAGCCCTTGAATATGAATTCCACAAGCTTTACCACGATCATGCCCCCAAAGAAGCCCATCAGCACTGAGAGGATCAGTCCGTATATGACCTTCACCCATTCACTGGGGTTTATACCACCTATCCCGCCCTGCAGTGCGATCGCCGCACCGGAAATTCCTGCTATCAGCGCATGGCTTTCACTGGTTGGGATACCGAACCACCAGGCAGATGTCGCCCATATCACAATGGCAACAAGGGCTGCGCACAGAGCAACAAGCGCTTCATGTGAATCACCGCCGAAATCCACCATTTTGTATATGGTCTGGGCAACCTTCGTATTTATCAGGGTCATAACGAAAACACCGAGAAAGTCAAAAATCGCAGCCATTATGATGGCAGGACGCGGACTCATGGAACGTGTCGAAATACACGTGGCTATTGCATTTGGCGCATCAGTCCAGCCATTTACCATAACCACACCCAGCGTCAGCAGAACGGTTATCATCAGTGCGGGGTTTGTAAAAAACTTACTTAGAAAATCCGTCAATGTAATAGTCATTATTCATCAACTTTCTTTTAAGTTTATGTAATTATAATATGTACCACATCAAACGTTTTTAGCATACCATGTTTTTATTGCCTAAACAATACCAGTAAACATAAATTTGAGAAAAATCGAGAATATTCAGAAATTTGAATAAACAATGTCGAAATAACAAAAATATTTTATGATTTATCTCAAAGGAAAGCTTTTGCAGGATCTCAGATAGATGGAGTATACTATCCCTCATTGGAACCAATTCGCTTCAATGTTAAGCCCATCATACAAATAAAAACGCCAGCAATGTATCAACACTGGCGTCCTTATATGACGAGTTGGGGCTATTTCAAAGATACACTTTTATTTTTCCTCCGCAGGGGTATTCAAGGGTATTAAAATTCTCGAAAGCACAGTATTTACAGGAACTTCTGTTGTTTACAATTCTTCACTACCTTTTTCTGACTGGTCGGTGATATAATAGTTCCAAGGCAGTTGATTGGGCTATTTTCCGTAAACCTCTGCCACTCGGTGCAAAAACCGCTCTCTGTCGGCTCCGTAGCGCCGCAGATCGAATACGCAGGTGATGGGTCCCGTGCGGTTTTCACAAGGCTCCAGAATCGTCTCTGCCATTTTCGGAATGCACCTGAGCTTTTCCGCGTCCCGCCAAAAGGCACGATTCCTTTCACGGCAGAATCGCATCGTGTCTCCTTCGAGCAGAGTTTCCGGGGCAAACACTCTGCCCGTGTCTTCCCGCCGGATGATGCTCAAATAGACCGATATCCAGCAGACACCTATGTCTTCTCTCCGGCAATATGCTTTAAGTTTACTCTCCGGCAACCCCGTGGCTACGGAGATGGCGCTGTAAGGTGCCCCGTATTCCCGCATGGTTTCAACGACCTTGAGTGTTTCGTAAGAATTTATATCCATATCCTTGCCTCCTGGTTTAATGCATAGCTTACAGGCTATTCTAAACTACAAGCTAAAAATGTGTGGAGGCAAAAAATGTGATTATACATGAAAGTACATCTGTCACTACTTGCGCTCGCGTATCCCTAGTTACCAGCATTGTAAACATATTTACGCAATATCATCGAAAGTGCCCAAAGTAGAGCCGAAATGTTTCTATTTGCCATGATTCCAGCTCTGTTTTAGGTTAATTATACTACAGCTAATTTAATTCTTACACCATTTCCGCAAATTCCGCGCTTAATGTCCGCGTTTTTCCAATCCGTACAAGCAGCACCACAGCCACGATAACGAACGGGATGCCGCCGAGGAAACCGGCTATCGTCGGGCCGAGAATCGGGTTATAGCCGGCATTCACCATATAGATCGGGAAGGCCGCGCCGGCGTTGACGGTTGAGTGGATCATGGCCGCGGGGATGGCGCTGTCGAGCTTGATGGTTGCATAGCCCTCGACGATGCCCAGAACGACGCAGAAGAAAACCATCGTCAGAATGCCGAGCCACGGATAGCCCCAATACGCGGTCCCGTAGTTGTGCCCCATCACTATGACCGGCGCGTGCCAAAGACCCCAGATGACACCGGTGAGGACAAGCGCTTTCCGGTCCGACATCAGAGTGCGCAGCTTGGGGAGCAGGTACCCTCTCCAGCCGAGCTCCTCGCCCATCGTCGGGATGATATTAACGATCGGGCCAATGACGACGATCTGCAGAGCGGAAATGAGAAGCAGCATGCCTGCGGTAAGCCCTCCGGCATTTCCGGATGCCGCGGCTTGCTGCAAAATGGTCAGGTCCGGGTCGAACTGCCCAGGGAAGATCAGGAAGTAGACGGCCATGCTCAGAAGCAACAAAACCGCCGGAGCGAACCAGATCAGCACATAGTGGCGGATATGTCCCTTGAAATGTGGACGCAAGTACATGTTCCTGAATCCCTCTTTGGTGATGAGCCGCGTAAGCAGGCTGGCGATCGCGGGCGCGAACATGCCCGCCGCGAGAAAGATGACCGAAATTCCACTTCCGTATTCAGAGCCGGTGACTGGTATCATCGTAAAGATGATCCAGGCGATTGCGGCTGCGAGCAGGGTAAATAAGATAATTCTCTTTTTCACCAGGATTTTCTCAGACATTGCGATTCTCCTCCTCTATATTTCCCAGCTTCTCCGTGATGCTCTGATAGCGCGGTTCACCGGAAAGCGCCGCGAACACCGGATTCCGGGCTACGACCTCCGCCATGCTTTTCCGGATCGTCTTATTGTCGCGCGGCAGGTCCGTCCCGATATCGATCTTATCGAGCCAGTCTTCCAGCAGGTCGAAAAACGCGTCGTTGTGCAGACGCAGGGGGTAAATATCGCCCGTGACGATTTCGGTATACTGCTGCAGCATATCAAGCGCCCTGTCCCTGTTTCCCTGCGCCATATAGCCCTGCGCGGCGGTCAGATATGTTCCGATGATAACACCGGGGTGCAGGTTCTTCATGTCGAACGCCTCCGCAACGGTGAGCGCGCGCCTGAGCGTCTCGTCATATTTCCCAGCGTCGTCCGCGCACAGCATGAGATACGCGGGAAGAAAATTGAACAGGACGACCAGATTCTGATAGATGCCGATCTGCAGAACGCCCTTCGCATCCCGGATATTGCCCTTCATCTGGTAGGCGGATGCCAGCAGCGACTCCGGCGGCAGCGCGCCCGTGACGCTGCCGTCCAGCAGGTCAAGCACCGAATTCGGGTCGCCGGAGGCAAGCGCGCAGAAGGCCTCCATAAAAACCGCCTGCTTAATGAGAGCCATATCGCCGCTTTCCTCTTTGACCCGGACGAAAAGCGCCTTTGCCTCTGCGATGAGCGCAGCCGATTTCTCCGCGTCCCGCGCCAGTTCGATATGGTTTACGAGCAGGATCCCCATCTGAAGCAGAAGCGGGAAGCACGAATAATACTTCTTTACCGTTTCCCGGCACTCGGCAAGCACCGTATCGAACGGCTTTTCCGTGAATTCGGCGGCGAAGCGCTGGTACAGTTTCCGGATATCCCCACTCGTCATCTGTGGCTTGTAGTCGATCAGCTCATCCACGCTGATGTTGAAATAGGACGCGAGCATCGGCAGGAAAGTGACGTCCGGATAGCTCTGACCCGTCTCCCATTTGGAAACGGATGCCTTGGAAACGCCGATGTAGTTGGCCAGTTCATCCTGCGTAATGCCTTTTTCCTTTCGCTTGCGTACAAGTACTTTCGCGATATTGATCTCTTTCATATCGATCACCTCTGAACCAATATTATTCTTTGAGAAGAAAAGTGTCAATGGATTCAAAGTTGATCAAGGTTGAAAATATCAACCTGCGCGATACTTGACCCTCTGGATTGAAATCACTGAAATACTCATGCAGTTAATTCGGCGAAGAAAGCAGAATAGCCCAACTAACGCTTCTTGACAACGTGTTTGGGCAGAGCGAATCATACAATTTTATTTTTCCTTGAACTCCGTTATTTTTCATAGTACTATTTCATTTTTCCTCAAGGGGGTATTCAAATCGCCCCATGCGCCGGAAGTGCTGGAGAAGCCCCATAACGCAGAAAAAGCCAGCAATACAAAGAAATTTGAATACCCCTACGGGGCAAATCCCTTGTATTACAGGCTTTTTTAATACGAATAATTAAAGTATTGACCGAAGCACTGTATCAATGCTTCGGTCAATGTTTGGTGGAGCTGATGGGATTTGAACCCACGGCCTTCACAATGCGAATGTGACACTCTCCCTCTGAGTTACAGCCCCATTTGTTATTATCTGAACAATACCAATATACACCAACATAAAAAACTGTTCAATAAAAATCTGCATGATATTTAGCCGTCACCATTGTCAACCATATCTAAAATATTGGTTGACAAATAACATTTTTCTGGTTATCCTTAATGGTGTAGAAAACTTGTATAGCCACAGGCATGAAAGGATCAACGCATGAAGCTTACGTCAAAGGAATTGATACTTACGGCGCTTTTTACAGCACTTATGGCCGCAGGTGCATTTGTCAGGATACCCTTTCCCCTGCTGCCGGTCACACTTCAGCCATTTATATGTGCCCTTGCAGGTATGGTGCTCGGTCCAAGGCTTGGGGCCATTTCCATGGCAGTGTACACCCTGCTTGGACTGACAGGAGTACCCGTCTTTGCCAACGGCGGAGGCATCACCTATGTGTTCGATGTCAGCTTTGGATTTATCCTCGGTTTCATTGCAGGGGCAGCCGTTATAGGGAAGATATCCTCTGTAATGAAAAAGCCATCCGCGGCAAACAATCTCAAGTCGCTGATGCCCGGCCTGGCTGTGATATATATTCTAGGTATTGCATATATGCTGCTGATAATGCGGGTATATCTGGGAAATGAACATGCAAATCTATTGTTTGTCCTTGCAGCCAACCTTCCATATATTATCAAGGACATATTACTATACATCATAATAGCAATTGCAGGCGCATCTATACTGCCTGCAATAAGGAAAGCACTGCCTGACAGGACCCCTGAACGCGGCTAATAAAGCTTCTTTGACATATCATCATAATCGAACAATATATATTTATACTCAAGGCTTCTGTCCTGGATATACCTGAATACATCCTGGGTCTCCTTTGAGAGGAAGGTCTCCTTGCAGGCGCTGCAGTAATATACAGGAGCATTGGTCAATGTGATTATCTTTCCTCTTAGCTTTTTTTGTGCATTTATACTGTGTACCGAAGTATTCCTGCCGCAAATCAGGCATTTGATTATCCTCATCTGTTTCTCCTTTGCTTATGAATTATTTGTACACCAGAATGTCATCTCTTATCTTGGGCTCAGTACCGAGCTTTGCACTAAGGGACAGCTGCCTTTCCAATATTGCCGACGCATTGGTGCCGGTCTGTATCTCCACATAGGATTTTTCCAGTATGCGTACCGGGATCGCCGTCAATGCTGTCAGCTCAGTACCCTTGTATTTCATATCCACAATAAATGACTCCATATTCTCATGCTCATTCTGGTCGAACATAAAGTTACCCATACTATAGAGGATCGGCTTCCCTTTGTATATCTCGATACCCTGGAACTGATGAGGATGGTGCCCCAGTATGATATCCACTCCATCATCGATCAGGTCATGTGCAAACTGCACCTGTTCGGGGGGTATCCTAAAGCTCTCCTCTATTCCCCAGTGCAGTGATACCGCCAGCAGATCCACCTGATCTCTGGCCTTTAGCACATCCTCCCTGATGGTTTCATACTTTCTCGGCACCACTCCTGATTTCTCAGGACCCGCTGCAAATGAAAGGTACGGGTCTCCGGCAAAGGTAATCTCAGCCATATCCGTGTATGCCAGCAGACCGATCTTGAGACCGTTTCTTTCAATGACTGCAAGCTTCCTTGCCTCCTGGAGATTCCTTCCTCCTCCGGCGTGTACGATGCCGTTTTGATCCAACAGCTCCATTGTGTCGAACAAGCCCTTTTCATAATGATCCAGTATATGATTATTTGATAGACTCAGCAGGTTGAACCCTGCGGATGTCAATGCCGTTATGGCTTCCGGTTTTGCCCTCAGTACGATCTTTCCGTTTGGGTTCAGACCCTTGGTGCTCGATGTCAATGGACTCTCAAGATTGCCAAATACAACATCTCCGATACTCAGATCCGGCTTTACTTTTTCAAATGCCTCTTCATAGCTGCGTTTTTTCTCTATCCAATAGGCGACACCTCTGCCGAGCATTATATCTCCAACGGCTATAAAACGCAGTTCAGGCAGTTCCGGTTCAACGACAGGCTCCTCATCCTGGACCAATGCTTCGGAAGCGTCCTGCTGATCGTCATTCGGCTGTAAATCATCATCCGGTCCGCCCTCCTCATCGGTGCCATCGGTGAGAGAACCATCTGGCTGGGTTTCTCCAAATGCCTGCCTGTCCTTGTATGCATCGGTGTTGGATATGAACAGTATGGCCGATATTACACCAACCAATATTATTGCTGCAATAATAGTAAGTGTTTTAACAAGCTTCATAATGTGTCTCCTGAAATCATCAAGGATATTGCTTACGAAAAATATAATAGCACTAATTATGTAATCTGTCATCCATTATGACAATCCAATGCCAATGCCAAAAGCGCATGGGAGCATTTCAAATCAAAAAAAAGCCGTATGTCTCGCATACAGCTATCAATAAGGGGGCGTTTATATATATATACCACAAAATCTATTAATCAATAATATTACAAAATATACATCTAATATTTATTTTTCTTCTGAGCAAAATAGTATTAAGTTATCAGCGCTCTCATTTAAAGGACATTATCCCATGGCTGCAATGGAGGATACTATGAAATCGCATGTCCACAAATTCAGACTTGAATGCAGCATTGTAAACGGCCATTACCACAGGCTTCTGGGTTATGCGGGATCTATGCTGGGCTTGGAAAGACTGCATTTTCATTTCTATTACGGTGTGTCTTCATACATGGATCACACCCACTACTTCTGCGGCATAACAGGTTTTCCGGTCAAGACGGAAAACGGCCATATCCACAGGATGGAAGGCCTTCTGGAGAGCAATTCCCGGCATGAGCACAAATATAAAGGATATACCTCTGAAGATATATCCTATATCGGTTCATCTCAAATCATCAGTTTTGTGCGCTGATATCCTAGTATTCCATGCCGATCTTGAGAGCCTTCATTTCATCCGGGATAAGATAATGCTTCCTCTCCGGCAGTACCTTTTTGAGGCCCTTTTCAATATATTCGGCAGATACTGCACCCGTTTCGTGGATAAGCTTGCCCAGCATCACTATGTTTGCAAATGCCAGGTTCCCCAAATCTGAAGCTATCTGGGTGGCTGGGATCTCGAATACCCTTATATCCTTTCTCTCCGGCCTCCTGTTGACAAGCGAGCTGTCGACCAGCAATATGCCGCCGGGCTCCAGATACTTTTCAAACTTGTCCAATGACGGCCTGTTCATTGCCATCACTACGGTGGCGCTGTTCAATATGGGAGAGCCTATAGGATCATCTGATACTATAACGTGGCAGTTGGAGGTACCTCCCCTCATTTCAGGCCCATATGAGGGCAGAAACGAAACATGCTTGTTTTCCAGCATGCCTGCATAAGCGATGAGCTTGCCGGCTGCCTGTATGCCCTGGCCTCCGAAGCCAGAAAATATTATGTCGATCTGTGCCATATCCTACACCTCCAAATCCTTTCCTCTGAAGTTGCCCAGGGGGTATTGGGGTATCATCTTTTCCTCGACCCATTTCAACGACTTTACCGGATCCATACCCCAGTTGGTCGGACAGGTGGAAAGCACCTCCACTATTGAGAAGCCCAGTCCTGCCATCTGTACCTGGAAGGCCTTTTTAATGGCTCTCTTGGTTTTGTTGAGATTCTTGATATCATGTGTGGATACACGTTCCACAAACGCTGCTCCCTTCAAGGTCGCAAGCATTTCACAGACATTGACGGGATAACCCTCTATCTCTGGCTTTCTGCCAAAGGGCGAGGTCGTGGTCACCTGTCCGATCAGTGTCGTCGGAGCCATCTGTCCTGATGTCATTCCATAAATGGCATTATTTATAAATATTGTGGTTATCTTTTCCCCTCTGTTGGCTGCATGTACGATCTCGGCAGTGCCTATGGCAGCCAGATCTCCGTCACCCTGATACGTGAACACAGTATTGTCAGGATGTACACGCTTTATGCCTGTGGCAACAGCGGGTGCTCTGCCATGAGGCGCCTGCACCATATCGCAGTTAAAGTACAAATAATTGTTATATGCGCATCCCACCGGAGAAACACCTATCGTTGTGCCCTCTATACCAAGCTCATCAATGACCTCGGCTACCATACGGTGTATGATGCCGTGGGTACATCCGGGGCAGTAATGCATCTGTGTTTCCTTCAAGGCATGCGGTCTTTGAAATACTATAGCCATTGTCATTCCCCTTTACTTCAAAATTTCCCTGATTTTCTCCAATATCTCCTTTTGGGTCGGTATCATTCCGCCCATCCTGCCAAGGAAGTGCACCGGACTCTTTCCGTTTAGAGAGAGCCTGACATCTTCCACCATCTGACCTGCGCTCATTTCTACCGAAAGGAACGCCTTGGGGACTTCTGCATATTTTTCAAATGTTGCTGTCGGGAAAGGCCACAGTGTAATCGGCCTGATGAGACCGACCTTGATGCCTTCCTTCTCCGCAGTCTTGATAACATTCTTTATTATTCTTGCCACAGTTCCATATGCGGCTACTATTATATCTGCGCCATCGCAGTTGTAGGTCTCCACCCTGGTCTCGTTTTCTGTTATCTCTCTATACTTTGCCTGAAGCTTCAGATTGTGCTTCTCAAGTATTTCAGGATCGATGTAGATGGAAGTGATCATATTGTTTTCCCTGGTCATACCGGTCCCGGTCACCGCCCAGCCTTTGTCAGCCTTGAATATCTCTTCCTGATCACTGAATTCGACACCCTCCATCATCTGTCCCAGCATACCGTCACCCATGATCATGCAAAGAGTCCTGTATCTGTCGGCTATATTAAAGGCATCAACAACAAGCTCATACAGCTCCTGAACACTGCTTGGAGCCAGTACGACCATTCTGTAATCGCCGTGGCCCCCTCCCTTTGTGGACTGAAAGTAGTCGCACTGAGATGCGAGTATCCCGCCAAGTCCCGGGCCGGCCCTCACGATATTTACTATAACTGCCGGAAGCTCTGCGCATGCCGCATAGGATATCGCCTCCTGCTTGAGGCTTATGCCCGGGCTTGATGAGGAGGTCATGACTCTTGCTCCTGCACTGGCGGCTCCGTATACCATATTCATGGCTGCTATTTCGCTCTCAGCCTGTATAAAAGTTCCGCCGTACTCCGGCATCTTTTTTGCAAAATAATGTGCTACCTCTGTCTGAGGTGTTATCGGATAGCCGAAGTAATGCCTGCAGCCTGCTCTCAATGCAGCCTCGGCAATGACCTCGTTACCCTTCATAAGTATTTTTTCTCCCATAGAAAATATCCCCCTATCACTTCTCTACTACTATGACGCAGTCAGGACAAATCGTTGCACAGAAGGCACAGCCGATACACTTTTCCATCTCTTTCACAGTTGCAGGGTGAAAGCCTTTCAGGTTCAGCCTTTCTTCATCCATCAGTACTATTTTTTTAGGGCATACAGACACACAAAGCTTGCAGCCCTTGCAGCGTTCTTCGCTGAAAGTAACCTTTGCCATATCGCACCTCACATTCTATAAGCGATCTAAACTATTATAAACTTCATTACTGCGAAATGCAAGAATATATCATGGAGAAATGTACATGATTCTTGCGTCTCAGTAGTCGTGACGCCGATAATCAGGAACCTATAAGAAATCTGTTCGCAAAGACAGCAGGCTACCCCTTTCCTATTTCTCCTCCCAGGGCAGCCTAATGTTTTTTATCATATAAAGTCTTTCGATATCCGGATCCCCGGAGTATTCGAACAAAACCTCCTGCATGCCGCTTATGAATCCTATCGGGATGGAAAGCTTTTCAGAAACCTTGTGCAGTATGGAGGAAGCCTCCCCGAGAAGCTCCGGTGTAGTGGAGCCCAGCAGATTGGCATTGTTGACAAGCATGTCCACATCGATGCCGGCGGTGGTCTGTATCTCCCATATCATCCTTTCTATCTCTTCCGGTGTTCTGGTCATCGGCCGCCGGGTATTTACGACGAAATAATGTATATGATCCTCGCCGGCTATCTGCTCCTTGTACCTGGATACAGCCCTTGCCCCTAGATCATCTCCGCCGACATCCAGGACCACGCTGTAGCTCCTGTCCTCAAACATTGTGTTTATCTCGGCAGGAAGCGACGGCACATCGACATTTGTATTGGCGTACACAGGCGTGACGACCTTTATGCCCTTATCCTCCAGCATATTCCTGACATCTGCAGTCCTGAAAAACGGGTTCACGATGTCAAGATCGACTATGGCAGTCTTCTTTCCTCTCTCTGCTGTCTGCAGTGCATAATTTACCGAAACCTCTGTTTTGCCGCTCCCAAAGTGTCCTGTGAATATTGTGATCCTTCTGTCAAACATATCAATCAGCTCGATTCTATATAATTTGATTGTGCTTCTTTTCTGCAGGCACATCCAGCCTGATCTGCTCCACATGCCGCACTATTTCTGCTGCGGTGCTCCCATCAGATCCTTTACTACTTCGCCTGCGATAATCAATCCTGCCACCGGCGGTACAAAGGAAGTGCTCCCAGGTATATTGCGTCTGGCAGTACATTTTCTCTCCGTCCCCTTGGGACATACACAGCAGTCCCTGCAGCTTGTCTGCTCATTTTCAATGGTCCTTAGCGGTATCTCGCCGGAAAAAAGCACCTTAAGAGACGTAATGCCCCTGTTCCTCAGCTCCTTGCGCATCACCCTGGCAAGGGGATCCGTTGTCGTTTTGCTGATATCGGTTATCATCAGCTTTGTCGGATCCAGCTTGTTGCCTGTACCCATGCTGCTTATGATAGGTATACCCTTGTCCCTCGCCTTCATAACAAGATCGATCTTGGCAGTAACAGTGTCGACAGCATCCACGATATAGTCTATTTTTCCGTCCAGCAGGCCTCCTGCCGTCTCGGGAAGGTAAAACAGCTGATGTGCCTCCACCTCTGCCTTCGGATTGACTTCAAGTATCCTTTCCTTCATGACCTCGACCTTGGGCTTGCCGATGGTCTTTCTTGTGGCATGTATCTGCCTGTTGAGATTTGTAAGACACACAAGATCATCATCTACCAGTATGAATTTGCCCACACCGCTTCGTACAAGTCCCTCGACAACAAAGCTGCCGACTCCGCCTATGCCGAATACGGCTACTGTCGAATTCCTGAGTTTTTCAAGAGCTTCAGGTCCAACCAGCATTTCAAACCTTGAAAATGCATGAAGCATTATTTTATACCGTCCTCTATCAGTTTTATTAACCAGACACTGTCCTTTTTTTCAAGCCTTGCCGACATCAGCTGGCTCGCCTGTGAATCGCCGCCAAGTCCCAGTGCCTGATAATACCCGATCACTGCCGAACCGTCATCGGAGAGCTTAGTGTCGACCAGCCTTTCAAACTTTGCTGCCTTGAGCAGTTGAGCGTACATTGAAACATTATTCTGATTATATCCGGCAACTATATCGCTTTTATGGATCTCCTCGATACCGAATTGCCTTAGCATCCCAAGCCTTAGGATGAATCCGTCATCAAGCAGCTTCATCGCTTTATCATAGTCGTTCTCCGATCCAAGGTACGAATAGAAGTCTTTCAATACCTTCACAGGCTCGCCTGCGTTTCCTTCGGCAGCCTCCGAACCATTACCCTGTCCCGATTCTCCTCCGGTCCCTGTACCGTTATCCTTGCCGTTTCCATCCGTTCTCTCCGGCACGCCCTCACCGAGCCCTCCTTCATTTCCCTGTCCGCCGTTTACATTGCTGATCTTACTGCCATCGATATTGGTCATATCGTTTGTAATCACATTATAAATAACTTCTTTGGAAAAGGATTCTGCACCGACATCAGCTACCGGACGCGAAGCACGGATAAGCTTTACTGTGTCAGGCGCCACCCATCCGCTAAAGGCATGATCATAAATGTATCCCGGATCACTGTCAGGGCCAATAAGCGTCTCGTCCTGCCTCCTGCTTCCCCTGACCAGATATTCCCCCTCAGTACAGCTATAGACCTCAAAGAGCGAATCCTTCCGGTACATGCTCATAAGCGGCGGATCCTCAAAGTCATATGCAAGCAGAGCAAAATCACTGCTAAATGACATTTTGCCATATCTTGCGGGATAAGAAAACAGCTTTTTTACAGAGACATCATAAAGATCTATGACATAAAAAGAAGACTGAGTATATACCTCAAGGGGCGCTCCGTTTATAAGCAGGTACAACTGGCCAAATACAGGGTTCAGCAATGCCTGACTTATCGAATACGGGGAGACAGTGCTTTCCGGTGCATCCGACTTATCAACTGTACCTTTCCTGTTTTCAAATATTCGCGCCAGCTCCGGGATCTGCTCTTGGTTAAGCTCATGTACCGTGCTTATTCCATCCACATAATATTTGAGTCTTAAAAATGTCTTTCCCCCTGCATCTTCACATAACGTAACCTCAATATCATATTCGGGTGAATTGTATTCGACCCTCACATCTTCAGATGTAACAAGCTCCTCTGCCGACGTTTCATCGTCTGCTTCACCGACATCATTTTCCAATAAAGCTCCGTCCTGGCCTCCATTGCCGGATGTGTCTGTGATTCCGTCATCAATTATATGCTCCTGCGGCTGTGAACCGTCCTGAGTTTGTGATGTTTGCTTCATCTTCTCAAGCAATCTGGCGTCAAAGAAGATCAATGCTGCCGCTATGAGAATAACAGCAGCAATAAGTATAATTGCAGATTTCCTGAATCTCATTGGTACCACCTGTGTCTTTCAGACAAAATTCTTAGCTCTATTTCTCGGGCAGCCATACCGTATCGATGCTCCCGGCCCGATACCGCATCATTCAAAGAAATTTTTCAGCCCACCATTCACCTCGTTATAATATGTTTATATTATACAGGATTATTTATTCCCTAACAATTCAAAAACCTTTCCATGATTTTCAAGGTCTGATATAATAGGGGCATGTCGTAATGCAACCCGCACAATTTTTACGGAATGGAGAAATGACAGCTTATGAAATACGTAGTGGTACTTGGTGACGGAATGGCGGATTACCCTGTTCCCCAGCTTGGAAACAGGACGCCTCTGCAAAGCGCCGCAAAGCCCAATATCGATTTTCTTGCGGCAAACGGAGAAACAGGCATGGTCAGGACCATACCTGAAGGGATACCCCCGGGAAGCGATGCCGCCAATCTTTCTGTAATGGGTTACGACCCCAATAAATACTATACCGGAAGATCACCACTGGAGGCCGTCAGCATGGGTGTCGAGCTCTCACCGACGGACCTGGCGTTCAGATGCAATCTGGTCACACTGAAAATAGACGGAGATTATGAAAACGCTGTGATGGAAGACTACAGCTCAGATGAGATATCCACCGCAGAATCGACAGCGCTTATAGAGGAGATCAACAGGCATCTTTCCAGCGAAGAGATCCGCTTTCATCCGGGTATAAGCTACAGACATTGTATGGTCTGGCACACCGGTGAGGGCAGAAGGACTTTCACCCCTCCTCATGACATTTTGGAAAGGGTCATTGCACCTTACCTTCCTGCAGGGGATAAAAGTGAGTTCTTCCTGGAAATGCAGAGGAAAAGCTATGAAATACTGAGGGATCATCCTGTGAATAAATCCCGGACATCCCGTGGGCTGCGCCCTGCCAACTCCATATGGCTCTGGGGCGAAGGCAGTAAGCCTGCAATACCTAAGTTTACAGACAAGTATGGCATCAACGGATCGGTGGTCTCTGCCGTTGACCTCATAAAGGGTATCGGAATATGTGCCGGACTGGATTCAGTGGATGTCGATGGTGTTACAGGCAATATAAATACGAACTTCAAGGGCAAGGCAGAGGCCGCCCTCAAAGAGCTAAAGAACGGCAAGGATTTTGTTTATGTGCATGTTGAAGCCCCGGATGAATGCGGGCACAGATACGAGATCGAAAACAAGGTAAAATCGATAGAGTATATCGATGAGCTTGTGGTGGGGACACTTCTCGACGGACTTTCTGCATTTGACGACTACAGCATCATGGTGCTTCCAGACCACCCCACTCCCCTTTCACTCAGGACCCATACACCCGAGCCGGTGCCCTATATCATTTACCGCAGGAGCAGTCAACAGCCCTCCGGCATAGAGGGTTATGATGAATTCCAGGCCCGGCAGACCGGTATTTTCATTGAAGAGGGCTTCAGGCTCATGGACAGGTTCCTGCAAAAATAATCAAATATAAATGAGACACGCCACTTTGGTGTGTACAAAATATCAACTAAAGTCTAAATAAATATGTAAATATTGTATTTCCATTAACATAATATGGTATATCATTGCATTATTGCACCAGTGTTCCAAAATGCAGGTTTAGTGTGCTTTTTGGGAAATAATCATGAAATTTGACCATAAATTGATTACATAATCTTGGCTGTTTGTTGATATATGTCAACCTAGTTTTGGGAAATACTACACTATACCTGCATTTTGGAACAAAATCAGAATGCCCCACTGTGTGCAGTTTACCAAATATCTTCTATATCCTCTGCTTCAGGCTCAAAGGTCCTGTCCCTGCTCATCAGCGCAGTCACTGCGCTGGCAGGATCCTTGCCTTCATACAGTATCGCATAAGCCTCCGAGGTTATCGGCATAACGATGCCAAGCTTCTTTGAGAGCCTGTATACCGGCTCGGTGGTGTAATAGCCCTCCACCACCATTTTGACCTCATCCAGGGCCTGATCCACAGTCTTCCCCTGTCCGATAAGTATCCCAGCCCGTCTGTTGCGGCTGTGCACGCTGGTACAGGTGACTATCAGGTCACCGATCCCGGCAAGCCCCATAAAGGTCTGCCTCTTTGCTCCCATTGCACAGCCAAGCCTTGAGATCTCAGCGATACCTCTGGTCATCAGAGCAGCTTTAGTGTTGTCTCCGTACCCAAGCCCGTCTGAAATGCCTGCACACAGAGCAATGACATTCTTGATTGCTCCGCCAAGCTCAGTGCCGATGATATCAGGATTTGTATATACCCTGAAACGTTTTGAAATGAATATATCCTGGATCAACTCCGCTGCCTGCCTGCTTTCCGATGCCGCAACATATGCTGTAGGAATCCCCTGTGACAATTCCTCTGCATGGCAAGGTCCGGACATGGCAACCACCACAGCATCCGGGAGCTCTTCACCGATGACCTCGGACATCCTCAGACCTGAATCTTTTTCAAGGCCTTTTGAAAAACAGCAGATCAGCTTTGGCTTTTTAGCCGATGATGCTATCAGCCTGATATTTTCTCTTATTACCTGCGATGGTATCACCAATATATTGATATCGGAGAACTGCAGAGCCTCATCCAGGTCCGCCGTACAGTAAACGCTTTCCGGAACCTTGATCCCGGGGAGCTTTTCCTTCTGCTCCCTCATGCTGTTGATCATATCCGCCTCTTCCCTGAAAGGCGTCCACAGCTTTATGCTGTGCCCGTTGCCGGCAAGAAGTACTGATACGGCAGTACCCATACTTCCGGCTCCAAGGACGGAAATATTTCTTCCCATATCGATTCCTCCGTTTTATTTTTTTCTGCTGAGTGAGAATTTCGATTCGGTACCGCTGAGCAATCTGCCGATGTTCTCATGATGCCTCAATATGACAAGAAGCGCAATTATCCCGGAAAAAACCAATACCTGAGTTTCCCTGCCAAAAACAGCTGCAGAAATGGGGAAAAGAAACGCCGCAGTAACAGAGCCCAACGATACATATTTGGTTAACAGAAGTATTAATATAAACACTGCAAACAGCCCAAGGGCTATCTGCCAATCAAACATAAGCAGCACAGCAAACGTAGTCAAAACGCCTTTTCCGCCCTTAAAGCCAAAAAACGCAGGCCATATGTGTCCGATGATGCATGCTGTTCCGCCGAGCATTCCGCCAAGCTCTCCACCATAAATGAAATAGCCTGCGAAATAGGCCAGTACGCCCTTTAGCAGATCCCCGGGTATTACCATCAACGCAGCCTTTTTACCAAGTGTCCGCAGCGTGTTGGTCATTCCGGCATTCCCGCTGCCATGCTGTCTTACGTCCACTTTATAAAATCTGCCTATAATCAGTGATGTATTCAGGCTGCCCAGCAAATAGCCGACTATTATAGAAATTGCAGACAGTATAACCATACTCATAATCCCCCATATCATCCGGCAGTATCAGGCTTATATGCCATAATTCACTGCCCCTTGTCCCGTTCCCTGTGTATGAATCTTATTGGAGTGCCCTCAAACCCGTATCCCTTTCTTATCTGGTTTTCAATATACCTCTCATAGGAATAGTGAAAAAGCTCAATGTCATTGACAAAAATGACAAAGGTCGGCGGCCTTACCGCAGACTGTGTACCATAATACAGCTTCAGCCTCTTTCCCTTGTCAGAAGGCGGCTGTACCATTGCAGTCGCCTCGTTGAGCAGGTCGTTGAGCATGCCTGTGGTTATCCTGAGGGATGCCTGGTCGAACACAAACTTCACAAGCTCCAGCAGCTTATGGACCCTCTGACCGGTCTTGACTGAAACGAACAATACAGGTGCATACTGCATGAAGCTCAGCTTTTCGGCGACCTTTTTTCGATATTCCTCAAGAGTGCCCGTTTCCTTTTCCACCAGGTCCCACTTGTTGATGACAATCACAGATGCTTTACCCTGTTCATGCGCGTAGCCTGCGATTTTTGTATCCTGCTCCGTTACACCGTCCTGGGCATCGATCATTATCACACATACATCAGCCCTCTCGATAGCTGTCCAAGAACGCAGAGTACTGTATCGTTCGATATTTTCTGTGATCTTGTTCTGTCTGCGGATACCGGCTGTGTCGATCAATACATATTTATCTTCGCCGTCTTCTACATATGTATCTATTGCATCCCTTGTAGTGCCGGGTATATCGCTGACGATGACCCTGTCCTCACCTACCATTCTGTTTATAAGGGATGATTTCCCCGAATTGGGCTTGCCCACCACGGCGACCTTGATGACATCATCATCGTATTCATCTTCATCCTCATCGGGAAAATATTCATAGATTGCATCCAGCAAATCACCTATTCCCAGTCCATGGACTGAAGATACCGTCATCACATCTCCCATAGCAAGGTTGTAAAATTCATATACTTCAGCCGGAGGATCTCCGATATTATCTACCTTGTTTGCAGTAAGGATCACCGGCTTGTTGGATTTTCGGAGCATGGTGGCTATCTCCTTGTCAGTGGCTGTCATACCCTCCTTGGCGTCCACCATGAACACGATGACATCGGCCATCTCAATAGCCGTCTCAGCCTGCCTGCGCATCTGCTGGAGTATCTTGTCCTGCGCATAAGGTTCTATACCGCCGGTGTCGATCAGTGTAAATTTACGGCTCCTCCATTCTGCCTCGGCATATATCCTGTCCCTGGTCACACCGGGTGTATCCTCGACAATTGAGATGCGTCTGCCGCAAATATAGTTAAAAAATGCGGATTTCCCCACATTAGGTCTTCCCACTATAGCTACTATCGGTTTTGCCAATCAATTCACTCCTTTGATCTGCTTGATGCCCATGATCTTCATGATAAGATCGGCGCCATCATTTTCAACGATCGTTACTTTCACTGCCAGGCCCGAGCTGAGCCCTTCCACGGTATGATCATCCAGAAACAGCTCTTCGCCTGATTTCAGCATGCTTCTTGATATCAAAAGCTCACTCCCCAGTTCTCTGCCCTTCAGCTGTCCCAATATGTCCTGACCTGTCAGCAGACCCGTTACTGTCACATTCTCTCCAAAAAATTCATTTTCTATAGCGTGTACTGATATCTCCAAACCATTATACCTTTTTTCCAAGGTTTGTGCCATTTCCTTTATATGCTTTTCAGCGCATTTCCCGGTGGCAATGCTCACAGTCCTCGGAGCATGTCCCGGCCATTGCCTGTCAAGCTCAGCGGCATTCTTTTGAAGATACTCGTCAAACTCGTGACACAAAAGCGTCATCAACCCCACACCATTTTCGATCTGGGGAAAATCCTCATATTCATCAAATGACGGAAGCTCAATACCAGCCTTTATATAAAACTCATCCGCAAGATATATCAGCCTGGTGCCGTGATCCTCAAGCAGTCTCTTCTGATGTACCGACACCTGCTCAATGACCTCTGCTGAATCATCGGAAGTAAATGGTTCCAGCCTGTAAAGCCCTTCCCTCCACTTAGTAAGTCCCACCGGGACCGCTGAAATACTGGCGACACCGGGATACAGCGCTGACAGTTCATTTATCGTTTTGTCCAGCTGCGGGCCGTCATTGAGTCCTTTACACAGTACTATCTGCGCATTTACTGTTATCCCGCCGTCTGTAAGCTGCTTTATCTTATCGAGCACATCTCCTGCAAATCTGTTTCCGAGCATTTTGACCCGAAGCTCCGGATCAGTGGTATGGACCGATACATTTACAGGAGACATCCTGTAGCGGATTATACGATCGATTTCTTCCTTCTTCATATTCGTAAGGGTGACGTAATTGCCCATCAAAAAGGACAGCCGCGTATCGTCATCCTTGAAATAAACGGTATCACGCATTCCCCTTGGCAGCTGGTCGATGAAGCAGAATACACATTTGTTGGAGCAGTGACGTGCTTCCGATATCAGCGGGTCTTCAAATTCCAGCCCGAGATCCTCATACTCATCCTTCTCTACCTCTATCTCCCAGACCTCACCGTTTTTCTTCTCTATTTCGACCACAAGATCGCTGTCTGCAGTCAGAAAACGATAGTCAAATATATCGCAGATCTTCTGTCCGTTCACGCTCAACAGGATATCACCCGGTTCTATACCCGCGTCTGTCGCTGCGCTGTCGGTCAGCACCCTGTCGATCACTATCTTTTTTTCCATCCGCTCCTACCTTTCTGCTTCTTTATCCGTCCGCATACTCAAAAAGGCTGTCTTTAGCAGACAGCCTCTTTCGTCGATACCTTTGATATCAAATAACCGAGCTGATTACTTTGCTTCAGCTTCTTTTATGACTTCCCTGCCATCATAGTAGCCGCATTCCTTGCATACGATGTGAGGAGCCTTCAACGTATGACACTGAGGGCAGCTTACCAGATTGGGCTGGGTAAGCTTCCACTGGGATCTTCTGTTACCAGTTCTGGCTTTGGACCATTTACGTTTTGGATTTGCCATATTCTAACACCTCCTGTGAAAAGCGTATGTCACCATCATTCAAAAAATTTGCTCAGACCTTCCATGCGTGGATCTATCGAATCGTCGATGCATCCGCACTGAACTTCATTGAGATTTCCACCGCATTTGCTGCATAATCCCTTGCATTGGTCGGAACACAAATGCTTCATCGGAAGGTTCAGAATAATATTATCATTAAGCGCCCTGCTTATGTCAAGTATTTTTCCTTCGAAAGGATACATTTCAGTCTCTCCGGCATCTGCGCTGTTGATGAAATCCTCCTTCAACGTAAGCCTCAGCACCTTCCTGACCTCACCAAGACACCTGTAGCACTCGCTTTTGCAGCCGGCATCAAGATGCCCGTCGAGACTCAGGATACCGTTATTGTTGGTAAGCGTTCCGGAAAGGGTTATGTCACCGTCGATGATACAGCCTTTCTCAGGCTCCCTTTCAGGGGGTTCTCCAACATACTCCAGCTTCATCGAAGCGCCGTTGTTCATTAAAATATTTGAAATGTCAAACTTCATAAACGATACACCTCGAATTCGCGACAAATGATATTATACTAACTAATACCAGCAATGTCAAGGCAATTATTTGGCTGTCAGCTTCAGTGTTTCCCTTGCTATAGCAAGCTCCTCGTTGGTAGGTATGACAAGGGTCCTCACCTTTGCTTCCGGTGTGCTGATGTCCATTTCAATACCCCTGACCTTGTTCTTTTCAGGATCGATGCCAATGCCAAAGAATTCCATGTCCTTGGTTGATAAATCCCTTACCAGAGGATTGTTTTCACCTATTCCGGCAGTAAACACAACGGCATCTGCACCGTTCATAACGGCGGCATACTTTCCGATGTATTTTTTGACTCTGTAGCAGAATATCGCAAGGGCCAGCTTTGCCCTTTCATTTCCTTCGTCGACAGCCGTCTCAAGATCTCTGAAATCGCTGCTCACTCCTGATATGCCAAGTACACCTGATTTTTTGTTGAGGTATTCATCTATTTCCTTCAGGCTCATCTTCTTTGTCTCCATGAGATACTTGACCACCGCCGGGTCTATAGTACCGCTTCTGGTTCCCATAGCCAAACCGTCCAGCGGCGTGAAGCCCATACTTGTCTCAACGGATTTCCCATATTGGACTGCGCATATGCTGGCTCCGTTACCCAGGTGACAGGTGATGATTTTCAGTTCTTCAATGGGCCTTCCAAGCATGGCCGCCGCACGCTGGGCAACATATTTGTGGGATGTCCCGTGGAAGCCGTACTTTCTTACACCATACTTCTCATACATTTCATAGGGAATTGCATACACATATGCATATTGGGGGATAGACTGGTGGAACGCAGTGTCAAACACTGCTACCATCGGCGTGTCCGGCATTATGTGCCGGCATGCTTCTATACCCGTTATGTTCGGCGGATTATGCAGCGGAGCCAGATCGATGCAGTCTTTGATGGCCTGCATCACATCTTCATCTATTATTACAGAATCGTGGAATCTTTCACCGCCGTGCACTATACGATGGCCTACGGCGGATATTTCCGACATGTCATCGATCACGCCTGTATTCTTGTCAGTCAGTACTTCTATGACCTTTTTAATAGCACTTCTGTGACTGGTCAGATCGCCGTCTATCACTATGGTGTCACTGCCGATCTTTGTATGCTTGATGAAGGAATTGTCGATCCCGATCCTGTCACAAAGACCTTTTGCCAGTACAGCTTCATTTTTCATATCGATGAGCTGGTATTTCAGCGATGAACTTCCTGTATTGATAACCAAAATTTTCATTTCAATCATGCTCCTTTATTATTTGCTTTGCTAAATAAATTGTGCCTGCACAGCTGTAATTGCCACTACACCTACTATATCCTCCGCCGAACATCCTCTTGAAAGATCGTTTACCGGCTTTGCTATACCCTGGGTGATCGGACCGTAAGCCTCAGCCTTTGCAAGCCTCTGTGTCAGCTTATATGCAATATTTCCACAGTTCAGGTCAGGGAACACGAGTACATTAGCCTTGCCGGCAACAGGGCTTCCCTTTGCTTTGGAAGCACCGACAGAGGGCACCAGTGCGGCATCGGCCTGAAGCTCCCCGTCAAGGAGCAGCTCCGGAGCCTTTTCCTTAGCCAGTCTTGCAGCCTCTATCACCTTCTCGGTCAGAGGGCTTTTTGCACTGCCGTATGTGGAGTAAGAGAGCATAGCAACCACAGGATCATCCTGTACAAGATCCCTGAAGGATTTTGCAGATGATATGGCGATCTCAGACAGCTCCTCCGCATTGGGATTCTCCACAAGTCCGCTGTCCGCATATATAAATGTACCATTGCTTCCGTATTCACAATCCGGCACTACCATTACAAAAAAGGCCGAAACCAGCTTTGTGCCCTTGGCGGTTTTCAGTATCTGCAGTGCAGGTCTAAGGGTATCTGCTGTTGAATGTACCGCTCCGGAAACCATGCCGTCAGCATCGCCCATCTTTACCATCATCACTCCCCAGTAAAGCTCGTCCTTTATAACTTCACGTGCTTTTTCAGGAGTCATTCCCTTTGCCTTTCTCAGTTCATACAAAGCATCGGCGTACCTGTCAAGATCAGGCGAGGTTTCAGGGTCGACGATCCTGGCCTTTGAAATATCCAGCTCTCCTGCCAGCCTGCTGATCTCATCTTCCTTTCCGACAAGCACTATGTCTGCTATTCCTTTTTGCTGCACCAGCGCAGCCGCCTTGACCGTTCTAATATCCGAACTTTCAGGTAGTACGATCGTTTTGACATCACTTTTTGCACGTTCACTGATTTGATCAAGAAAATTCAATTAAAAGACCCCTTTCGAATTTGAATGTAATGTAGCTTTATTTTGCCCTGTTTTGAAAAGTATACGCAGGCCAATACTATGACCTGGTTCTAACACCTGATTATACCAAACATTCAAGCCATGTCTATTATATACAAAACGTTTATTGTATACAAGATTCGACTTAAAAAAATAAAAATGCCATATCCGGATCAGCGCTCAAATGTCATTATAAAAGCTGTCCTGTATGACCCCTCCTCATCATAGGCAAGCTCCAAAGTACCGCCGTGTCTTTCGACGATCTTTCTTGCTATGGCAAGCCCCAGGCCTGTACCGCCGCTGCTCCTTGAAGCGTCTCCCTTAACAAAGGGATCGAATATGGTATCCCGTAGATCTTCAGGGATACCGGCTCCATTATCAGCTATGGTGATGGTTATTTGACCGGATATATCGGTCAGGCCGGCATAAATCGTCGTTCCGGGCAGATTGTGGCGTATAGCGTTCCCAAGGATATTCGAGACTGCTCTGGTCATTTCCTTCCTGTCAAAGGAGTACATGACTGCTTCTTCAGGTATATCAAGATCAAGCAGCAGTCCCTTGTCCTCTATCTGGTCGTAGTGCTCTGCTGCCATGTTTCTGAGGAATTCAGCGATGTCAGCTTCTTCAGCAGCGATCTCAGCCTTTATCATATCAAGCCTGGCCAGCTCGAACAGATCCTCGATCATACCGGAGACGTACAGTGATTTATTATGAATGGTATCAATATAGCGCTTCTTTTTGTCCTCGTCCTGTACCATATCTTCAGCCAGCGCCTTGCTGTATCCCCCAATAACCGTCACAGGTGTCTTCAGATCATGTGATATGTCTATAAACATGCGGTTCCTGGCTTCCTCCAGCCTTGCCTTTTCTTTTTGGGCGGACTCCAGCCTGTCAGCCATATCATTGAATGCATCGCGGATCTGAAGAAACTCATTTTCAGCCTTGAAGTCCATGCGGGTATCAAGTTTGCCCGACCTTAGCTGGCGCAGGGAAGTCGTTATGTTGTCAAGAGGCCTGCTTATCTTTGCAGCTGTCCATTTGCTGTAAAAGAAGATGTTCAATGAAAAAAGCAGCAGGAATAATAACAGTGATATGAAAAATATAGTCATAAACTTAGTGGTTACCGGCAGGGGCGCATTGATAAGATTTATCTGCAGCTCTACATTTTCCTCCGGCAGGATCACAAGACATGTGTATTCATTTCCATCATCCGCTTTGAAAGTGCTGGCCGTACAGAACCAGCCACTGCTGCTGCCGCCGGTTCCCCGGTAGCTCAGCATATCATAAAGCCTTCTGCTGCTGTAGCTTTCCTCAGCTGTCTTTTTATCCCCCTTTACATATACGACTCTGTTCTCTTCATCGAGTATTTCGACCCAGCCGCCAATCAAGGCGATATCGGAAATATCAATCCTCTTATAATCAGCCCTGGCCACAGCATCGGCGATCAGTAATGGAAAAGGTTCATCCGACATGGACCCGGCCAGGGATAAACTAAGAAACACAAGGGAAAGCAAAGCTACTCCCAGCATGATGATAACAAATATCACATAATTCTTTATCAGCATACCATGCAGGTTTCTTTTTCTCACAGTCATTTCCCCTTTTCAAATCTGTAGCCAAGTCCTCTGATGGTTTTCAGGTATTCGGGATTTCTCGGGTCATTTTCTATCTTATCCCTGAGTCTGCTGATGTGCACCATGATGGTATTGTCGTCGCTTTCATAAAAACCTCCGTCCCACACATGCTCATATATGCGGCTTTTGGTGAATACCTTACCGCGGTTCTCCATCAGCAGCCTCAGTATTTTGAACTCTATGGCAGTCAATGGTATATCGGTGCCGTTTTTTGAAAGACTGCAGCTTGCTTTGTCAAGCTCCAGTTCTCCTGCCTTTATCCTATCAGACGTCACTGCAGCGGCAGCATTCAGCCTGTAATATCTCCGAAGCTGTGCCTGCACCCTCGCAGTGATCTCCAGCGGGTTAAAGGGTTTTGTAATATAATCGTCGGCCCCAAGATCAAGTCCGAGTATCTTGCCGCTGTCATCGCTCCTGGCCGACAGGATCAGTATCGGTATGCTGCTGTCCTTGCGTATTTCCTTCACAAGCGTGTATCCGTCCATTTTCGGCATCATGATGTCCAGTATGGCAGCATCCACCCTTACATCCGGTTTCCGGAGCACGTCCGAAGCTTCCCTGCCGTCATATGCACATATCACATTGAATCCGGCATTTTCAAGATAAAGGCTCAATATGTCGACGATCTCCCTCTCATCATCAGCCAGCAGTATCGTATACTTCTTTTCCTCCATCATCGGAAACCTCCGCAGCTTTTTCCAGCATCCCGGCCAAAGTCAGGCCATGGCCAAACAGCTCGTCCTTCCATCCCGGGCTCATCCTATCAAGCAGCAGGCATATGCCCATGCCGCTCTTGTAATATTTCTCCCTTCCGGGCAGTGTTTCCTGCAAGGATGACAAATATTGCTCATACAGCTCACTGTCGTTCAGTGCCAGGGCTGTTTTCGCTTCCACATAAGAAGCCGTTCCCTCCAGCAGCTCTGTCATATCGATATATGCGCCGATCATATCACCCTGCCGGTCCCCGGCATGGCGGCGAAATACCTCCAGCGTCTCCTCTCTTGTCTTGATGTACTCCCGGATATCATCAGCATCAGGTACTATCTCCTCCGATATGACCAGCCGATACAAAAGCTCTGACTGTTCCTTGTATAATGCCTGTATCGAGGAATCCGATTCAAGCTCTGCCATCATCTCTTCTACGTCCTCTTCTCCCCAGTCAGCCATTTCTGTCAGCAGATCCTCATAGCGGCTCAGTTGAAGGGCATGCATCGTTTCATGATACAGCAATGCAACATATTGGTTGTCAGACATCCTTTTGCTTTCAATGGAGAACTGTCCGATCAGGAAGCTTTCACTGCCTGACGAGAAGCCTTCCACTATTTGTCCAAGGGAGTCCATTACTGATTTACAGGGCATGAACACATTGATGGTATCACCCGCCGGGTATGCGGTGCATGCAATGACAGGCAAAACGGGCCTCCTTTTATCTACACTGCCGTTAAACAGCACATATTCGGTATTTCCCTTCCGCAGCGCCACAGGGTAATCGCTTATACCAAGGCCGGGCCAGATACTGTCCGTTCTGCCGTCCTCCAGCGAGCAAGCTGTTTCATATAGCTCACGATCCTTCTCGGGCAGTCCCGCCAAAGAGGATATCAATACACCTGCTGCAAGCATGACGCCTATGATTATATATATTATTTTAAAAGTCTTCATGTCAAACCTCCCTTCGGAAAACAACAAATGTAAGTGATAAAATGACGTACAGCTGCAGCAGCGATACAAGTAAGGGTTTTGGATCCAGGGGCATCCATATCAGCACATTGGATGCCTGCTGCTGTACTGCAGAAAAATCAGGGACAATAAACAGTGCCGCATCCGCCAATACTCTTCCAAATCCTTGTGTGGTTCCTGCAAGGGTATCCAGAACACCATGCAGTACCCCCATTACATATATGACCAGGCCAAGGATACCCGTTATGTATACCGGCAGCTTAATGCTCAACAAGCTGACAGCCGCGCTAAGGAGCATAGTATTGATGCTCATTATCGCAATACAAAGGAAGGTGGGCAAAAACAGCCCGATTTTTCCGTGAGCGGCGGTAAAAATGAGCAATGATACGTATAGCGACAGCATACAGAAAACACTTGCAAGCATATTGCCTGCGGTAAGTGAAAACATATACTGCCAGGGCTTGATGCCTCTTATGAGTACAAGATGTGTAGTCTTTCTCTCAAATTCATTCGGAATGGTCTGCAAAGACACCATGACTGCCAGCAGGCTTGATACAAAGCCTATTATCGACAGGGCTACCGGGACCATCGGCTCAAAACCCGATACCTTTTTGCCGTTTATCGTCAGATTCCCGTTTCCCGTAGTGATCAGGAGCATTATTACCATGCCGATGATCCCTACCACATAAAAGGTCCTGCTGCGGATCCTCTCATTGAATGTATTGCGCATCAGAGCAAGCATGTCCCGCACCTCCCACAGTTTTTACAAACAGCTCCTCCAGGCTTGTGCCGCATAGTTCGCTCCTTGACACCTGCCCCGCAAGTCTGCCGTTTGTTATGAATATTGTTCTGTCTGCGATTTTTTCAACATCACTTAAGATATGAGAATTGAATATGATGGTTTTCCCTTTACTCTTCAGCTCACTTACCAACTGCAGCATCTCTATCCTGCCGACAGCATCAAGTCCGGAGGTAGGTTCATCCAGTATGAGCAGATCGGGATCCCCCAGAAGTGCCTGACCAAACGCAAGCCTCTGCAGCATGCCCTTTGAATAATTCTTTATCCTTTTGTCCTCTGCATCGGACAATCCGGTGAGTTCCAGAAGCCTGCGGATCTGCGGTTCGGCTTTTTCCTTATCAAGCCTTTGCAGCCTTGAATAAAAGCGAAGGACCTCGCACCCTGTGAGAAAGGGATGGAAATATGGAGTTTCAGGAGAGTAACCGATCCTTGTCTCTCTGTCGATGGTCACATCCCCGCCCGTGGGCCTTGTAAGCCCAAGTATCATCTTTATTGTCGTCGTTTTGCCTGCCCCGTTGGGTCCGAGAAGCCCCAGCACCTCCCCCTTCTCCACACTGAAGGAAAGGCCTGCCACTGCCTCGGTGCCGCCGTATTTCTTGACGAGCTCACGACATTCAAGTATTTTCATTGCTTCCACCTCCATGATATGATCATAAAGGTTTAAGCTTTAGGTATACTTTACGGATTCTTAAGATTACCTTAATTCCGGAAGATCACCGGCTACCTGCATTTTTTCAAAAGCTCCAGTATCCCCTCTCCGAGGCTGCTGTGGTCAGCATCCGCAGGAAGGCATATCTCATGGCCTCTGACAGTGAAAACATATGCTCCTTCCGGCGTCCTTACCGTGGAATTCATCAGGATACCCTTGTTCTCCTTATAGTATACAGACACGCTCAGCTTTCCTTCGGTAAACTCCTTCCAGCCACGCGCCCCAAGCCTGTCCATCAATTCCGCATTATCGGCAGGCTCCGCGTTTTTACAGGATGCCATTGCTGCTTTTACCTCTCTTCCAAGTGCATCCGGCCTGTAAGGCATATCGAGCCATATAATGCCGGCGGTTGCTTTTCCCGACCCGTATTTGTCTGGCACATAAGGTATCAGTATCGCATTGCGTCTTTTATCAAAGAAGATGCTGACATTTCCGCCGTCGACCCGGGTCCGGGCACTGCCGGCGCTCCGCCCTCCACTTTTGCCAGCCCTGTCTGCTCTGCCCTGCTTCTGGCGTTTGACGGTGATGAACAGCAGCCCCGAAACCATCACTGCGCCTGCGGTCACAAACAGAACGAGCTTCAGATAATCTAAATATACAGTGTCCATATCAAGCCCTCCGGCATAATATTATCACTTTAAACAAGTACTTCACAACCTGCCTTTTTTGGTATAAACTATAAATCGTCTACATAATAAACTCAGGGGGTCAGCTTTATATGAAAAAAAATATGTTCATTTACATTACTTCATTTTTGTGCGGCATGTCGGTAATGGGAGTCGAGCTTTCGGCCACAAGGCTCCTGGCGCCGTATTTCGGCACCTCCTCAATAGTATATACGGTAGTCATCGGTCTGATCATGATAGCCATGAGTATAGGGAATGTACTGGGAGGCCGTTCAGCCGACAAGCACAACGATCTTGGCAGATTATTCAAGATGCTGTGGGTGGCAGCCCTTTGGGTGGCTGTAATCCCCCTGGTGGGTAAGTATGTGATAGCCCTGTCTGCGCTGGCTATGGCGTGGCTGCTTCCGTCAAACCTCCTTGTTGCAGGCTCCGTATTGTCCTGCTTGCTGGTTTTCTCAGCTCCGCTGCTTATACTTGGTATGGTATCTCCGTATCTGGTGAAGCTTGGAGTAAAGGATATGGAAAAAAGCGGCCGTACTACAGGTGAAATATACGCAGCATCGACAATAGGCAGTATAATCGGTACATTTATCCCCACATTTCTGACCATCCCTTACATAGGGACCTTGAAATCCTTTCTGGTATTTGCACTATCCCTCAATTTAATATGTCTGTATTATTTTATATCGACTAAAAAAGGCTTCGTCAAAGGGATCATAACTACGGTGCTGACGGCAGCATTTCTCATTATGCCCTTCAAAACCTCTTATGCCTTTTGGACTGATGTGGTCCTGGAGGACGAGTCTCTTTACAATTACCTCCAGGTAGCTGAAAAGGACGATTCAGTGATCCTTTCCACCAATGTTGCCTTTGGTGTGCAGTCGATCTACAGAAGAGACCGGATACTCTCAGGCTACTACTACGACTATGCCCTGATGTCACCGCTTATGCTCAGGGACGGCAGTACAGAAAAGCCCCTTGATATCCTGGTGCTGGGAATGGGCACGGGGACGTTTGCAAAAGAATGCAAGTACTTTTTCCCAAACAGCAATATAACAGGTGTGGAAATAGATGAAAAAATCGTCGATCTTTCAAAAGAGTATTTTCAGCTCACAGATGAAGAGGCAACAGTATATGTGAACGACGGCCGCACCTTTTTATCATCTCCTCAGGCAGGAATGTATGATATCATACTGTGCGATGCCTACCATGACATCACCATCCCCTTCCACATGGCAACCACCGAGTTCTTTTCGGAGGTAAAGGAACATCTGAAGCCCGACGGGATCCTGATGGTCAATATTAACATGAGAAGCTCAAACACCACAGAAATAACCGACTATCTTACCAATACGCTAAAGACCAAAATGGCCAGGGTATATAAGTACGACATCCCGGGCATCACAAACACCCTGTGCTATTCCTCAGATGACACCGGCTGTCTGCAAAACCTGGAGGACAATATATCAATGCTCGATGATGACAGCCCTTTGATAATACTGGCAAACAGAGTTTTAAACGGATACTCCGAGGTCACCGGTACACAGTATGTCCTAACTGACGACCTGGCTCCGGTCGAAGTGCTTGGTCAGAAACTGCTTAACGATGTTGTAGAGGAGAGCCTTGACTACTTCAAGCGTGAGCTGGAGGGGTCCGAGAACGGGATGCTTGACATTTTCAACATGCTTTCATGACCACCGGCCAGCCATATCAGGCCGGCCATATCAGCTGCAGCACAGCCGATTCTCATTGTAAAAGAGCAGAAAAATATCCCTTATGGTCTCATTCATATTATCGGGTGTCACATGGTAAAGCTGTCCCCCGTCAATCTGTATACAGATCACTATCTGATATTTGTCATTGTTGTCAATGACGGCGCTGATGATATCAACAGCCTGGACAGGTCTTGCATATTCACATACCCAGCTTCCGTCATCCGCTACACTGACTTCACTTTCATAATAGCTTTCAAGGAACCTTTTCAGCTCCCCTTCCTTCCATGACCACATATTGACAGTAAGACTCATTTTGATCTCCTTTAAAGTATGTTCAGAAATAGTATACATTAATAATTAATTAATTGGACATATTTAATGAAATACCTTTATGTAATTTTTTCATCCGATGTATCACATAGTTATTTTTATGACGCTTGTATTATTCTTCAGCTTTTTACCCATAATAAATTTGCACAGTCACAGGCTGGAGTGGAGGTATTTTCATTGCAAAACATACTAAAGCTGATAAGGATCATTATAGTAACTGCATCCATTGTGTATATACCTATGATCATGACCGGATGTTCGGGCAACAAGGGTCAGCAGCAGAATGCCGAGCTTCAGGCCATCCGGGAAAAGCAGTCTTCTGAAAAAGAGTCTGAGAAGCTCAAAAAGACTGAAGCCCAGATAGAAATGCTTTTTGAAACCCTTGGAGGTCCCAGTGTGAAGATCCGGGAGTCTGGCCAGGACAACAAAGACAGCCAGCAGGAGGGTCATGAGAATGATGCCAAGCAGCAGGACACACAGCAAGATGAAGGCCAGAAAGACAAACCGAAGCAGGACAGCGGTCAGAAAGACGATCAGCAGCAGGGCACAAAGCCCGACGACAGTGAGAAAGAAAATAAGCAGCAGGGCGGAAAAGAAACTGCACAGAAGGAATCTGATAAATGGCCCCAGGTCAGCAGTATCATAACCAAGCTGCATTATCAGTGGAACGATCTGATGCCGGAAATAGCAAAAAAGGGAGCCAACATGAAGCTGGTGGATAATTTCGACAATGCTTTGAACTCTCTGACAGAAACAATAGACTCCAAAGACAAGAAGAAGGTACTTGCCTCAGCAAATAAGCTGTACTCATATATACCGGATCTGTACTCCCTATATCGAGTAAAAATGTCTCCGGAGGTAAAAAGGATGATATATTACACCAGAAATATCATCCTTGAATCCGACAAAGAGGGCTGGGTGCAGGTTGCAAAGGATAATGAGGCCCTTGAGAAATCATGGTCCCTGCTTCGAAACACCCTTGAGAAGGAGCAGAAGAAGATCGAGGACAAGCTCGACTTCTCGATTTATGACCTCAAGAAGGTGGTTGAAGAAAAAAACAGTCAGATAACCGGCATTAAAGGCAAGATCGTGCTCAACAACATCACGGAGCTTCAAAAATCCTTTGAAGAAAGAGAATAAAAGAAAAAACCAGCATTCCGCTGGTTATAATGAACTCTTATTTCTGTGACCGGTCATTGGGCATATTTCTTCAGGAAATCGGGCATTTCATCTGCCGGTCCGTTGAATGTGATAAAAAACTCAGTATCATGCACCTCTGCTATCTTTCCCAGTTTCTCGAAAAAGGCCCCGAATTCCTGGACGTTTTCATTTGTAATAAAATTCAGTCTGTCGATGAAAACACCTTCGATATCGTAGTTCTGTGAAAGGATGCCGCACAAAAATCCAAAAAAGCCATCATTGCTGAGTCTGGGGAATTCCGACATATTGACGAACCTGATCTCATGCTTCAGGTCGTACATCAGCTTCGTACTGTCATCGATGAATACTACGACGCCCTTGGACTCCTTTGCCCTGTTGTTGGCCGAACTGACTAATGCCTTTGTTTTGCCCGAGCCCTTCGGGCCGTACAAGATTTTGATCATGATCGATACCTTCCTTTTTCGCTTTTGGTAAAATAAAAGGCCGGATTCTTCCGGCCCTGTTTCCTATCACATATCGCTGTTATCGCCTCCGCCGTCATCCTCATCCTTTCCGGCTATCTCCATCTTGGATACCGATACTTCATATGCCACCTTGTTGATTACCTCTCCCGACTCCAGCTTTTTCTGGTATGTCCTGCTCTGGATCCTCCCCCAGATCTTTATATTGTCACCAACAGAAAGCTTTTCAGAGAATCTGGCGTTTCTGCCCCACGCAATACAGGGTATGTAATCAGATTTATTGTACGGACGGTTTACGGCCAGCAATATATCCGTTATTTCTCTCCCAAAGGGAGTTGTCCTGTAAATAGGCCTCTTGCAAATGAATCCGTTCAGATATATCTGGTTGGGGTTCTTGATTTTTTTCTCGTCCTCCAAAAAGACTATATCTCTTGCAAAGACTGTCAGCAACAGTTTGTTTCCTTCGCTGTTGTAGCTGTTGTATGAGCGGAACTGACCCTCCACCTCAATGATCGTGCCTACCGCAAGCTTTTCCTTGCTGGTAAGCCTCTCCGATATGGTAACAGGTATCCTGTCGCAGCTGTCGCTCAGTCTTGGCACCTCCAGCATGAAGTAGTAAAACCCTTCACCGTAAACTTCGTGACTGAACTCGACATTGGAAACAACCTTTCCGGAAATAGTCGCCATATTGTTCTCTATGATATTTCCGACCATCCGACCCCCACTCTCCTCTCAAGGTTCATCTGTATTTTTTCGCATTTTTCTAATGTATGTTTATTCGAGAATGGCATGTTTTAGAATAAAAAAGTATTCCATACATCAGCGTCCCATATCTATATAAAATAATACGGATCTTATTTACAGGTCCAGCCGCACATTTAGATTACTATGTTATATTATATTACATATTTTGCGACTTGCAAATCATTAATTCATATTTTGGCATTTATCTCGGTCACATCGTAGGGTTTTCGTCGACAGAATTCAGGTCGATGCCGTTGACGATGGCAAAAGAGGCTGCTGCCAACAGATTGTGACTGTCAAGGTCACCTGCATCAAGACGTATCTTATACTCCTGGGGCTCGATGATTTTTCCGCCCCGGGTGGAGATGGACCTCTGGAGACAGCAAATGAAGCCGTCCTTATAAACCCTGTCGCCAATACTCGAGGTCGTTATACTTGCTTTTGTATTGAAGCCATATGTTATTACTTTATACATCTTCCCATTTAGAAGTTTGATCATATCGCTGTCATCTACATTTACAATAGCAACGCCCTTGTCATCGATCAGTGAAAAAACCTTGTCAAGTCTTGATATATATTCAGTTTTCCCCATAAGGGAAATGTCGTTTGATTTGTCAGTATAGATCAGGATATCGAAGGACAGCTCATCGGTTATGTATTTGTCTATATCGAGGATGTCCATTTTTAGTATCAGCATATCTACATTATTCTTTTCAAGCTCACTTATATAAGCTGCTATCCTTTTGCTGTCCATCCCTGGCATGCCCGCAGGGTCAATGACGCTTACTTTCTCACCTTTTGACGCAAGCATGGAACTGATGATACCGGCTGTCTGCAGCTTGCCTTCACTTCCAAGGATACCTGCTACAAGCATATTTTCAACCTCATTTGTCAAAATTGGCGATCCTATTCTATGATGTGCTTTTTATTTTTATTTTATGTACTTTTTTTCTGTCTCCCCTCATGATCGATGTAATAGTCCTCTCTCATTATAAGCTCAGATACGGGAACAAGCTTATATCCTCCGGACTTAAGCTCCGCTATTATTTCAGGCAGCAGCTCTGCGGTATGGGGAGTGTCATTGTGGAACAGGATAATAGAGCCTGGCCTGGTTTTGCTTCGGACTCTCTGCAATATCTCCGCCTTGCTTATGTCCGGTTTCCAATCCAGCGAATCCACATCCCATTGGATGGTATAATACCCAAGCTGCTTTGCCTCAGACAAAAGCCTGTTGCTGTAGTCTCCATATGGAGCCCTGAAAAGATCGCATTTTGAGTCCGTCAGCTTCTCGATGACATCACCGCATTCTTTGATCTCGGTACAGATTTTTCCACTGTCCAGAGCACCCATCCTGAAATGCGAGTAAGAGTGGTTTGCAGTATCATGTCCCTCCTGCGCCATCATCTTTACCATTTCCGGATTTTTCTCAGCCCACTGGCCAACCATAAAAAATGTCGCTTTTACATCAGCCTCCCTCAGAGTATCCAATATCCGCGGGATGTCCTCTGCTCCCCAGGCGCAGTCAAATGTGACAGCCGCCACCTTCTCTTCAGTATCCACCGAATATACAGGCACCTGCCTCTGGACAGCAAAAACACCTCTTATGCCAGACTTTGGCACACTCAGTAAAGCCATGACAGCTATTACAGACAACAGCATCAGCAAGTAGGCTGTCAGCCTGTGATAATTGAAAACATAAAGCTTCATTTCCAAAACCCCGTATAGACAAGTTTTTAATATATGTACTATACTATTTGCATTTGCCCCATGTTATTCCGAAAAGGAAACAAAGGGGACGCGGTTTTTGACTTGCAAAATCCACGTCCCCTCTGTTCTATTTTATGTGGAGGGTTTAATCTATATTTTTCTCCTCACCCAGGATCATTTCAAGGGCGATGGTCTCACCATCCCTGTATACTTCCACCATGACCTTGTCACCGGGTTTATGGGTGTTCTTCTGATCCTCCAGGTCCTTGAACTCAGCTATGGTCTTACCATCGAACTTAGTGATTATGTCACCTGTATGGATGCCTGCCTTATATGCTGCGCTCAATGGCTGTACTTCATATACGAGAAGCCCGTTAGGCACCTTTAGTCTCTCTGCATCTTCCTTTGTGAATGTATTGTCAATCACTACACCAATATATGGTCTGTCTTTGACATACCTGTGCTCGATCAGACTCTCCGCGATTTCATTCGCATGGTTGATCGGTATTGCAAAGCCGATCCCTTCCACATCAGTGGCCGCTATTTTTATCGTATTCACGCCGATCACCTGGCCCTGGGAGTTCACAAGTGCGCCGCCGCTGTTGCCGGGATTGATGGCAGCATCTGTCTGCAGCAGTTTCAGCTCCTGTCCGTTGTCCATCACTATAGACCTGTCTACCCCGCTTATTACTCCTGCAGTGACAGAGCCCATGTAATCCATGCCTCCCGGATTTCCGATGGCCACTGCCAACTGGCCGATCCTGACCTCATCGGAATTGCCAAGCTCAACTGCCGGCAGATTATCCAAATTGATCTTTAGTACTGCTATGTCGGTTTTTGAGTCTCTTCCGACTATTTGCGCATCGTAAAGCTTGCTCTTGTCACCGGGCAAAATCACTTCGATTTTGGCACCATCGATGAGCTTGTTTGACATCTGGCTTGATACGGCACCCTCTATAACATGGTTGTTGGTCAGTATATAGCCGTCTTTTCGAATGATTATTCCTGAACCGTACCCAACACCGTTGCGCTCAAGATCGAAGAAAAATCCGAAATTGCTTCTGGAAGGCACAGTTATCTGTATGCCCACTATCGAGGGGCCGACTTTTTCTGCGATGGCTTCCACGGGAGATGTAGACTGAGTTATCTCCACCTTCTTATAAATGCCGTTATCTCCAACAGAAGCCTCGGAAGCACCGACGGGCATCCCCAACAGCTTGCCTGCTCCCGGTCTGATGATAGGTGCAACATAGACAACAGATGCAAACATGATCCCTGCTCCGAGCAGAGAGCTTAAAACCGATACAAGTATCAGATGACCGGCTCCGATTTTCCTCTGCTTTGTCTTCTTGACATTCTCCTTATAGTAATGCTGATTTTTCTGCTGCTGTGGTTCAGACAGCCGTACGGTCTGCTGCGGCTTTACATACAGCTGCTCTGGCTGTGGCTGCGGCTGTTCCGGGATCTCATGTGATCCCATTGAATTATCACGGTTTGTAGAACCGCTGAATTCTGTATGATTCAATTCATTGTTTTCATCTCTATCAAATATATCCATGAATATAACCTCCCCGCTGTACAAATAATTGCCTGATATCCTATACTGATCTCATATCTATATTGTATAGCCCCAATTTGAAGATTCTATGAATAATCTGTTAACTTTAATCATATGCTTCCGGCTTCGTATATTCATCATTTTCCCGGCTTGCACAGGCAAGAGTAAAAACAAAAGTGGTTCCCTCTCCCGGCTTGCTTTCAGCCCGGATGGTCTGTCCGTGTTCGTTGATGATATTCCTTGCGATGGCAAGGCCCAGGCCTGTACCGGTCTTGTCGCGGCCCCTTGATTTGTCGGATTTATAGAATCTGTCCCAGATCATGTCAAGCTCCTCCGGCTCTATCCCGATACCGGTATCCTTCACCGTCACCTCTGTTACATCCTTGTGTCTGCAGGTTATCAGGCCGATCTTGCCGCCTGCTGGTGTAAACTTGATAGCATTGTGCATCAAATTGTACACTACCCTTTCTATAGCATCCTGATCAGCCCAAACCGGCATGTCCTCCTCTTCAAAATCCGCATCTACTATCAGTTCCTTCTCCAGCAGCAGCGCCTCAAGCTTTATGACACACCGGCGCAGCAATTCATTTATATCGAAGACCACAAAATTGAGCTTTATCTCTCCGGCTTCCATCCTGGCCAGATCCAGCAGATCGTTCACCAGTCTGTTGAGTCTGTTTGTCTCATCTCTGACTATAGTGAGGTAATGGTTTTGCTTCTCCTGGGGTATGGTGCCGTCAAGTATGCCTTCTACGAAGCCCCTTATGGATGTCATAGGCGTTCTGAGCTCATGGGAGACGTTTGCAACGAAGCCCCGGCGCATCTCTTCTATGCTCTGCAGCGCGTCAGCCATATGATTGAAGGCCTTTGCCAGCTCTCCCACCTCATCCCTGGACTTAATATTTACCCTTTTCTCAAATTCACCGTTGGAGATCCTTGATGCAGCGTACTTTATCTGCTTCAGAGGATTGGAAAGCTTACCGGAAAAGAAATAGATCAGAACTACTGCAGCGCCCATTGCGACGGCTCCTGAAATGGCAAAATACGTCAGCACCTTTATACGTACTGCTTTGACCTCTTCCACCGGAGTGTGGAGATATATGATGACCATCGTATCCTTTCCGTTTGCCGCCTTGTATTTGAATGACCGGGCCACTGTCAGCCATATATCACCGTGTTCTGAAAAATACGGATCTTTGAAAAACCCGCCAAAATCCCCCACAGTCCTGATGGTTGCTTCCGACTGCACCAATTTGGGAAGGCTGTTGTCCGGTATCCTCACATATCCCGTTTCATCCGAATACTTGTTTGCGATAAGCTGCGGCATATCCCAGTTTGAGCGGAACAGATAGCCATCCTGGCTCACTATCCATATGTATGACTCAAAATAATTGCCATAGTTGACAAGAGAATCTCTTAGCAGCAGTTCCGACGCTGCAACATTGACATAGTCATTCAGATCCAGTAAATCAAGATAGTTTTCAAACACACGGTTCACCCATGATGCCGCTATCTCCAGTGTACTGGCCTTTTCCTCGGTCACATAGTCATCAAGGAAGAAGTTCAGCATAAAGCCTGCTATTGCAAAGGCAACAGTCAGTATGAGCAGGAAAATGGCAATGAGCTTGGTGAATATCGTTTTGAACATTTATTTTACCTCGAATTTGTAACCTACTCCCCACACTGTTTTCAGCTGCCATACCTGGTCAGGGATGTCTATTTTCTCCCTCAGTCTTTTTATATGGACATCCACAGTCCGGCTGTCGCCATAAAAGTCAAACCCCCACACATGCTCCAGCAGCTGTTCTCTGGTAAATACCTTGTTAGGATTGGAGGCCAGAAAAAACAACAGTTCAAGCTCCTTTGGAGGAAGTTCCAGATCCTTCCCGTTCAACTTGACAACATATGTCGTCTTGTTAATGACCAGGTTTGGAAAAACGATCTCCCGTACATCAAAATCCCTGTGCTCATACCTCCGCAGCACGGCCTTTACTCTGGCAACCAGCTCCTTTGGCTCAAAGGGCTTGACCATATAGTCATCCGCTCCCAGCTCAAGACCGAGGACCTTGTCAAAAGTCTCTCCCTTTGCAGTGAGCATTATGATGGGGATATTGCTGATCTTCCTGATTTCTCTGCATACCTGCCAGCCGTCGATCCCGGGCAGCATAATGTCAAGGATGACTATGTGGGGCGCTGATTCTCCAAAGGTATCGAGTCCTGCTCTGCCGTTATACACTGTCAGCACTTCATAGCCATCCTTTTCAAGGTAAAGCCGGACCAGTTCGCAGATATTTATATCGTCATCGACTACCAGCACTCTGGTCTTGCCATTCATAATACATATCCCTCATTCCATTTGATTATTGTACAGCAGTCCATAGTTCTTACCTTAATGATACCATTTTAGAATATCCGGCAACAATAATAAAAATGTTAACAATATGAAAACAATTGTCCAAAAAAGACTGGTTATAAGCCTTTTAGGGCAAAATAAATCGGCATTTCTGTTATCCTTCAGCAATGCCGATTTGTTTTCTTGATCCTCTTAGCTGGTTATGTACTGATCAGGCTCCACAGACAAACTTTATAGTTGCATTGTTGCATACATGATCAAGAGCTGGTATTTTCTCCACATATTCAACATTTATCAGCGTATAGCCGTCAACTATAAGCCCTTCCCAATAGTGGCTGACTTCACTGTAGGATTTGCCGTTTGCCCTGGCAAACTTCCTTATTTCCTTCAGACTATCGGCCCTGGAGCTCTGGCTCTCGATCATCTTCAGATATATTTCCCTTTCATACGGCAGTGTTAATGTCTCATTCTTGAGATTCTCAACGGTTTCATTGTAATTCTTTACTGCAATTATATAACGGTTTGCAGCAGCTTTTTTCTTCCCGAACATGTCAACATCCCTTTCTGCAAATGAAAATTTTAGTTGCTTAAAGCACTATTACTAATAATGAAGCAATAAAACAGAAATTTCAATACTTTTCTCTATTTTTCTATACTTTTTTCGCCTATGAAAAGTATGGAGAAACATATAAATATCTCAGATGGTTGTAATGCAAAAGCTAATAATATATAATAAGCATTGTTTTAGCTTAAATTCTGCATAAGACAAGAAAGAAGGTCAATTAAATGAAGCTTGGTATAGTCGGACTGCCAAATGTGGGCAAAAGCACACTTTTCAATGCCATCACTAAAGCGGGGGCTGATATCGCAAATTACCCGTTTTGTACAATAGAACCCAATGTAGGCATAGTACCTGTACCTGATGAAAGGCTCGACAAGCTGGCCGAAATGTATGAGCCTCTAAAGGTTACTCCCGCAACAGTGGAGTTTGTCGATATAGCAGGTCTTGTCAGGGGGGCCAGCAAGGGCGAGGGCCTTGGCAACAAATTTCTATCTCACATCCGTGAGGTAGATGCAATAGTTCATGTGGTCCGTTGCTTTGAAGACAGCAATATTGTACATGTCGACGGGTCAATAGGTCCCGCAAGGGATATTGAGACCATCAATCTGGAGCTCATATTTGCAGATCTGGAAATGCTGGAAAAGCGCCTGGACAAGACCCGCAAGATGATGAAATCAGGTGATAAAAAATACATGTCTGAGATCGAGCTTTACGAGCGCATAAAAACAGGTCTGGAGAACGGCACTCCTGTACGGTCCATGCCATTTACAGATGATGAGACGGCAATGGTCGATCAGCTGTTCCTGCTCACTTCAAAGCCGGTATTGTACGCTGCCAATGTCTCAGAGGAAAATATTCAGGGCACAGATAACCGTTTTGTCGATGAGCTGATGCAGCTTGCCGGCGAAGAGGGCTCTGAAGTCCTCGTCATATGTGCAAAGATCGAGGAAGAAATTGCTCAGCTGGAGGATGAAGAAAGGTTGCTGTTCCTGGATGAGCTGGGACTTGAGGAATCAGGTCTGAACAGACTAATAAAGGCCGGTTACAAGCTCTTGGGCCTTATGAGCTTTCTTACCGCAGGACAGCCTGAAGTAAGGGCCTGGACCATCATAAAGGGCACGAAGGCTCCACAGGCGGCAGGCAAGATCCACAGCGACTTTGAGAAGGGTTTTATCCGCGCTGAAATAGTAGCATACGACGACCTTATCAGATGCGGCTCGTATCAAGCGGCACGTGAAAAGGGACTGGTTCGGTCCGAAGGAAAGGAATATGTAATGCAGGATGGAGATGTGACTCTATTCAGATTCAATGTGTAATACATGTACAAAAAAAGCTTTCAGTCATACTGAAAGCTTTTTTATTTCAGCTTCGGTGAGAATCCGATGCAAATCGACTATCGATATGAGCTTGTCGCCTTTTCTGCCTACTTTCTTCATATAAGCTTCCGTCTCCCTGTTCATTACAGGCGGAGTCACGCTTACATCCTCCTCTGCAAATCTGGCGATCTCTGTCACATCACTGACGATGAAGCCTGCATACTTATCATCGATCCTGGTCACAAGTATCTTTGTTTTTTTAGTAACCGCCGTCTCACCCATTTCAAACCTTTTTGCCAGGTTTATCACCGGAAGTACCGTATCCCTGTAGCTGATTATACCCTCAATGAATTTTGGTATTTTGGGCATCTTCTCAGGCACACTGTATTTTATGATCTGGAATACCTGTGATGTTTCTGCTCCGAACAACTGGCCCTTAAGGTCAAAAATGACTACCTGCAGCTCGCTCATAAACACACCTCCGAAAGTGATGTGGTAACACTCCTCGATTGCTATTATATCATAAAGCTTCGACAAAATGCTACATAAATACATTCTTGACATGTAAACACACCCATGGTAACATAGAATAAATTTATTACAAACAAAGGCAATGAAAAGGGAAAGTAAATCAGGTAATACTCGTGCGTCATTACGACGCGGACAGCGAGCCGGGGATGGTGGAAGCCCGGTGGGGTATCCGGATCGAAGTTCCCCTTTGAGCCGCAGGCTGAATCATTCAAGTAGGCTGTGCCGGGATCCGCCGTTACATGGAAAAACGTATGATTGTACGTTATTAAGGGGGTCTATCGACCAATTTGAGTGGTACCGCGCAGAGAACAGCTCTTCGTCTCATAGCAGATGAAGAGTTTTTTGTTTGGGAAATATTTGTCAACAACGTGCAGGGGAGGATATGGATCATGATTATTGTAATGAGCAAGAACGCAACAAAACAGGAAATTGACAATGTTGAAAGGAAGCTAACTGATCTTGGCTTTAAAACGCATCCCATAACAGGAGAGGTGAAAACTGTTATAGGAGCCATCGGCGACAAGCGAGCACTCAATACCGTCAATATCTCCACCATGCCCGGTGTGGAAAGTCTGGTTCCCATCATGAAGCCCTTCAAGCTCGCAGGCCGGGAGCTCAGGCATGAACCGACCGTAGCCGATATAGGGGGCGTCAGGATCGGCGGCCCTGAAATCACGGTGATCGCAGGACCTTGTGCCATCGAAAGTGAAGAATCCTTTATCGAAACAGCTAAAAAGGTCCGGGAAGCAGGGGCCTCCATACTCAGAGGCGGCGCCTTCAAGCCCCGCTCCTCACCATATTCCTTCCAGGGCCTTGAAGAGGAAGGTCTCAAAATAATGGCAAGAGCACGTGAGGCCACCGGAATGAAGATCGTTACTGAGGTGGTTGACACAAGGGATGTGGAAATGGTTGCTTCCTATGTGGACATGATACAGATCGGTGCCAGAAATATGCAGAATTTCAGACTGCTCCATGAGGTGGGCCTTACCAGCAAGCCGGTATTGCTGAAAAGAGGGCTTGCCGCCACCATCGAAGAGTGGCTGATGGCAGCAGAGTACATCATGGCGGCAGGAAATGAGGATATCATACTATGTGAAAGAGGCATCAGGACATACGAGACCTCCACCAGGAATACCATCGATATCAGTGCCATACCTGTTATCAAAGAGCTTTCACACCTCCCCATAATAGTCGACCCCAGTCATGCCGCAGGCAGCTGGAAATATGTAGGCGCATTGTCCAAAGGCGCAATAGCTGCAGGAGCTGACGGATTGATCATAGAAGTACACATAGACCCTCCAAACGCTCTGAGCGACGGTCCTCAATCCCTCAGGCCCGGAAAATTCGCACAGCTGATGGATGAATTCAGACCTGTGGCAGAAGCAGTAGGAAGAAGTATGGGGGCAAGATGACGCCTCCGTACCTGCCCATATTGACGGACAACATGGCACCTGCATCATTGAGTGAAGTATTAAAGGCTGTATGGAAATGTATCGAAATGTGGAGGCTTCCCACCGGTCCTACTAACGGCGGATAGTTGCCGAGGCTGTTTCCTTTAATATTTCCTCTCTGGATTTGTCGATCTCATCATAGCACACCACTATGTTTTTACCGATCTCCTTTGCATGGTACAGAGCCTTGTCTGCCATTTCGATCACCTGTCTGATGTTTTTTGAATGGGTGGGGAATTGTGCTATACCACAGCTGACCGTCACCTTTTGGCTTTCAAACTGGTGTCCGAGATGTATGTTTTGCTTTTCAAGACGCCGCCTTATCCTGTCACCGACGCTTTTTGCAATGATTATATCCATGTCCCGGATCAGTATCATAAACTCCTCTCCGCCATACCGCACAGGAATATCGGATCTTCTGATGCATTGCATAATAATATCTGAAAACAGTTTGAGCAGCTTGTCTCCGGAAATATGTCCGTAAGTGTCATTGAATCCCTTGAAATTATCCAGATCGAAGATGAGCACGTTGAGTACCGTGCTGAAGCTGCTGGCATATTCAGCCTCCTCTGCCACCTTCTGGTCAAGATAGTGGCGGTTGGCCAGACCTGTGAGCTTGTCGGTACGGGCAAGCTTAAACTCCTTCTTCCTCAGCTCATCATATTTTCTGACCCTGCAGCTTATCCTGGTTATTGCGAAGCTGGCCATAAAGAACAACAACACTCTGATAATGAGTGTAAAATATAGGATCCCTGCTGAATTGAACTTATTTGCTAAAAAACATACTACAGTGTAGAAAACGGCTAAAAAACTCGTTAGTTTAAAAGTACTTGACGTATCATTGTTTATTCCGTATAGACCCAGCAGCAGAAAGAAGAAAATATACAGTTCGGATCTGATGCCTCCTGAGAAAAAAATGACAAGCATCAATGCGATGAAATCGACGTACACGATAGCGCTGGCGTATCTTTTCCCGTTATTGAGGCAATATGCCGTTACGGCTCCATTGTAGACCGCAACTACAGCCAGTGACTCCAGGATCGCATAGCCCTGTATCCCGAAGCCTCCGCCTGTGATGCACAAAATGGCTGAGAACAGAAAGACCAGCCATCTGTAAACAAGCATTATGATAATATTCTGACTACCGGAGCAGTTGCTTTTTAGGGCTCTTTTAATATCCAGCCCTGAAGGTCTTTCATCCAAAATACCAACACCTTGCTACAAGATTCATCTGTTGTATAAACCTATAGTCAAAGTTCAACAACTTCACTCATTATCTTATCACCAGTGAGCAACACTTTATGATATTTGACTTTCCCCTGTTCTACCGCCATGTTGTCTGCCTTGATGTATATATCGACATTTTTCTTGACATCAACAAGTATCCTGTCAAAAATGTCGGTTTGCATCAACCGTATTATTGAATCGATATGATGCATGGGAGAATGGTTCGACTTGTCCTCGATCAGTACCGGCAGCTTGTTCCCGCTGTCCGGACTCAGCACCCTGATATGTATACAGCCTGGTTCAATACTGTTGTCCGTCGGATAAAGCATATCTTTCTCGAATAGTACATCGTTTATCATGCCAAGTCCTCCAAGTTATAGTTGCTTACATACTATAAAATAACATTAAAATGTATTTTCGTAAAGCCTTTTATATATTGCATAACTGTTCTTCACTCGTCTGATGTAGTTCTCTGTCTCTTTAAAGGGAATCCTGTCAAGGCTCTTCCCATCAGCGCTTAGTTCATCATCACCAAGCCACCTTGTCACATTCCCGCTGCCGGCATTATAGGCTGCAAGAACAAGGTCGGTATCACCGAACTGGCTGTACAGAGCAGAAAGATACCAGCATCCGATATGGATATTCACTTCGGGTTCAAAAAGCCTTTCTGCTGAAAACTCTTTCAATCCCAGCTTATCGGCGCCCCATTTCCCCGTGCCCTCTGTAATCTGCATAAGTCCCCTGGCATTTTTATGTGAAACTGCATTATGTCTGAAGCTGCTCTCTGCCTTTATCACAGCCAGTACGAGGAAGGGATCCAGACCATACTTTTGCGAATACTCCTGCACAAGTCCCTCATACTTCAATGGGTACAGCCACCTGGCCCCATTGCATAGAGTAAACACTGCCAATAGAAGTATCGCTGATATTATCAATAATGAAATCAGTCTGCCTCTGCTCTTGTTTTTCAAATGAACACGTCCTATCGCTGCCATTCTTGTTTTTTATTGAGAAACAGCTTTACGACAGCCTGTTCCAGCTCTTCTATGCTGCCGTCGTTTTTGATCATCTCATTGGCCAGCCTGAGGTATTCATCCTCTCTGGGCTGTGAATCCATCCTGTCGGTTACTTCCTCATATGTATAGCCGCTTCTTTCCATCACGCGTTTTATCCTGGTCTCTTTTTCTGCTGTGACGACCCATATTTCATCGGCCAGGTCGATAAATCCCTTTTCGATGGGAATTGGTACATCCAGTACTATCACATCCCATTTTCCGGCACTTTTCAACAGCTCTACAGTATCCTGAAGCTTTTCGGCTATGTGTTTATGTGTGATACTGTTGAGTGCATCGAGCATGGCCTTGTCGCTGAAAACTATGTCCGCCAGCTTTTGCCTGTCGATTTCCCCATTTTCACCAACAATATCATTGCCGAAATGGCATACCAGTTCGTCATAAGCCTTTCCTGTGCTTGATGTGACATTCCTTGCAATGACATCCGCATCGACAACGGCAGCGCCGAGATCCCTCAATATCGCTGATACTGCACTTTTACCGCTGCCTATACCGCCGGTCACCCCTATTATTTTCAATATTACCATCCTTCTCAGCTTAATGCTGCTCTATTTTGTCTCGTACCAGCTGGATCCTGTCTTTACCTCAGCTATCAGCGGAACTTCAAGCTCCGCCGCATTTTCCATACATTCCCGAAGTATCTTCTCCACCTGTTCCTTTTCACTCCGATGAGTCTCTATAATCAATTCATCATGGACCTGAAGTATGAGCCTTGATAACATTTTACGTTCCACAAGCGCCCGGTATACCTTTACCATAGCTATTTTGATGATATCGGCTGCGCTTCCCTGTATAGGCATATTCATTGCCACCCTCTCACCGAAGGAACGCATGTTGAAGTTTGACGATTTGAGCTCGGGGAGGTATCTTCTTCTTTTGAACATCGTTTCAACGAAACCCTCCCGTTTGCCCCTCTCTACAGTATTGTGCATATACTCCCTGACTCCGGGGTATTTTTCAAGATAATCATCAATGTACTTGCGGGCTTCCTTTCTGGTAATGCCCAGATCCTTTGCCAGGCTGAAATCCCCAATACCGTACACTATGCCGAAATTGACCGCCTTTGCCCGGGAACGCATCATCGATGTGACCTGATCCTTAGGGATCCTGAAAACCCCCGAAGCGGTTGCGGTGTGTATATCCTCATTATTTCGGAAGGCCGACCTCATATTCTCATCCCCGGTGATATGTGCCAGGACTCTCAGCTCGATCTGGGAATAGTCCGCATCGGACAACAGGTATTCGTCATTTTCCGGCACAAAGACCTTTCTGATCTCCCTGCCCATTTCCAGCTTCACCGGTATGTTCTGTAAATTCGGCTCTGTGCTGCTTATCCGTCCCGTGGCTGTTACGGTCTGGTTAAAGCTGGAGTGTATCCTTCCCGTCACAGGGTTCACCACATGCTGCAGCCCTTCTGCATATGTCGACTTCAGCTTTACAAGCTGCCTGTACTCCAGTATGCTTGAAACGATCTCATTTTGAGCAGCCAGCTGCTCCAGGACCTCCGCATCAGTGGAATAGCCTGTCTTTGTTTTCTTCAGCACCGGAAGCCCGAGCTTTTCAAAAAGTATCGTTCCCAGCTGTTTTGGCGAATTGATATTGAACACCTCGCCTGCTGCCTCGTATATACGCTCCGTAGTCCCGCTGATCCCCTCATCCAGCGCTGCCGAAAACTGTACCAGACCTTCCTTGTTGACTCTGACTCCTCTGTATTCCATATCCGCCAGGACTTCCACCAAGGGCAGCTCTATTTCATAACAGAGTTGTTCCTGGTCGTTCTTTGTAATATCCCGACTGATGGCTCCCGCCAGTTCCATTACTGACCTGCTGTGCTGAACGGCTACAGGAGCAAGATGTTCCGACAGCATATTACTGAATGGTGTAAAATTCTTGCCCTTCCCGCTTAATTCATCTATGGATTTGATGCTTTTATCAAGATAGAGCTGGGAGAGCTCGGCAACTGTATATGTAGCTCTTGAAGGATCCAAAATATATGCTCCGATCATGGTATCAAAACCAAGACCGGCAAATTCCGCACCCTTCCACTTCAGGTATACGATAAAGCTTTTAAGGTCATGGCCATATTTCTTTACGGCGCCATCGGACAAAACCGGTGTGAAAATCTGCAGGAACTGCTCCTGACTAATACCATCGCCTACAGCTACATATGCATTCTGATCCGCCCAGGAAAGAGCGATACCTGCCAGCCTTGTTTCAAACTGGTTTACATTGTCCAGCAGATGAAACAGGGAGAATTCACCCGCCTTGCATATCGATGGCACTATAGCTGCAAGGGAAATGGGATCTTTGATTTCAGTGAACTCCGGGACCGAAGCCGCTGAAGCAGCAGTTGTACCCTGGTCTTCAAGGCCAAACTTAGCTATCAGGCTTTTAAAATCAAGCCTCTTGAAAAGCTTGTACAGCCTGTCCTTGTCAAATTCGCCCCTTTTGAGCTCCTCCAGGCGGCAAAGGGCAGGCATGTTCCTGTCGATGGTTGCAAGGAGTTTGCTTTTAAAGGCCAGCTCCCTGTTTGCCTCAAGCTTTTCCCTGACTCCCTTTTTCTGTACGCTTTCAATATTATCGTATATGGTCTCGATGCTCCCAAAGGTCTTTATAAGCTCAGTGGCAGTTTTTTCACCAATACCGGGAACGCCGGGTATGTTGTCGGACTTGTCACCCATCAGACCTTTTACATCGATAAATTGCTGCGGCGTCACCCCATACCGTCCAAATACGCCTTCTGAATCATACTCCTCTGTTTCAGTCCTGCCAGCCTTTGTCACCGGCAAAAGTATTCTCACGTTTTCCGAGGCAAGCTGCATCGAATCCCTGTCACCTGTCACCACCACTACCTGCATTCCCTGATCCTCTGCGCATTTTGAAACAGAGCCGATAATGTCATCCGCCTCGAATCCTGCCATTTCAAGGCGCTTTATGTTCATAGCATCAAGGACATCCTTCATGTATGGCAGCTGTTCGGCCAGTTCCGGCGGCATGCCCTTCCTTGTGGCCTTGTAGTCGGCAAACTGCAGATGTCTGAATGTGGGAGCCTTCATGTCGAAGGCTACACAAAGGTACTGCGGGTCTTCTTCATTGAGGAATTTATTCAATATGTTGAGAAAACCAAATATAGCATTCGTATGGAGTCCATCCGGCGCAGACATCAGCTGCGCACCCTGTAGTCCGTAAAATGCCCTGTTTAGTATACTGTTCCCGTCGATTATCATCAGCTTTTCCATACGACAGTACCTCTTTCTTTGAATCTCAAACTATTTTTTGCCTGGTACACACTAATTTTTCATCCAATATATTCTACACAAAAAAATCACCGTCGTAAAGGCACGGTGTGAATGATCGCTCTCGGTCCATTACTGTACACCTCGCTGTATGGGATGTACAGAGTTGTGAGCAAGACTCCAAAAAGTATTTAAGGGGTTAACCAGGTTCCAGTAGCCCAGCTTCGGATTTGTAAGGGTTTTGGCTGTATCATCCTGCTCTGGTCAGCCCTGCGGAGAAGGTACGAACACCTTCAGCTATGACGCACTGAACCGCCAGATACAGGTAGTGATGAAAGACGGTAATACACTGGTCAGCAGGTATGACGCAGAAGGGCTCCGGGCAGAGAATACAAGTACTCGGGTGAATATTATTTATATTCCAACCAGATTGTTCTTCTTATCTCAACCTGAAAAATATGCCTGCAAGTAGGATAAAATGAGGCAGCACTCCCCATGATAATGATAGGCTTATCTATTTCATATTCACATAGATCGTTACTGTTACAAAATCTGAATTGAGCCTGATCCATTCGATCTGTTCGTCTATGCTCTCCTTCTCTTTCTTCAGCTTGTTGATCTCCTCAGGAGCTTTAGCGTTATTATCATTTTGCAGCTTCTGTATCTCAGCATCATACATTACTGACTGATCGATCAGCACATTTATGGTGTCTGTCATGTCTTCCGATACAAACGCACCGGTCTGTACGTCAGCAGCTCCAAAGGTATCATTCAATGCTGCTGCGAAAGCACTGTAATCAGCTTCGGCGAATACATATTGCAGCTGTTTCTGGGTATTTTCTTCCTCCATATGGATCGATAACGCACTTGTCTCAGGAATGTCCTGCCCATCGAAAGCAATATTTTCGGCCGGAGCCATTCCATTATTGACGGCAGCAAGTATTGTGACCTTCCCTGATGCCGCAGCTATATCCCTTGTCGTAACAGTGATAGTCGCAGTTTTACTGGTGGCTGCCTCGGCATTCATCCCTTGATTATGACCGTTGTCCCGCTCATCCTTTTCTACCGAACGGTTTGCTGTAAAGCTCTTAGCCGTAATCTCTGCACCGTTTCCGCTGTCCATTATGCCGTAGTCCATGCTCAATGCGTCCATCGGGGCATCAGCCATCGGTTCTGATGACTGGAAACCGTCTATATCCATATCCTGTGCTTCATTAATGCTATATGCCAGACTGTTTTCGGCAGGCTTTGCGGACGATGCCGGTGTACTGGCTGTCATATCGGCATTGTCAGAGCTCTTTGACATAAAACCCCCGGAGAATAGTCCGAACCTTATGATACCTCCGCCAAGGAAGATCAGGAGAATACCCGCGGCTATGGATGCAATGGTGCGTGCGAATACGATCTTCTTTGGTTTTTCCCGAATGACATGTATATTTGTCTGCCTGGCCGATACTGCTGTCAGTTTTTCATGCAGCTCAGCCTTGAAGCCCTCAGGAAGCTCCTGCTGGGGCATGCTTCTGCAGATCGCGATGATCCTGAGCATATCTTCCAGCTCATCCCTGCATGAAGGACATCTGCTAATGTGTTCTTCAAAGGACTCTCTCTCACTTGCGCTTAGCTCATTGTCCGCATATGCGCTGATATTTTCTCTTACATCTGCACAGCTTGTCATCTCCATCCCTCCTTTCATATCATTTGACGTAGCCCTCAAATAAAAGTTCCCGTTCTGACAACAATACTTTTTTAAGAGCCAGTCTTGCTCTGTTGATCCGTGATTTTACCGTACCTCCGGGCAGATCCAGCGTTTTTGCGATTTCCTCATAGCTCATCCCCTGCAGATCTCTTAATGTGATAACCACCCGCAGATCCTCCGAAAGCTTGTTTATAGCATCATTGACCACTCTGCGGACCTCCTCCCGCTCGGCGGCCTCATCGGGACCCGGATCCTCACTCATCACCTGACGTTTCATATCGCCGTCATTCATGTGTATGTCCTCATCAAGAGATACTACCTTTTTGTTCTTTCTCCTTCTTAGCTCGTCCAGGCATACATTTGTAGTTATCCTGTAGACCCATGTGGAAAATGAAGACTGCTCTTTAAAATTGGAGATAGCTTTATAGATCCTGACAAATGTCTCCTGTGCCAGGTCTGCCGCATCATCATAATTTCCTATGATACGCAATGCCAGGTTGAACACTTTTTTCTGATATGAATCGATCAGCTCTTCAAAAGCAGCTACATCACCCGACTTTGCCTTTTCAAGCAAAATCTGCTCACTATGTTCCATAGAAATATGCTACCCCCCGAATACTCTGTGTGAGAAACCATACACAATATAGATTATACCTTACTTATGCCGATGTTGGAAACATATTATTTATCCCTTCTCCATATCCGTTAAAAATCCGAACCGTTGCGCACCCACCCGGGTAGCTAATAGTCACTTTGCCGCATCTTGCCAGCATAGGGCCCATGAAAATAATCGATGAACGCATTTCTGCTGCAAGCTCCACCGGAATTTGAGTTTCTCTGATATCAGAAGAATTTACGATTATGACATCGCCTTCAGTCTTTACACTGCAGCCGATCTTTCTAAGTATCCCGACCATTACCTCCACATCTCTTAGTCCCGGACAGTTCCTGATAACACTCTCCCCGCCATTGAGCAGCGATGCTGCAAGAATAGGCAATACGGCATTTTTGGAGCCTTCGACTGCGATCTCACCCTGGAGTCTGGCGCCACCCGTAATAACTAATTTGCTCATAAAAACACCTCGCACACATTTTATTTTATGCGGGGCAAATGTAATGTGTTCAGATTCTTTCGTACCTGGAATAGCGCGAAACATTGAGCAAAATGCCTGCTTCGGCCATAAAGAGGATAAGGGCTGTACCCCCTGCACTGAAAAAGGGCAGCGATACACCGGTGGGTGGGACAGAGTTTGTTACAACAGCTACATTGAAAAGGCTCTGGACTGCGATCAATGCAGTCACGCCTGATGCAATAAGACATCCATAGGTATCCGGAGCATGTACCGCGATCTTGATCCCCCTCCAGATAAAGATCATAAAGAGGAGCAAAACCGCCACAACTCCCACAAAACCAAGCTCCTCGGCAAGTATCGGAAAAATGTAATCGTTTTGAGGCTCAGGCACGTACAGGAATTTCTGCATGCTCTGACCAAGACCTCGGCCAAACAGCCCGCCCGAGCCTATGGCGTACAGGGACTGTATCGTCTGATATCCATCGCCCCGGGGATCGCTCCATGGGTCGATCCAGGATCTTAACCGGGGAGTCATATAGTCAGTAAATGTTATAACAGCAATGACCAAAGCGGTTACCGGCAGCACCAGCGCCGCAAAGTGCCGGATTTTAGCTCCCGCCGCAAAAAGAATGATCATTGCAATGGATATCATTATTATCGTAGCACTCAAATGTGTCTCCAGCAGCAAAAGTGCCACTATTATACCCAGCACGAACAGGTACGGCAGTAAATCTCCGAAAAATGAATCGAGAGGCTTTTTTCTTTTCGACAAGCTATACGAATAGAAAAGAATCAACGCCATCTTCGCAAGCTCTGACGGCTGGAAACGGAAGCCTGCGATTATGATCCATCTCCAGGATCCCTTGGATTCGCTGCCTATACCGGGTATCAGGACCAGTATGAGCAGGACGATACTGACAAGCAGCAGGATCCAAACTGTTTTCTTTCCTATCTTGTGGTAATCATAATTGGCTGCAAGCAGCATAGCAGCCATGCCCAATCCAGCGAATACCAACTGCCTGTTGATATAGTGGTATATGTTCCCATAATACTTCTCAGCCGTTGGCGCACTGGCACTGAAGACCATGATCAGTCCAAGCGACAGCAATATCAGCACTGTTATGAACAATAAAAAGTCAAAGGGCTTCTTGTTTTTCATACCTACCTCCGTAAGCGGTACGGTGTCACCACACCACTCTCAAATGGTGACAATCCTCAACCCGTTGCAATTGATTTATCAATTCGCAATCCCGCATACTCCCTGCACAGGAGTGTCACCACACCATTCTCAGCGTTGCAAAGCCGATCAGGCAAAGCACTACTGTTATAAGCCAGAAGACACCTACTACCTTGGTCTCCTTCCAGCCGGACAATTCAAAATGGTGGTGGATGGGAGCCATCTTGAACACCCTCTTCCCCCTGAGCTTGAAGGATGTAACCTGTATGAAGACGGAAAGGCTCTCCACCGCATAGATGGCACCGGCCACCAGCAGTATCCACGGCATCTTCATGATAACAGCTGCAGCACCTATGATGCCGCCCAGCATCAGCGATCCCGTATCTCCCATTATAACCTTCGCGGGATATATGTTGAACACAAGGAATCCCAGGCATCCGCCGGCTGTTATGGCGCACATCAGCTTGACATTATCCCATTCCGGTCTGACCATGGCAACTATGGTAAAAAACACTGCCACTATAAGGGTTACTCCCGAAGCCAGCCCGTCCACTCCATCGGTCATATTGACCGAATTTGTGATCAGGTACATAACAATGATAATGAGGGGTATGAAAAGCCATATGGGCAATTCAACCACCGCATCGATGCCTAGGAAGGGAATGATCATACCTGTGCCCAGAGCAGGATCCAGTGCCACATAAACAGCAAATACGGCAGCTATGATGAACTGCCCGAAGGACTTCTGTTTCGGGTTCAGACCGTCTTTATTCTTCCTGACCACCTTGATCAGGTCATCGACAAGTCCTATGGCGGCATATCCCAGAGATACCAGCAGGATCGGCACAATATCGGGGTGACGCGGTACGAATACCAATGTGGTGATTATCATGGGGATTATAAAAATCAGGCCTCCGATAGTAGGTATCCCCATTTTTTTTAGATGGGTGGCAGGTCCGTCATCCCTTATCGTCTGCCCGAATTTGAGTCGCCGCAATACAGGAATTATTATCGGACCTGCAATAAGCGCCAGTATAAATGTCCCAACAAATGCTGCCACTTCCGTTGATCTCAATATGAACTCCAAATCCATTCCCCCGTATATCCGTTTTTTATTATCATCGACGTAAATACACTCCTGCAGTGATTCATCCGGATATCAAACCGTTCACTATCTCTTCCATTTTCATTCCTCTTGATCCCTTGACCAGTATGGCATCGCCTTTGCTGACAATGCTTCTGATATGCTCCAGAGCATCAGAGTTGTTTTCCTTCATGACCGCAGCCTCAGGCGGAAAGCCTGCCTCAACCGCTCCTCTTGCGATATCTGCAGCCCCGTGACCCACTGTGATGATCATATCCGTCCTGCTTCCGGCGGCATTGCGGCCGGTCTCCAAATGTGCGTCGACGCTCCAGTCACCAAGCTCCAGCATGTCTCCCAGTACTGCGATCCGTCTGCCGGCCTCGATCTCATCCAATACATCGATGGCGGCCTTTACCGACTGGGGGCTGGCATTATATGCATCGTTTATTATAGTGATGCCGTTTGCCTTGATGATATTCAGTCTCATGCTGCCTGGGCTGTAAGCAGCGATACCTCTTATGAGGTCCTGTGCATCGATGCCTAGTTCATGCCCGGCTGCCAGAGCAGCCAGTGCATTATATACATTATGTACCCCCGGTGTCGGAAGGTGCACATTATATTCTCTGCCGCAAAGAGTTATTTCGAAATCTATCCCTTTCTCACCTCTGGAGCGCACATTGTACGCCTGATAATCCGCCCCATCTTCGAGACCATATGATACCGTCCGTACATCCAGCAGACTCTTGACTCCGCTGAGCATCACATCATCCCCGTTGAGTATCAGCAGACCGTCCGGCTGTAAGCCTTCCAGGAGCTCCAGCTTGGCCTTGAGTATGTTTTGCCGCGTACCCAGCCTTTCTATGTGTGAGATGCCTATATTGGTTATTATTCCCACCTTTGGCCGTACGATACCCGTCAGAGTCCTGATCTCTCCAAAACCGCTCATCCCCATTTCCAAAACGGCGGCCTCATGAGCTCCCTCAAGCCTGAATATCGTCAACGGGACACCTATTTCGTTATTGAAGTTGCCTTCATTCTTGAGAACATTATATCTGGCTCCAAGTGCACAGGCAACCATGTCCTTTGTGCTGGTTTTTCCCACACTTCCCGTGATACCAACAAATGGGATGGAGAATTTCCTCCTGTAATATGCAGCGATATCCTGAAGTGCCGTGAGTGTGTTGTTCACTTTGATCAGCACTTTGTCTTCAACTGCAGCATCCTCCGCAGCGGCTCGAGAAATATCTGCCGTGCCGCTCTGCTCTGTCAGTGAGGCTGCCGCTCCTGTTTCAAAAGCTCCCTGTATAAAATCATGTCCATCATACCTTTCCCCCTTCAGAGGTATGAAAAGGTGCCCCGACCCAGTCTTCCTCGAATCGGCAGATATCCCGCAAATGGATGTGTCTGCGCTGCCTTTCAGCAGTACTCCTCCTGTTGCTTCCAATATCTCTGCTATAGTTAATCGGATCATATCTTCTCCTTTAACTCAGTTTCTCATCCAGTATTTCCCGCACAACTTCCCTCTCATCAAAGTGTATCGTTTTATCTGCAAAGGTCTGGTATGTTTCATGGCCCTTACCGGCTAAAACTACCACATCCCCTGCAGCTGCATACTTCAATGCATGCCTTATGGCTGCCCTGCGGTCTGTTATGCACACATATCTGCCGGCTGTGGTCTTAATACCTTCCTCTATTTGCGCTATAATGGCTTCGGGTTCCTCAGTCCTTGGATTATCCGAGGTGATCACCGTATAATCAGCAAGGCTTCCTGATATCTGTCCCATCATTGGGCGTTTTGTCCTGTCCCTGTCACCACCGCAGCCAAATACACATATCACTCTTGCCGAAGCATAGTCCCTGACAGCCTCGAGTATATTGTTAAGACTGTCAGGTGTATGTGCATAATCTATTATAACACTGAAATCTGTTCCTGTATCCACTGATTCTGCCCTGCCTGGGACCTGCACCTTCTCCAGACCCGCCCTAACAGCCTCTTCTTCTATACCCAGCAGCCCACATACCCCTGCGGCTGCAAGTGCATTGTAAACGCTGAATCTGCCCGGGATATCGACTTTGAATCTGCCGCCATACCAGGGCGATATCATTTCGAACTCCACACTTCCCGGCATCTTGCTAACGTTTACGGCCTTGATGTCAGAATCGCTGTCAAGACTGTATGTATGCACAGGGCATTCTGCTTCATCCATTACCTTCAGAGCGTATTTGCTGTCCAGATTCACCAGGCCTCTCCTGCATATCTTGAATAGTATGCATTTAGCCAGCAGATACTCCTCCATGGAAGCATGTTCTGCCGAACTGATATGATCCCTGGACAGATTTGTAAAAACTCCGGTGTCAAACTCACAGTACTTGACCCTGTGCAGTGCAAGCCCCTGTGACGAGACCTCCATGATCACATCAGTCACATTTTCTTCCACCATCTGGAAAAAGAGCTGCTGCAGATCAAGAGACTCGGGTGTGGTTCTCTCAGAGTACAGTATCCGCTGGCCTATCCGTGCGCCCAGAGTGCCTATAAGGCCTGTCTTGCGCCCCGCTGCCTCCAGTATCGATTTTATCATGAAGCAGGTCGTCGTTTTTCCCTTTGTGCCCGTGATCCCTATCAAATTGAACCTGCCTGACATATGTCCGAAGAATCTGTCCGACACAAACGCAAGAGCCTTCCGGGAATCCCTGACCATTACCACCGGCAGATCAGTATCAGATGCCAGAGGTTTTTGGATGATCATGGCCGCAGCCCCATAGCCCACTGCTTGCTCTGCAAATTCATGCCCGTCTGTGACCGTACCGTCGATGCACACAAATAGGTAACCCTTCCTGACCTTCCTCGAATCATATGCAATACCGTCTATTTCAATGTCCGAATTTCCTCTTATGTAAAGGATATCCAATCCCTCGATCAGATCAGCCAATTTCATGGCAGTTCTCCTTTACGCTATAAGATAACTATTCCACATTATCCAGATTTCTGAATTCTACCAGAACGACACTTCCCTTCCTGACATCCTGCCCCGCCACATACTGCTGCTTGTAAACTACTCCGTGGCCTGAGATCTTTATATTCAGACCTGCCCGGTTCAGCGTATTTATGGCCTCAGACAGGGTTTTGCCTGACAGATCAGGCATTTCTACTGTCTGCTCACTTTCCGGCTTATAGGTATAAAGCAGTACAACAGAGTCTTCGGGAACTATCGAATCCGGTTTGGGTGTCTGCTCAACAACAGTGCTTTCGTTATTCCCTTCCCCTTCTATGCTGTATTTCAACCCTGCCGCCTTCAGAGCCTTGACAGCTTCCGCCACAGTCTTTTTACGGACATCCGGCACATAGACCTCTTCGGTCATCGCTTTCAGATCCTCCTGAGTATACTGCCTTTCCACCTGCATATAGCTAAGTACATCCTCTGCTATTTTCCCAACGATAGGCGCTGCGATGACTCCTCCCATGTGTGAATCCCCCCTGGGATCCATCAAGACTATCAATACCACTATCTGAGGGTCGTTTGCCGGGGCAAAGCCGCAAAAGGATGCTATATAGACATCCTCTTTTGTAGTTTCCGAGGTGCCGGTTTTCCCACCGACTCTGTAGCCTCTGACAAATGCATTATTTCCTGTGCCCTTAGAATCGCCGACGACCCCTTCGAGTATATCCCTGACAGTCTTTGATGTCTGCTCGGATATTACCGTTCTTACCACCTGAGGCTCGAATTTTTCAACGACATTTCCCTCTGAATCGGTCAATTCTTTTATCAGGCGCGGCTTCATCAGCCTTCCTCCGTTGACCAGAGCAGTATACGCAGTTGCAAGCTGAAGAGGTGTTATTGTGAATCTCTGTCCGAATGAAGCAACAGCCATATCTATCTCCTTGAGCTTCGGCTGGAACTGGGGTTTTGCTTCACCCTTCAATTCTATTCCCGTCCTCTCCATGAAGCCAAAGGCCTTGACATAGCTGTAAAAGCGCTCGATCCCAAGGCTCTGCGCCACCTTGACAAAGGCAGGGTTACATGAATTGTAAACTGCTTCCCTGAAGGTCTCCGTACCGTGGGGTCTTCCGACACGCCAGCAGTTTATAGGCTTTGGCCACCCTGTTACCTTTATGGGAAGATCGTCTGTGATGGTATCCGGAGTTACTACTCCCTCTTCAATGCCCGCGGCAGTTGTTATGCTTTTAAAGGTAGAACCGGGCTCATATGTATCTGTTATGGCTCTGTTCCTCCAAACCGTCCTGCTGAGTATATTCACCGATTCATTGGACCTTTCCACCCACTCCGACGGATCAAGCCCTTCGACCTGTATATTTGCCGGGAATGCAAAAGGGGTGTTCAGGTCGTAATCGGGCTTTGAAACCATGGACAGGATATCCCCCGTATTAGGATCCATCACAATACCTATGGCTCCTCCCTTTACCTTGTTGTCCTCCACCGCCTTGTCCAGCGATTTGGACACCAGGTACTGGATCGTTTCATCGATGGTCAGTACCACATTCAGTCCGTCCTGTGCATCTATCCTTTTCTCGGAGTCAGAGGGGACAGCACCGCCTCTTGCGTCCACCTCGCTGAGTATCTTGCCGGGGGTGCCCTTCAGATATTTATCCATTACCTCCTCAACACCGCCCATGAGTCCTTGATTGTCATCCCCTGTGAATCCCAGCAGGTGGGACATCAGGTTGCCGTTAGGATAATACCTTTTGGCATCCTCATCTATATTGATGCCCTTGACGCTGTTTTCGGACATCCAGGTCCTGATCCTGGTTTCTGTCTCTTTATCGATCTTGCGCTTTATTATGGCACTGTTGGCTTTTTTAGTTATAAGCCTGTACACATCATCTCTTTCCAGAGAGAGCATATCTGCCAATGCGTCGGCGACCTCATCCACAGTGAGCTTTTTATTGTTTGCCACTTCATTTGGGTTGCAGCTTATAGTACCGGCCTGGACGCTGATTGCAAGCTTTTTCCCGTTTCTGTCATAGATCGTTCCCCTGATGGGACTGATTATCCTCCCGGAATTCTGCTGGACGAAGGCCTTTTTCTGCAGTTCGCTTCCCTGGACGAACTGTATGTATGCCAGCCTTGCGATCAGTGCGGCAACGATCAGAGCAAAGGTACACAGCATTATCATCAGTCGTCTTTTTTGGGCAAGTCCTGGTGCCGCCAAAAATATCCCCCCTAGGAAACAATATCGTGCAACAAAAAAGACTATAGACCGTGCAAAAATAACATTTTACACTATCCACAGTCTATGTATTCCTTTGAATGCCTGATCCCGATATACTGCAGCGCTCCGACCCTTACTCAAAAAGCTTTACCAGTCCGGCTGCCTTATCGACCAAGGCTCCTGCCAGGCTCTCGTCATTTCCTGTCTGAGTTTTATGAGTCATAACAACAGTATAATCGTTTCTCGGCACCTTGATATATATGATCTGGCTTTTGTCCGGCATTTGCATACCAAGCCTTTTTTCCGCAGCTTCCTTTATTTCATTCAGATCTGTTTTTGTCTCTATCTGTACTTTTAATAATGAATTCTCGTTTCTAATTTTTTCATAATCTCTTTCCAGCCTGTTCAGATCATAGCTCAGCTTTGTTATCATAGCATATCTGTACATAACTGCAAGCCCTGCAGCCAAAACAACAACTATTGCCACCACCATTCTGAGCTTTGTCTTGCGGTTGCTCTTATAGCGCTTCTTTTCCTTTAGAACCTTATTCTCTTCATATACATCGTATTCAAGCTGCTTGGCTGCTGAACCGTGTACATATTCATAATCCTTCTGTATCAATTCTATTCACCCCATAAGTGATTTATGCCATGCTCCAGGTTCAGTGTTCTTTTGTGTATCGGCGCTTTCTTCCTTTGTATGCTTTTAGTTTTTCATTAGTGTTTTGGTGCCTTTCATCCTTGGTAAATCATCCATTTTTGTAATGGGTCATCTTTTGTGTTTTTCATTACCTTTCTTTTCGTTGGTTTTCTTTTTCTTGTCTATCCCTGCAGACGCATCCTCCGCGTCATCGATGCATGCTCACAAATGCCTGCTGAAATTTTGTCTTTAGTATATTGCTGCGTATCTGATGCTCAGCACATCGGTTCCGCATCTTGTCTCGAGTACCTTAAATGCTTGTCCTATGTAGCTTCGTTGCTTATCCAATGTTTATATATATACTTAATCTTTAGTATCAGATTTATTTGTCAGAGTCCGGATGCAGTTTCATCGCTGTCCTTAGCTTTGCGCTTCTGGAGCGGGGATTTTCATCCACTTCCTTCTCTGACGGAAGTATTGGTTTTCTGGTCAATACCTTCAGTTCCGGCTTTCTTCCGCACACACACACCGGGAATGACGGCGGACATGTACAAGGCTTTTCTCGTCTTTGGAATTCATTCTTTACTATTCTGTCCTCAAGAGAATGAAAGGTTATTATGCTCAGTCTTCCTCCCGGCTTCAGCAGCCTCACCGCACCCTCTATGGCTTCCTCAAGGGCAGCCAGTTCATCATTTACTGCGATCCTCAATGCCTGAAAGGTCCTTTTTGCCGGATGTGGTCCTTCACGTCTTGCCGGCGCCGGTATTGCCGCTTTGATGATATCCACCAGCTGTCCCGTCGTCTCGATCCTTTTTTCCCTTCTTGCTTTGGCTATAAATGCCGCGATCCTTGCCGCCCAGTTTTCCTCACCATAATCACTGATTATTTTCCTTATCGCCTTCTCGTCATATGTATTGACGATCTCTGCGGCATCAAGGCTGCGGCTCCTGTCCATCCTCATATCCAGCGGAGCATCCTGTTGGTAGCTGAAGCCCCGTTCCGCCTCATCCAGCTGATAGGACGAAACTCCGATATCCAGCAGGATCCCATCTACAGTCCGGATACCATGCCCGGCAGCAAGCGTCCCTATGTCGCGGAAATTACCTTTTATGAGTATAAGTCCTGCATCCCGCCTCAGCCGGCCAAGTCTCTCACCTGCTGTCTCTATTGCTGTCTGATCCTGGTCGATGCCTATGAGAGTACCCTTGTCCAGTCTTTTGATGATCTCGGAGGAGTGGCCTGCACCCCCCAGTGTCCCGTCTATATATGTCCCATTCTTGTCTATGTTCAGGCTGTCGATACATTCATGCAGTAAAACCGGCTTGTGCTCGAATTCCATTGGTTTCTCCTCCGGCAGTGGTTTAGTCCTAGATGCCAAGCAGTGCAAATGTGTCAGACAGGCTTTCAGGACTCAGGCTTTCACCATCCATGTATTCTTTCCACCTATCCTTGTTCCATACTTCAACTCTGTTGCCCACACCTACAATGCTGATATCCTTCTCAAGTCCTGCATGGCTCCTGAGGTCCTGGGGCACCAGTATCCTTGAATGCTTGTCCAGCTCACACTGAGCCGCGCTTGAGAAGAAAAACCTGCTGAATTCACGAGCTTTGTTGTTTGAAAGAGGCAATGTTTCGATCTTTTCCACCAGACTGTCCCATTTTGGCATGGAGAAAATAAAAAGACATCCTTCCAGCCCTTTTGTTACCATGAATTTCGATTTCAACTCGTCCCTGAAGGCCGCAGGAATGATTATCCTTCCCTTCGGGTCTACAGTGTGTTGAAATTCACCATAGAACAATCAATTCACCTCTTATTGAGCACTTTTTGGTCCACTTCGTCCCACTTTGCCCCACTTCACTCTTATTTTATATCAAATTTGATGAATAATCAAGTCATAATTGGAATATTTTTTAAGATAGGCAAAAACCCCTAGTAGATAAGCTGCAAAATCATATTGCGACTCCCAGTTTTAATCTTGTATCCAGGAAGGTGGACAAATTTTCAGTTTCTGGGCTCAAATTTCCCAGTTTTGCAGGTATGATGATAAATATACCTTAATTTTATGACTTAACACATGCTATATCTCAATCTCCATTCAATTATTTCCCAGAAAGTTGAAATTTTGTACACCGTGCTATAACGCTGATATCAATGCTGCTTCACCTTCAAGGTCGCGCGCATGCCGCGCACACAAAAAAACGGCTCCTGCTGGGGAGCCGCCGTACACTCGATTCCTTTTCTATTGTGAACTGTTAAATATGGTTTTCTTTCGCCGCATGGACACACTCAGGACGATGCCTATATTGAGATAATTGGCTATCAGCGAGCTGTTGCCCTGGCTTACAAAGGGAAGCGGTATGCCTGTGACAGGCATTACACCGATACACATGCCAATGTTTTCTATAAAATGGAATCCAAGCATCGCAGCCACACATACAGCCATATATGAACCGTAAGGATCCCTTGCGCTTAGCGATATTTGTATGATCCGAAACAACAGGAAGAATACGATCAGCACAAATATGACCGAGCCGATGAATCCCATTTCTTCACCGATGACCGAAAAAATGAAATCCGTTTCATTTTCAGGTACCCTGAATATGCTTGATGTGACGCCTTCCTGCAGTCCGTGGAAGATACCCTTGCCATAGATCTGACCTGAGCCTATCGTCGCTTTGGAGCGGTATACCTGAAGTCCGGTTCCCAGTAGATCATTTTCAGGGAAAATGAAAGTCAATATCCTGCTTCGGATGTGGTCAAAACGTTTCATCGGCAGGACATAAAGCCATATAACAGGTGCTGCTGCTGCGAAAAGACCAATTGCTGCAAGAAAATATCTGTAGGGTATCCCATATATGAAAAGCAGCACTACAAATGCGGCTACGAAAACCATTGCCGTCCCGACATCCGGCTGGAGCAAAACCAGTACAATAGGAAGCAGAGCATAAATGATCAGCTTCACTGTGTTTTTTGCGGTATGCTTTCCCTCCTTCAGTCTTTCAAAAAAAAGAGGCACGATGACCACATACGCGACCTTCGACAGCTCGGAGGGCTGAAAGCTCCCGATAAACGGTACTTCGATCCAGCCCATTGTCCCATGTCTCTCCTTGCCGATGATCAGTACCAGGACAAGCAGTGCAATGCTGCCCAAATACAAGACAATGCCAAGTGTTCTGAAATCCTTGTAGTCGATGGCGCTGATGACGATTGCCGCAATTATGCCTATCCCGAGGCAGATGACCTGCTTGAGCCAGACATTTGAAACCCCTGCGATAATAGTATCCGCATTGCCCGGATTGCCCAGGGCGCTTCTCAAAGCTATGATGCCGTATGCCGACAACAAAAGGACAGCCGCAAAAAGCGGATAATCGAACTGTTTGAAATAGTTGATAGCTTTTGTTTTTTCTACATAATACATTTAATCCACCCTGGCTGCCAGTTAAAGCTGTTTATGGAAAACAGCGCTTCTTCTGATCTCAAATAATATATCCGGCTGATTTTAGTTTATATAAACTGACTATCCGGCTGTCCAGCTTTTCACTGAGGCTGTATATCTCATCAAAACCCGCTTCAATGGATATGAGCCTGTCCAAATCATTCTTCAGAGCTTCGATTTCTTCTAAAAGCTTATTCTCCTCCAACTTATATCTCCTTCTTGGTTTCTGTCTTTACTGCATCATCCGCTTCCGCCTCGGTTTCATCGACACCGTCCTCCGCTTCCGCCTCGATTTCCTCCGTACCTGCCTCTGCCTCGCTCTCTGCTGCTTCTTCTTCCTTCATCTTCATCAGAAGCGATCCATACCGGCTCTGTCCAAGAGCTACAGGCTCCGCATCCTCAGCTGCTTTACTCTTCACCCTTCTATATATGAAAATCAGGAGACCGATCAGCAGCAGCACCACCGACAACAGCTGTGATACTCTGAAGCTGCCAAGGTACAGGCTGTCTGTTCTCAAGCCTTCAATGAAGGCTCTGCCTATGCCGTAAAGCATCAGATACAGGAAAAGGACCTCCCCCTCCACCTTTTTCTTTTTCCTGTAATTTGCAAGAAAAAGAAATATAGCTATATCCCATAACGATTCATATAAAAAGGTCGGATGAACCCCCAATTTCGAAAGATCTGCCGCCGGCATACTGCTCAATATATAGTCATTGATGATGGTCCCGTTCATTCTCCATGGCAGCTCCGTGACCACTCCGAAGGCCTCCTGGTTCACAAAATTGCCCCAGCGGCCGATACCCTGACCAAGGACCAGATAGGGTATCCCAAAATCCACCAGGTGCAGGAAGGCAATCTTTTTCTTTTTGGCGTATAACCATGCCACCAGCAAGGCTCCTATCACGCCTCCATAGATGGCAAGCCCTCCGTCCCTGATCCTTATGATGTCCAAAGGGTCGTACTTGTACTGGTCCCAGCTGAAAGCAACATAAAAAAGTCTTGCAAATACAATGGCTGTCGGAGCCGCAAAGAGCACCAGATCAAGTATATTGTCCGGCACAAGGTCGTATTTTTTGCAGCTTCTTACCGCCAGCAGCACTGCAAGAAGAAAGGCAAAGGCGATTATGATCCCATACCAATATATCTCTAAATTGAAAACCGTAAAAGCATATCTTCTTAATTCAAATTCCAGCCCCAGTCCTGGAAAACTGACATTGTTCAAATCCCAACGCCCCCTCACATAGCCGGCATTGTTCAAACAGGCTTGATCACTGACATAGCAAGGTTCACCTGGTTGAAATGCTTATTCAATATTTCGCTGACATATTTAAATGATATTTTATCATAAACATGCAAATAGTCAAACATGTTGACTCCTTTAAAATAATCGGAAATAAACCCGCGGGATATTCTTTCCACTGAGTTGAACTGCCTCATAAATCTGCCGTACATCGATCTGATAAGCCTGTCGTATGCCCCTTGATCAAGTCCTTTTCTTTTTATTTCCTCCACTTTCCAGCAGAATCTGTCCCGCACCTTCACCGGGTCGGGGGATTCACCGCCAAGGATCGAAAAAGCATAGCTCTTTTGGATCATGAAATCCGTATCAAAGGAAGAATTTATCAATCCCTCGTTGTAGAGACTCTCGTACAGATCCGAGCTTCTCCCGGCTATCAGCTCCAACAGCACCTTGACTGCGGTCTCGTACATGATCAGATCCAAACCATCCCTTCCATTGAAGCCATCCTTGTAGCCCATCTGAAACATCGGCATCGATATTGCAAGCTTCTGCTCGGTATAATCAGTCCTGACACCTGCCGGCTCGTCAGGATATATCCTTTCTATCTCTGGTCTTGGATCATTTTGCCTTATTGAAGCCTCCACTCTTTCAAAGACACCCTCCGGTTCCACATCACCCACCACCAGCACTGCCATGTTTGAAGGGTGATAAAATGTATTATAGCACTTGTACAAGGTGTCCTTGTCTATGCGGCTGATGCTGTCTATCGTACCTGCTATATCTATTCTCACAGGATTTTTTTCGTACAGCGCAGCAAGAAGGTTATAGAATGATCTGTATCCAGGATTGTCCTGATACATCATTATCTCCTGTCCGATGATGCCCTTCTCCTTTTCTACGCTATCCTCGGTGATATATGGGCTCTGGACATAGTTGAGAAGCAGATCCAGATTTTCAGTAAATCTGTCGGTACATGAAAACAGATATACAGTCTGATTAAAGCTTGTATATGCATTGGGACTTGAGCCCAGCGCAGAAAATTTGTTCATGACGCTGCCGTCCTCCTGCTCAAAAAGCTTATGCTCCAGAAAATGTGCAATACCGTCAGGGACCTTTGTTGTCTTATCATCACCCGGTATAATGAACTCGTTGTCTATTGATCCGTAGTGGGCCGCAAATGCGGCATACCTCTTGGAGTAGCCCTTTCTTGGAATAACAAAGGCCTTGAGTCCGCTGCTGTGCTCATAGCCGTACAAGGTTTCTCCGGCCTTATCATATCGTAGCTTCTCAAATCTCATTTCATTATCTCCTCAATATTTCACTCCACCGCTGCCTGCTGCCCGTCTTCTGGAGCAGTCAGAAAATACACTGTATCCAGTGTGATTTTTTGTGCGGCTCTAATGACATCTTCCCTTTTGACCTGCCTGATCTTTTTGATGACATCTCCAAAGCTGTCCGATGTTCCGGACATCATCTGGCTCAAATAGAAATCAACTATATGTATCTGGCTGTCCGTAAGGGATTTGATGCCGGTCTCCATGCTTTTCAATGTTGCATCCATCTCCCTGTCCGAAATGTTGCCGTTGCTGATATCATCCAGCTGTTTTTCGATTATCTCCATAGTCCTGTCCTTGTCCTTTATATCTATACCGCTGCTTATTACCATCAGTCCCTTGAACTTTTCAAGCATGGCGTGGGAATAATATGCAAGACCCGCTTTTTCCCTGACGTTCTGGAACAGCTTGGAGTGTGTGCCTCCGCCGAGTATACCGCTGTATATCATCAGCGCCCTGTACTCCTGGCTGCCCGGCGGCGTGTTGGTCCTGTACCCAAGGCACAGCTTGCCCTGTGTGACATTCATCGTCTCAGTCACATATCTGGGCTCCACATTAACCTTTGCTGTGAAACCGTCTCTCAGGGCTAAAGTGTCCTTTCGTGTCAAGCCCCTTAGCAGCTCAGCTACCCTGTCGGCTTCGGCATCGGATATGTTTCCGGTAAGAAAGACCTGCATGGGGAAGGTTTCCACCATCTTCACATAATGGCGGGTCAGTTCTTCCGCTGTTATTTGGGCAAGATCCTCTACAAAGCCATAATCATAGATCCCATAAGGCTCATGGCGGCAAACCTCTTCCAGACATCTTTCCATGCTGTAGCTCATCTTGTCATTGACCCTGCCCTCTATCAATATCCTTAGCTTGTCCTTCTCTGAGATCATGTGTTCCTCATTGAACACCCCGTTGACAAACGCAGGCCTGGTGACGATGTCGGACAGCAGCCTCAGACCAGCCTCAAATGTGTCGGTCCCATCCGGCGTATATTTTTTGGAGAGAAATTCGATATAAAAATGCATCAGGTGCCGTTCGCCCTTTTTGCTGACACCGCAGTCAAAGCTGGCACCGTAAAGATTTTCAAGCTCCATCGATATATCCTTCAAAGAAGGGTATGCTTTGCTTCCACGCCTCATTACAGCCGGCAGCAACGCGTTTTTCGTCACATTTTCTCTAGTCAGATTGTCATGAAAGAAAATGTGGATGCTGCTGGTTTTGAATTTGTCCGTATCGATCCGGTAAATGTCTATTCCGTTGAATGAGTCTGCCTTCACCGCCTGTCCGGCATTGAACTCCTTTTCCATACGCACCTCCCTGATGGCATTCCTCCATCCTACCTCTATAGTATAGTAAATCAGTGCCATTGTATTCAATATAGGAGAAAATTATTTCTCAAGTATATATTCATATTTTGTACATTTACGGCAATAATAAGCTTGAAATTCTAATGCCGGAGGTTTTTATGCGATATCAAAATGCGAGAAAATATCCTATAACACAAATGAAAAGGAACGCGCCTAAAAGGCAAAGCGACAATGTGATAGATTTGAGCATCGGAGCTGCAGTCGGATTGCTGGGCATTGTATTCCTGGAAGGACTGTTCTGCGGATATATGATAAGAAAATGGCGGTAACCTCAACATAACTATTATTCAAATGGCATTTGATTCCGATATTTATATTGCACCACCTGAATAACGGAGGAATTAAATGCCATTGCAAGCTCAGGATACATTAGGATCGATAAACATTATTATATCGCTCTGCTTTTCCTTCCTGATACCACTCCTTTCATTCTGGTTCAAAAAAGCCGATGAAAGGCTGAGGCTTTTTGCTTTTGCTTTTTATTCCGTATTCATATTGAATGTGGCAGCAGCTCTTTCATTTGACCCAAAAACATCTCAAGCTTTGCAGCAATATACAGATACACTTCTGTTATTACTGTTTATTGCCGTACTGGCAACCGGCAGCAGACTGCTTGTCAGAGCATTGACTATCCTGGCTCCCGGTGTACTGGCGGTGCTTGCCTTTACTGACCCGTCCTTTATTAAGTATGAATACCATCAAAATATCAGTGCAGCGATATTGACATTGCTCTCACTCACAGTCATGTACATATATAAGAGCAAGAAAGGTGCGGACAGCCTGCTGTTCTGGTCCATCCTGCCCATGCTGGCATCAGCTCTGGCAGGCCTGTACCCCGGATCCATGATATTGAGCACGGCAGTTCCTTTTCTTAGGTTTATATCTTATGTCATTCTGCTTTACTTTTTCTATAAGTCCATTGTACACACATTGCTGATCAGGTCTAATGAGAATGAGAAAAAACTTTCGGGTATGGACCGTTCTGTCGAGGCAGAGGTAAGAAAAAGACTGTTGGAGCTGGAGAACATCAACAAGAAGCTGCTTGACATATCCAAAACAGACGCTTTGTCAAACGTCCTCAATAAAGCTGCTGTCCTCAAGGCCCTGGAGCGTCTCATCACCAGCAAGCCAAAATCTGAGCTCTCCCTGCTGATGTTCGATATCGATGACTTTAAGGTCATAAACGATACCCATGGCCATATTGTGGGCGATAAGTGCATAAGGATGCTGGCCTCCGCTGCAAGGGACAATTTCAGGGATATCGATCTGGTGGGCAGATATGGCGGTGATGAGTTCCTGGTAGTATTGCCGGATACAGGCAGCAGGCAGGCCATTGCTGTGGCAGAACGCTTCAGGAGGATAGTTGCCGAATCCACCTCTCCACACTTCACCATCTCCATCGGGATCTCATCCTATCCATCTGACGGTACCAATGTGAGAGCTCTAATCCAGGAGGCCGACAGAAGTCTTTATACATCAAAAAGAAAAGGGAAAAATGCCGTATCTCACAGCAGTATGTACTGAATATGTCATTGTGCCCGAATATCCCGGGAGCAGCCGGCTGCCTTCCTGCCCACACCTGCCCAGTTAGGCCTTATGCGTCTGATCGATGCAAAAGCGAACATCAGAATGCCGCATGAAATGAATACGTATTTGAAAGAACCCCCTGATAGTACCAGCACCGTCAATCCCATCCCAGCCAGCTTACCGGCGCTGGAAATCACATCATTCAAGCCCGTGGCCCTTGCCATGTACTGTTTGCCAGTGATCATCTGCAGCCGCGCCGCAAGGATTATTCCCGCTATTGCCGTAAACACACCCTCAACAAACTGCAGCAGTAATATCAGCCCATAGCTTCTTGTAAAGGCGTACAGTATCCATATCAGAGATATCCCTGTCAGACAGCTGTAAAACAACCTTCCGTCCTTCATACCACTTCTTTTGTCCGGGAATCTCATCAGCAGCATCGCCAGCAGCTCCGTTCCGTATAATATTGTTATCATCAGACTCCATCCTTTAGCCGTGACCTTTATGACATCAAAGGCAAAGGGGTAGAAGGACAAATTGACTGATATGGTGCAAAATCCGATGATCATACTTGCCCCAAGCAATTCAACGATAGCAGGAGTATCAAGACAGTATTTAATGCCGTTCATAAATGCAGATGATCCGCTCTCATATACCTCCACCGGCGCAGCACCCCGGCACCCGCCGCCTGTAAGCATTGCAAGCAGCGTCATCAGGCCTGAGAGCAGACAGCAAAGGGATGCAAGGATCAGCGCAGGCGCAGCGCTCCTGCTGTCTGTAAGAAATCCTGCCAGCAGCGGACCTGCAAGATAAGCAGCTCCACTGACACCAGTCAGCTGTGAATTGGCTTTCAGCGCATTTTCCCTTCCCGTAGAGCCCAGTATGAATTTTTTCCTTGACGGGTTATAGATGACATCAAATATGGATATCAGTACCAACAGCAAATATATCCCGGTCACATTTCCGGCATAAAGGAATAGCGGCACTGTCACAAATCTGGCAATATCGATGAATATCAGAAGCCGTCCCTCCCTGGCCCTGTCTCCCAGCACCCCTGCAAAGGGCGACACAAAGATGCCCGGCAGTGATGAAAAAACAACTCCTGCTGCGGCAGATACACCGGAGCCGGTCAGTCCGTATATCAACATAGTGATCGCTATGGTCCTCATGGATTCGCCAAGGCTCAGAAAGCCCTGACCGGTCAAAAAAAAGCAGAAATGCCTTCCGGCAGCCGGTATTTTTTCGTTTCCCATCCTCTTCCCCATTACCGAGAAATGTATATATATTTGATGTTATTCTGAAATATGGGGTTTATGCATGGGATCTGTTTCCCTATGGGTCAGGTCCTTTTTCAATAAGATGCGGCATTGGCTGGTATTTGCTCATGCCCATATACCGGGTCTCAGAGCTCTCATCACTGGTGACAGTCACCCAGGATTTCACCACGGCGCCGTCCATACCCTCCACAAGCAGCTTTTTCTCATTTGCGCACATTTGCGGGTTTATCTTGTACATAAACGGCGCTTTCGTCGTCTGGAGCACCTGGTGCTTCCACTGTACGTCCGGAGCAGGCTTGCTGCCATAAAACGCCATGTACAGCACATTGCCGATCCCCTTTGCCCAGATCATTATATCAGCGCCGGAATTGTTCTGGAACCTGATATCCTTGTTGCCATATGACACTGTGGCATCCTGGCCGTATGGGACATAAGGGACGGGCATGGTGTGATTATGGCGCTCTATGATTTTCATATCAGACAATACAGCCGTATTGTACAGCGCCGATGCGATCTTGCACACTCCGCCTCCTATAGTCGTGGTGACCATTGTACCGATATATGTCGGTCCTTCTCTAAAGCCTTTATCTTTAGTATATGGACCTATTGCAGAATTCTGCGAAAACACCTGGCCATTTTTCACCACCATCCCGGCAAGCATATCAGCAGCGATATGCACATTATACTCCTCACCGGGTAAAGGATCCTTCAATACGGTTTTATAACCTCCCAGCAGTATTTTTGTGTTGTTTCTTTCCAGGGCATCGACAAAATCTCTCTCATTTGACCATGGCATTTCCTTCTCGGGACCGGATACACCGCCCTGGCATATTTCCTCACCACAGGGCTCCTTGGTCCCGATGACTGCCGGTAACAATATTGGGCAGCTTGCATATGCCGTGTCTGCTTCCATTAAGACAGCGATAATTAAAATAAGATTGAGTAAAATTTTATGTCGGATCATAAAGATATCTTTTTCAACGGGCAATGAATTTAAACCACTTAATAAATTCCAGTAATATTGTATTGAACGCTTTCATATTGTCAACTGAGAAAGGGAAGAGCGAAATGGGAAGCAAAAACGGAGGTAAAAGAAACATGGTGGTGCTGCTTTCTCTCTTTGGCATGATTTGCTGGGGCATCGCTCCTGTATTTGCCAAGGCCGCACTTAAAAACATCGACCCGGTGGCGGGTCTGGTGCTTCGAACGATCTTTGCAGCCAGCGTAGTCTCCGGATGGGTCATCATAAGCGGCAATTTTTCAAAGGTCAGCAGCATACCGGCAAGTACGTGGTGGCTTATCGGGATCGAAGCGCTGCTTGCGACTCTTGTGGGAGACCTGGCTTATTATGCCGCACTGAAGAAGGGGGATGTGTCTCTTGTAACAATAATAATGTCCAGTTCACCATTGATAACGATACTGTGCTCTGTACTCTTCCTTGGCGAACAGATGACCCTCATGCGCCTGATAGGGGCCACACTGGTCATCGCCGGAATCATACTCATTGTATAGGAAGCAGATGGACCGTCCCCTCACCTCCCGGAGGCTGGCTGCCAAGCACGCGTATGTAGTCCACCTTGGGGTCAAAGGTCCCCTGCAGCTCACACCGCTGCTCCTTCAAAAGCTTTATGTAATCTATCACATCGCCGGTGATCCTCTCTCCAAGGCAGATTACAGGTATCCCCGGGGGGTAGGCCATCACCATTTCGCCGGCGATCTCACCTGCAGAATCCTCCAGCCTGACAGTCTTTTTCTCATTATAGAAGGCATCCCTTGGCGTTACTATCATCTCAGGGTTTTCGGGTATGACCAGTTCCCTGCTCTGTGCTTTTTCATTCCTGCCCGGGGACAACTGCTTCAATGCATTTATAAGAGCGGCTATGTCTTCCTCTCTGTCACCGATGGATATAACGGCCAATATATTGAACAGATCCGACATCTCGACCTGTATATTGAATTTTTCCCTCAGCATTGCTTCCATCTGATACCCGGTGTATCCTGTATTTCTGACATTTACACCAAGCTTTGTTTCATCAAAATCAAAGCAGCCTGCCTGACCCGCCAATTCATGACCAAAAGCATAGAAGCCCGGTATACGGTTGATCTCTTCCCTGGCCCATCTGGCAAGCCCAAGTGTCTGCTCAAGCATTTCCGCCCCACGGGTGGCAAGCTGCTTTCTTGCTACATCAAGGGAACACATGAGCAGGTATGAAGCGCTGGAAGTAAAGGTCAGTCCCAGTGAATGCTGTATCCTGTCCTGGGGGATAAGGGCGCCCCTGGACAGCAGCACCGAGCTTTGGGTAAGTGATCCAGCGGTCTTATGGATACTGGCAGCGCTCATATCAGCCCCTACCTCCATTGCTGTGAGGGGAAAATCGTCATGAAACATCATATGAGCTCCGTGGGCTTCATCTGCAAGCACAGCCATATCGTGCATATGTGCCGTCCTGACAATTGATTTTATATCCGATGTGATCCCATAATAGGTGGGGTTGATCACGAATACCGCTTTAGCATGGGGATTCTTTTTTACCGCCTTTCTAATACTCTCCGGAGCAACTCCCATGGTGATGCCCAGCTCCTGGTTGATCTCCGGACAGACATATACCGGCATGGCTCCACTGAGTATAATGCCTCCGATAGTAGATCTGTGGGCGTTCCTGGGGATGATCACCCTGCTGCCCGGATCACAGGCGCTCAGTATCATTGCCTGGACACCTGAAGTGGTGCCGTTTACCAAAAAATATGCATTTTCTGCTCCGAACACACTTGCCATAAGCCGCTGGGCTTCCATTATGACCCCTGTGGGGCTGCCGGCGAAATCCAGATCCTCCATTCCGTTGACATCCATCCTGAGTGCCTTTTCGCCCATGTACTCCACCAATTCCCTTATCCCTCTGCCCTGTTTGTGCCCGGGTACGTGGAAGGGGATCACATCATCGTCGATATACTTTTTCACCGCATCAAAAAGCGGAGTCCTGTTCTGGTTCATCCGCACAAATATCACCTGAATTACCGTAAAACTATTTCCGTGTATTATATGGAGGATATCTCAGACCTGTGCCTGTTCAAGGCCCCCATCCGGCAGCAAGCAGGCTTGCTTAACTGATTTCACACCTTCTTTTTCAGCGGCAGTGGGGCCTGTGGAAGTCAAATTTCATGCCCTAGAGGAATACCGCTGAGGAAAGTGATCGCATGCCCTGCCCTAGAGACATTTCCCACGCGTCATCTTTCCGATGCTTTGAAATTTGATTGAAACAGGCCCCCCTGACGCTGCACCAGGTATGAAATCGAATTGCACGCCTTGTTCGTTATTTGAATCAAAAAAGACACGGGGTATACGATCCCCATGTCCTTTGGTCCAGCTGTAATGGATCTTCTTTACTCGTACCTGAGAGATTCGATAGGATCAAGGTCGGCTGCACGCTTTGCGGGATAAACTCCGAAGATGAGTCCCAATGCGACTGATCCCAAAAACGCCAGCGTAATGACCTTAAAATCCACCACAGGCGGTATATTGATCAGCGACGAAATAATTCCGCCAGCTATCACGCCTAATAAAATCCCTATCAGTCCGCTGATGCCTGTCATTATTATCGACTCGGTCAGGAACTGCATTATGATATCCCTGTTCTGCGCTCCAAGGGCCTTTCTGATACCGATCTCCCTGATCCTTTCCGTAACAGAGACCAGCAGTATATTCACAATACCGATACCTCCGACGATAAGCGTTATTATCGCTATGACAAGCAACACACTAGATACTATACCAAGCACATCGCTCATGGCTTTCTGGATATCGGCGGAATTCTGCGCCATGTAGATATCTTCCTTGCCATGCTTCATCTCAAGGTATTCAACGATCCTTTTGCCCACATCCCTGAGCTTATCCTTCTCCACCACTGTCACAGCAATTTCAGAAAGTCTCTCGCTGTTGGGATAGTACTGCTGCACTGTCGTGATTGGCATATATATGATCGCAGGGATCAGGTCGCTTTCCAGCATACCCTCGAACAGGTTTTCACCGCTGCTCATCACACCCGCGATTTTCAGGGTTACATTACTGCCTGATGAAGTCTTGAGGGTGATGCTCTCTCCGGTAACATCCTGACCCTCCTTGAAAAACTTCTTTACAAAAAGCTCATCCACTATAACAGTCTTTGCTCTTTTGGAAACGTCGAATTCATTTACAAAACGTCCGTATTTCATTTCGATAAGGGCAAAATTCTTATACTGCGATGAGACACCGAGTATCAAAGCATCCTTTGTCTTGTCTCCTATGCGCAGTGAACCGCTTTTCTGGATATAGGCAGAGATGTTTTTTATCTCAGGCGCAGCTTCCTTTACATAGTCCATATCCTTCAAGGTCAGCCAGTCCTTCTTGTCGACATTGACATTCTTATAGGTTATGCTGATCATGTTCGCCCCGATTTTTTCAAACTGGGCGTTCATATAGTTTTCGGTAGCGCTCCCCAGAGCCATAATGGTGATGATCGAAAACACACCCATCACTATCCCCAGCATGGTGAGGATCGAACGCAATTTATTTGCTTTTAGACTGTCAAAAGCCTGTTTGAAGCTTTCGGAAAAATTCATGTGTCTACCTCACTTCTTTCCGGCCTTGTAATCCGGATACGTCATTTCTTTATCTTTACGCTCATACCGTCACTGTAGCTTGGCTGCGGATCAAGCACCACAATCTCCCCTTCACTCAGTCCTTCAAGGATCTCCACATTCATGTCGGAATTTATGCCCACCGACACAGTTCGCTGGGTGATCCTGTTGGTGTCTTCATCCACTACGAATACCATCATGTTGTCATCTTTATCAGGAGTGATCGCTTCCATCGGTGCAAGAAGTATTCCGCTCTTATCTATCACCGCTATATCACATGTGACGTTCAATCCGGGCTTGAGAACGTTACCGGCACCATCTACACTGATCAGTATTTCGACTACAGTCTCGTTCCCGTTGGCGGTCATGGTCGTCACAGCCACAGGAGAAATGCTCTTTACGCTGCCTGTTACCTCGATGCCTTTGTCTATTGCATCCCCTGTTATCCTTACATCCTGCCCGGGTGCAACACTTTTCACATCGTATTCATTGATCCTTGCTCTGATCTGGAGCTTTTCGGGATCTATGATCTTGTATGCGGGCTGCATACTGCTGGTAAAGGCGCCTTCCTGTATACTGACGCTTGCGATAACCCCGTCCATGGATGCCAGGCACAGCGCATTTATGTCATTTATCTTCTTTTCAAGATCAGCTATCTGGATATCCGTCACCTTTATGCTTTCCTCAGTTGATTTTTTTGTGTTGGACCTGCTCTCTATGGCAGCATTGTATGCAAGCCTTGCATTTTTAAGTCCGCTTATGCCTGACTCGGCATCGATAAATGCCTTTTCAGACATATCCAGCTCCGCTTTGGATATGGCATGGGCTTCATATAAAGCCTTGTTGTCCTCATATGTCTTCTTGGCATCATTATAGTATCTTTCTGCCGCCTTCAGGTTGTTCTCGGCCCTTTGGACCTCTGCATCCAATGCCTTTGAATCCAATGATATCTGCTGTGTGCTCCTGTTGATCTTCAATGTCTCGAGTTGGGATCCCAGAGCATCCATATCCAGTTCAAGCAGCCTTTCTCCCTTTTTTACCCGCTGACCTTCCTCAATCATCACCTTTGCGACCTTCAGCGGGGTATCAAAGTACACTTCTGATTTCTCAACCTCTTCAATGACTCCATCGGCAGAAATATATGAAGAAAGATCACCCTTGTCGATTTTGAACACTTCCACGCTGACTGCGCTGCCGCCTGAACCCATCGCCCTTATTACTCCCACGGCTATAAGCGCAGCTGCGGCTATTCCCATGATAATACCAATGATTTTTTTATTCATTGTAAACCTCCACCAATTGTCCTGGTTGATATAATAAAGTTAACTCAATATTTGTGCCGCTGTCATCATAGAGACTATTCCATAGATTACACCGATCAAGAATACAACACCTGTGATTATATAGGCTGTTCTCTTCTTCAACTGACTGACAGCAGCAAAACCAATGCCCATAACTGCGTATCTCCATATAGCGAATATATCCAGTTTGACAAGCAGCCCAAGGAGTGCAGGACTGACATCATCAGCCGGCACAAGCGTCGCAAGGCTCGTCAGCGGTATTGTCTGATGCAGATCGTTTGTAAGGTACGCTATCGGTATCAAGAGCAGCGAATAAAGGGCAATTATTAAATTGGAATGTACGACAACTGACAGATACGCCTTGAACTTGCCCTTGCCACCCATGATCTTGAATATGGCGAAAAATATCAAAGCCATCAGCACAGCAGATACAAGCATCATTACTCCCGTCGTAATCAAACCGCTGACGCTGCCTTGTGATACGCTCTGTTCGATCATTTCCGGCGTCATCTCGATACCCATCAGCGATTCCATATAGTCTGTCGACGCTGCTATCTGTTCCCGCAGCATATCCAAATAGACCTGCCAATGTATGACCGATGGCAGAACAAAGGCTATCGGGCAGAAAAGCATCCAGAACAGCACCCTTGGCTTCTCTGCCAGCTCATCCATCAGTCTGCCGGGGGAGAAAAACAGCCAGAGCAGCCTTTTGAAAAATCCCGGCCTATCAACAGCGATTTCTTCATTTATGCTTCTTACCTGTATATCTGACATAGTATCAACCCTTTCGATAATACTCTTTGCTATTCAATATCTATTTACATCCCCTATACGACCGCCTGTGACTTTAATTTCCTTATCACATCCCTTGCATCTATGGGTTTGGCTACCCGCTCGTCACTGATAAGGAATCCGTCCCTGAACCTTATTATCCTTTTTGTGTGTTCTGCAATGTCCTGCTCATGTGTCACAAGCACAATAGTAACGCCCTCTCTGTTAAGCTCCTGAAATACCGCCATAATATCCTCTCCTGAAGCTGTATCCAGATTCCCTGTGGGCTCATCGGCAAGAATGATGGCAGGATTATTCACAAGTGCTCTGGCAATGGCCACTCTCTGCTTCTGTCCCCCTGACAGTTCATTGGGCTTGTGGTGCATCCTGTCGGTAAGGCTCACCCTTTCCAGTGCTTCCAGAGCTTTCTTCCTTCGCTCCTTTTTACCCGCTCCGGCATATATCATAGGCAGCTCGATGTTTTGCAACGCCGTTATACGAGGAAGCAGATTGAAGGATTGAAAGACAAAGCCTATTTTTTTATTGCGGATCTTGGCAAGCTCGACATCATCCAGTCCCGATATATTGACCTCATCGAGTTCATAATCACCGCTGGTCGCTCTGTCAAGACAGCCAATGATATTCATCAGCGTGGATTTGCCCGAACCCGAAGGCCCCATGATGGATACGAATTCTCCCCGGGCAATACTCAGATCCACCTTCCTGAGGGCTTCCACCTGTACCTTGCCGGTATCGTAGATCTTGCCGATATTTTTCATTTTGATGATCATATTCCTACCACCCTTTTTTCATGTGCATTATGAGGGAACACCATCGTTAACTTCCATTATCTAAATACGATGTCTTTGACGGTTTTGTCTCAGAAATCAATAAATTTTTAACGATCTGTTTGCGCCGAAGTACTCCCTGGCATCCTTTATGTCGTACACGATCTGATCTGATAGTTCCCGGGCGCTTTTAAACCTCTTTTCATTCCTCAGCTTTTTAAGGAAAAAGACTTCAATGTTTTTACTGTATATATCATCGTTAAAATCCAATATATGCGTCTCAACATTGATCGTCGGGGTATCCTCGAAGGTCGGGTTGTATCCCACACTTGTAAGGCTGTCGTAAAAGCCGCCGTTATACAGAGTCTTAGTGATATACACTCCATTATGGGGCAATATCAGGTAATCCTCCGGCTGCAGGTTTGCTGTCGGAAAGCCGATCCTCCTGCCGCGCTTCATGCCGTCCCTTACTTCGCCTGTCAGGGAATAGTGTCTTCCCAGCAGTTCGAATGCACTCTCCATATCGCCCTTTGCAACATATGAACGTATGGCTGAGCTGCTGACCACCATTTTATTTATCCTTACCGGAGGGATTATCGTCACCCGGAAATCATATTTTCTTCCAAATTCCCTGAGCAGCTCCACATTGCCCTGGCCCATATATCCAAACCTGTAATTGAAGCCTGCTGCCACAATGCCCGCTCCCAGCCTTTCGAGGAGTATATCCCTTATAAAGTCCTCAGGCTTCATTCTTGAATAATTCTCATCGAATTCATCGAAGTACAGATAGTCCAGCGGGGTCTCACCAAGAAGCTGGGCACGTTTTGCCACAGTCGTCAGCAAGGGAGTGAAAAGCTTCTTGCGGATAATGTTTTCAGGATGCTTTGTGAAGGTATAGATCAATGAATCCAGTCCGTTTATCCTGGCTTCGCTGATCAGTGTATTGACAAGAGCCATATGCCCCACATGCATTCCGTCAAAGTTTCCAAGCCCGACTGCAGTGGAGCCCCTTGCGAATCTGGCATTTTCATTTCCGAATATCGTTTTCACTTATTATGACCTCGTTCGTTCCCAACTGGTATCTTAAAAAACTTTCTCACTTTCAGATAATACCCCTTTGCATCATCAAAAACCATACCCAAAGCAATAAAATCGCCGTTGCTGCCATATACACGCACAAGGCTGCCGTCCTGTGACACGCTGCTCTTCAGACCGCTTCGATCCTCATTGCCTGTGTCCGGTAATAATGCCCGGGATAAGGGTATTTGCATACCATTTCCAAATCTCTTTTCCGATGCCTCGTCCAACCGGTATGCCTCAAGACCGGCAAATACTCTGTCCACCCCTATAAGCGCATTATGTAATCCACCCTTCTCTCTAAGAGCAGATAGCTCTTCCAATGTTATGGAATCAGATATCTCAAAGGGTCCTGCTGCCATTCTGAGCAGGAATGACATGCATCCCCCACAGCCGAGTCTATCCCCGATATCCGAACATAATGTCCTTATATATGTTCCCTTTGAACAGTGTATATCTATCAGAGCCCTGACACCCTCCGACCTGTCGATGCTCAGCAGCTTTGCAGAAAATATTTCTACTTCCCTCTGCTGCCTTTCGATTTCGACACCTTCGCGTGCAAGCTCATAAAGTCTCTTTCCATCGACTCTGACAGCAGAATGCATGGGCGGCACCTGAAGATATTTCCCTTCAAATGCCGATACCGCATCGGCTATCTGCTGATCGCTCACTTCCGGCTTTTTACTGGATGTGATGGTACCGGTGGTATCCTGGGTATCTGTTGTTATGCCCAGTGTCAGTTCCGCCCTGTACCGCTTGTCCTTCTCCATCAAAAACTCGATGGCCTTTGCCGCCCTTCCGATACAAACCGGCAGGACACCGGCTGCCATGGGATCCAAAGTACCGGCATGGCCGATCCTGCGAACGCCGGTCAGTCCCCGCAGCACTGCCACCACATCAAAGGATGTCATGCCCGGGGGCTTCAATACATTTATAATACCATCCATATCAAAGCATTCCCTCTAAGTCTTCGAGAAGTATTTTTTTCACTCCCTGGAGATCTCCTCCGCTTATCGTAAAGCCCGCTGCTCGTTTATGACCGCCGCCGTGATGCTTCGCTGCCAGCGAGGATACATCCGCCTCATAGTTGGACCGCAGGTTCACCTTGATACCGCCGTCGGCCATTTGCCTTAACATAGCCGCGACTTCTACGCCTCTGATATTGCGTGCAATATTGATGATACCGTCATGATCCTCTTCTGCAGCCCCCGATCTTCTGATGGCTTCTTCCGTAAGACACATGACAGCCGCCCTTCCGTCAAAGTACAGCTCCAGTGAATCGATGGCTTCTCCCATAAGCCTGACCTTCTCATATGACGTTGTATCAAACACCCGCTTTGATATATCTGCCACATCTATTCCCTTTTTGAGAAGCTCAGCACAAACAGCATGGGTCATGGGAACGGTGTTGCTGTACCTGAAGCTTCCTGTGTCAGTGGATATGGCAGTGTATAAACAAATCGCAGTGTCCTTCCCCGGCTCTATCCCCATCGTCTCAAAAAGCCTGTATACAATTTCGCCTGTCGCTGCAGAGAGGGGGTCAACAAAATCATGATCGGCAAATCCCTGATTTGTCCGATGATGGTCGATATTTACGGTAACACGGGCCTTTTCGAATATTCCCCTTCTTCTGCCGAGTCTTTCCATATCACCGCAGTCAAGGGCTACCACAAGATCAAATGCCCCTTCTCCTGCAGGATAGACATGTGCCAGATCGATACCGGGCAAAAACTCATATATCTGCGGCATATTCTCCTCCAGGATCACAGATGCTTTCTTTCCCATAGCTTCCAGCTCTATCGCCAGGGCAAGGGAGGAACCGACAGCATCTCCGTCCGCAGCAATATGTGGAAGGATGGCTATCCTATCCGTCATATTTATCAGATCTGCAATTCTCTTCAGCATCAGGTATTCTCCTGCTTTCCTCGGACAGTATCTTCGATGAGCTTATTCAGATAAACACCACGTTCGATGGAGTTATCCAGCTCGATCAGTATCTCGGGCGTGTACCTCAGCTTCAGCCGCTGCCCTATCTCACGCCTAATGAATCCTGCCGCGCTTTTCAATCCCTTGATTGCATTCTTCTTATCATTCTCGTCACCCAGAACACTGATGAATATCTTTGCGTACCTCAGATCCCTGGTGACCTCTGCAGCCGTAACACTGATCATCTTGGGAAGTCTCGGGTCCTTGAGCTCATTTTGTATTATGGCGCTTACTTCTTTTTTAATTTCCTCCGATATTCTGTCCGTCCTGTCCATAAAAATCACTCCTTCCGGAATATACCGGCACTTAGGCCGTACATGACGGTATAACCTGTACAAAAAGGCCGGGCAGACAGTATTACCGCCCGTCCGGCCTCATCATTGTCAAAAAGGCTGTCTATTGACGCTTGACCTCTTCCATTGCATATGATTCAATGATATCATTTTCCTTTATATCGTTGAACCTCTCTATAGAAAGACCACATTCAAAGCCCTGTACCACTTCCTTGACATCGTCCTTGAAACGCTTCAGTGAAGCCAGAGTCCCTTCGTGTACAACGATACCGTCTCTGATGATCCTGACATCGCTGTTTCTGTTTATCTTTCCATCCAGGACGTAACATCCTGCTATCGTCCCTATTCCAGACACCTTGAATATCTGCCTTACCTCAGTATGCCCCAGTACTACCTCTTTAAACGTAGGATCCAGCATACCCTTCATGGCGGCTTCGATATCCTCTATCGCATTGTAGATGACCCTGTAAAGGCGCATATCCACACCTGCATTCTGTGCAGCTTCTGTTACATTGGCACCGGGTCTTACGTTGAACCCGATGATTATTGCATTGGAAACATCTGCAAGAGTCACATCCGACTCAGTTATCGCTCCCACACCACCATGGATCACTTTGATCCTTACCTCGTCATTGGACAGCTTCTCCAGTGACTGTTTTACTGCCTCAACAGATCCCTGCACATCGGCTTTGATAATAATATTGAGGTCCTTGACACTGCCCTCCTGGATCTGCTTGAAAAGATCGTCAAGAGAAACTCTGGAGGAAGTATTTTGCTGCTCCTCCTTCTGTTTGAACCTGCGCTTTTCGACAAGCTGTCTTGCGACCCTTTCATCCTCGATGGCATAAAACAGCTCGCCTGCCTCCGGCACCTCGGAGAGTCCGAGTATTTCCACCGGAGTGGAAGGTCCGGCGCTCTTTACCGTATTTCCCTTATCGTCTACCATCGCCCTGATCCTGCCGACAGTCATACCTGACACGATGGAATCTCCCACGTTCAGAGTACCTCTTTGTACGAGTACCGTTGCCAGCGGACCTCTGTTTTTATCCAGCTTGGCCTCAATGACAGTGCCCTTTGCCTGTCTGGTTGGATCAGCCTTCAGTTCCAGTACATCTGCGGTCAGCAGCACCATTTCAAGAAGCTGGTCGATGTTTTCACGTTTCTTTGCTGACACATTGACACATATCACATCGCCGCCCCATTCCTCTGAAACGAGGCCGTGCTGTGTCAGCTCCTGCTTCACCCTGTCAGGATTTGCACCCGGCTTGTCGATCTTGTTGATAGCAACGATGATCGAAACATTTGCTGCCTTTGCATGGTTTATTGCTTCTATTGTCTGGGGCATAACGCCGTCATCGGCAGCAACCACCAGTATAGCTACATCCGTGACCTGTGCTCCCCTTGCTCTCATGGAGGTGAACGCCTCATGGCCCGGTGTATCCAGGAATGTTATGTTCCTGTCGTTTATTTTGACCGTATAAGCACCGATATGCTGTGTAATGCCTCCGGCTTCGCTTTCGATGACATGAGTGGATCTTATCGCATCCAGCAAAGATGTCTTTCCATGGTCGACATGCCCCATAACAACGACCACCGGCGGTCTTGATACCAGTTTGCTGGGATCGTCCTGCTCGTTATCGTCAAACAGGATGTCCTCCTCGCTTACTATGATTGCCTTCTCGGTCTTGACACCGAACTCTTCTGCCACTATGGTGGCGGTATCAAAATCTACCTCCTGATTGAGAGTTGCCATTATTCCATAGCCCATGAGCTTTTTAATGACTTCGGTAGAGGTTTTCTTCAAAGCTTCGGACAGATCCTTGACAGTGATGCTCTCCGGTATTGTTATGGATGTCAGGACTGCTCTCTTTGGTATATGCTTGAGCTGTTCCTTATCCCTTCTCTGTCTGTTTGCTCTCTTTTTCTTGGCCCCACTGTCATCATAAAACTCATTGAGGATGAAGTCTTCTGAAAGTATCTCCGATACGCCCTTCTTTTCGTGCAGCCCTATATTGGATGGCTTGATCCTCTTATTGGGTCTGCTGGGCATCACCTTCGGAGTTTCCTTCCTCTGTTCCCTTTTAACATCCTTGTCAACGTCCCTACCAATAAATTCACGTCTGATCTCGTTCTTCTGTCCAAGATCTTCCTTCGGGACAATAGCAATATCCGGCTTGGGTATATCCAGCTGCTTGCTCTGCGGCCTGCCCTGATACGGCGGCCTGTCGCCCTGCGGCCTGCCCTGATATGGCGGTCTGCCGCCCTGCGGCCTGCCCTGATACGGCGGCCTGTCACCCTGCGGCCTGCCCTGATATGGCGGCCTGTCACCCTGGGGCCTGCCCTGATATGGCGGCCTGTCGCCCTGCGGCCTGCCCTGATATGGCGGCCTGTCGCCCTGGGGCCTGCCCTGATATGGCGGCCTGTCGCCCTGGGGCCTGCCCTGGTACGGCGCCCTGTCGCCCTGCGGCCTGCCCTGGTACGGCGCCCTGTCGCCCTGCGGCCTCGTCGCTTGAGGCTGGGATCTTTCTGTACTCTTGGCAGATCCTGCATCTTGAGCGGCCTTGACATTCTTAGATTTATCGGCATCCCTATCGGCTGGAGCAGCTTTCGGTTCACTCTGGCGGCCGTGAGCCCCGGTTTGGGCATCCGGCTCCTGCCTGACCTTATCCTGTTTCATATCAGCCGAAGTCTTGACCGCTTCATCCTGCATTTTAGGCTTTTCAGCCTTTGCTGTCATATCACTCATATCTGTTTTTATTTCCTTTGCAGCTCCGGCCTTTTTGATTTCAGTCTGTTCCACAGCCGTATCCTTTTTCGCCGGCTTCACATTACTATCGGCACCCAGCTTTGTCTTTTCGGCTTCGGCGGGACGCACTGCGTCCTTTGCGTTTACATCAGGAACTGTCCTGCCGGATCCCTGTTTTTGGGCTGCACTAACATTATTGATATAATCGGTCCTGCTCTTTCTTACAAATCCCGAGAGCAATCCGGAGTTCGCATCCGCAGATCTGACATACTCATTTCTTCTGTCACTGTTCCTGCCGCCTTTGGAATCACCCCTGTGGTAGCTGTTCCTTGCCCCATTCCTGTCATCATCCTTGCTGTTGATCACAATTTCAGTTGTCCTGATAATACGGGGGGCGTTCCTTTTCTCTCTTCTGATCTCAGGCTTTGGCTGTACAGGCGCAGCGGGAGGGGCCTTTCTTTCGTCGGCCTCATCCTTTTTCTCATCATGCCTAATCACACCGATATGCTTGTACAAAGCTTCCAGTTCATGATCCTCAAGAAGACTCATGTGGTTCTTTACATTGATATCAATCTCCGCAAGCTTTTCCATCAGCCTTTTACTGGTCGTATTCAATTCCTTTGCCAGTTCGTATACTCTAACCTTTTCCAAATCTATCCACCCCCATGTTCTATACCGCGATTATCGATCATTTCAACAAGATGCCCTGCAAAATTCGGATCCTTCACAGCAATGACAGAACGTATGCTTTTACCGGTGAATTTGCCTATCAGTTCCTTTTCGCCAAATACCCGATACACTGTATTTCTGTAACTGCACATATCCTTAAATTTCTTCTTGGTATTGTCCGAGGCATCTTCCGATACAATAACCAGGTATACCTTGCCTGTCTTTAAAGCTCTCTCACATGTCTCATCACCTGACAAGAGCTTCCCTGCCTTGGCTGCCAACCCCATAAAGGAGTATATCTTATCAGCCATCATTTCCCTCCAGTTGTGATTTAAGTGTTTCATAAACGGTGTCATCGATGCGTGCTTCGAATGCTTTTTCAAGCTTTCTGCCCTTTTGGACCTTTTCCAGACACTCGGCACTCGGGCAAATATACGCTCCCCTTCCGGCCTTTTTGCCGGTGAAGTCCACGCTTGTAACACCTTCCTTGTTCCTGACGATCCTGATCAGTTCCTTTTTGGGCCTCATTTCATGGCACCCAAGGCACATACGTAAAGGTATCTTTTTTTGCTTCAAGTATGTCACCTCTATTCCTGATCATCACTCGGCTCTGCATCAGCCTCTTCCATTCCGCCATCTGCTTCTTGCTCATATCCGCCGTCTGCTTCCTGCTCATCTCCGCCGTCTGCTTCCTGCTCATCTCCGCCGTCTGCTTCCTGCTCATATCCGCCGTCTACTTCCTGCTCATCTCCGCCGTCTGCTTCCTGCTCATATACGTCATTGTACTCTTCGCCATAGTCCTCTTCATATTCTTCTCCATACTCATCTTCAGTATTATAGCTGTCCATATTGAACATTTGCTGCTCAATGACGGCTCTGAGCTGCGACTCACTCTTTATATCGATCTTCCAGCCAGTGAGCCTTGCTGCAAGCCTTGCATTCTGGCCTTCCTTCCCGATAGCCAGTGAAAGCTGGAAATCAGGTACGATGACCCTTGCAGTCCTGGCTTCATCATCTACGTCCACCCGAACTACCTTTGCCGGGCTGAGACTGCTGGAGATGTATTCCTCAGGATCGTTGCTCCATCTTATTATATCTATTTTTTCGCCTCTTAGTTCATCCACAATAGCCTGGACCCTGGTTCCCTTTTGTCCGACACAGGCACCTACGGGATCCACATTGGGGTCCTTGGAATAAACAGCTATTTTCGTCCTGGAACCTGCCTCCCTTGAAATGCTCTTTATTTCAACAGTTCCATCGTGTATCTCGGGCACCTCAAGCTCAAACAGCCTCTTTACCAGCCCGGGATGCGTCCTGGATACAAGTATCTGAGGACCCTTTGTAGTTTTTTTGACTTCTACTATATATGTTTTGATCCTGTCATTGAATCTGTATTCTTCACCGATAGTCTGCTCAGACGGTGTCATAACAGCTTCAGCCCTGCCCAGGTCGATCACGATGTTTCTTCTTTCATTTCTTTGGATGATGCCCGTTACGATGTCGCCTTCCTTATTGTAGAATTCATCAAATATGATACCGCGTTCTGCTTCGCGTATCCTCTGCATAACGACCTGCTTTGCGGTCTGTGCGGCGATCCTTCCGAATTTTCGGGGAGTGACCTCTATCTCAGCGATATCATCCTCTACATATGAAGCATCGATCTTCTGTGCTGCCTCCAGGGAGATATCTCCGTTTTCCTCCTCCGGGCTTGATGTGACTCTCTTGAGTGCATAGACCTTCACATCTCCGGTATCACGATCGATATAGATCTTCACATTCTGTGTTGATCCAAAGTTCCTTTTGTAAGCTGAAATAAGGGCAGCCTCGATCGCTTCGATCAGGACTTCCTTATTTATCCCTTTTTCTTTTTCAAGTTGATCCAATGCCTGAATCAATTCCGCACTCATTTCCCTACCTCCTGTAATACCCCGATATCCGGGAATTCATCTTCAGCCCGGATGCTATGCTCCGGCCGTTACGCCATTTATTTTCAAAACCGAATGATCCGTCTGACAAGAGCTGTATCCTTTCTGTCAAAGCTCATATCGGTTCCTTCTGCGGTCCTTATCTCCACTATGTCTCCCTTCAGCCCGAGCAATTCGCCTTCATAAATCTTTTTGCCGTTCAGCGGCTGATAAAGCTTTACTTCAACGAATTCACCCTTGAAGCGTTCATAGTCACGATCCTTCTTCAGCGGTCTTTCTCCGGGTGAAGAAACCTCCAGTATGTAGCTCTGCTTTATGGGATCCTTCTTATCGAGCATATCGCTCAATCGCTCGCTTGCAGCCTGGCAGTCATCTATCGTTATGCCGCCCTGTTTGTCGATATAGACTCTGAGGTACCAGTTGGCACCTTCCTTAATGAACTCCACATCCACCAATTCAAAGCCCAGCGCCTCCACAGCCGGCAGGGCAAGCTCTTCTACTATTTCTTCAACCTTCTTCTTTGCCATTGTACATCCCCATTCCTTTTCACTGGACTTTAGCCCATATCTAAAGACAAAGAGTGGGGTCGGCCCACTCTTTCCAAAAAAACATATGCTTAGTCCAAAAGTATTATAGCACTATTATCTGCAATTATCAATGATTTATTTGATATAATCAAATTTTACGTAAGGTGCTTAAATGAAAAAGTAAATTCCACCCCAAATCTGTTAGCAGTGGAATTATGTTCTGCAAATTAAGGCGTATGTCAAAGTCTATTCTATCATTAGTATTGTCTTGCCCGTCATTAGTCTGTCACAAATTTACTTAACTAAAGTCTGTTGCTGATAAAATTGCCAAAGTGTCTGGCAATCAAAAGTGAATTGCAACAGTCGATGAGGTCAAACTCACCTCAACATTACTTCTGGCATCAATAGTGCGAAACTGATTAATAAAAGACAAATCGAGCATGCTAGTGTTAGCTATGCAGATTTGTCAGAAGGTGAATCAGACAAAAACACCCTGATGAACCGATCAGTTGGTGAAATATGAGGACTTTACCTGCAATTTGGAACAGCGCAACAGTCCAGCTGTTCCATATTTCAACTAAAGGGTGTTGCGAGTAGACATAAGCCCGAGATACATGCTGTTATCGGCCCTAT
>JAAYPO010000123.1 GCA_012519745.1 Clostridiaceae bacterium | reverse complement strand
GGCCCTTGAGCTGATTTGTGAGCTTGAGCACCGCAAGATACTCCAGTATCCTTTCCTTGACCTTTGCAAGGCCGTAGTGATCCTCTTCAAGTATTTCCTCAGCTCTTCTGAGGTCGATCTTCTGCTCGGTTTTTTTGTTCCAGGGCAGATCCAGGATCCAATCCAGATATGTCCTGATCACCGAACCCTCTGCCGACCCGGAAGGCATTTTGAGCAGCCTGTCCAACTCCTTGAGGACCTTTTTCTCGGCTTCCTCAGGCAGCTTTGCCGCCTCGATCCTCTTTCTGTATTCGTCCGCTTCTCCGGCTATTCCGTCCTTGTCGCCCAGTTCAGACTGTATTGCCTTGATCTGTTCTCTCAGGTAGTATTCACGCTGCATTTTGTCTATCTGCTTGCGGACCCGGACACTTATGTTTTTCTCCACCTCAAGTATCTCGATCTCGCTCAGGAGTGTTTCAAGGATCTTTTCCAGCCTTCTGTCCGGATGGAACTCATTTAATATCTCCTGCTTCTGGTCGATCTTCAGCTGCATGTTCGACGCAATTATGTCGGCAAGCTGACCTGCCTCTTCAATGGTGCCCATGGAGGCCACCGTATCGGGCGATATTTTTCCATTGAGCCGTGCATAGTCGTCAAAAGTACTCAATACCCTTCTCTTGAGTGCTTCATACTCGACATTCCTATCCTTCTCCTCTGGAATTGCTCTTTCTATGACCTCCGCAATAAAGTACGGCTCGGTCTGGAGATACTCCTTCACTTCCGCTCTGCTTACACCTTCAACAAGCACCCTTATCGTATTCCCGGGCAGCTTTAGGAGCTGCTTGACTCTTGATACGGTACCTACTCTGTATATATCATCTTCATCAGGTGAATCTTCCTTTGCATCCTTCTGTGCTACAAGAAAAATCAGTTGATTATTGATCATAGCCTCGTCCAGGGCCTTGACGGATTTTTCTCTTCCCACGTCAAAGGTCAGGATCATATAAGGAAACACTGTCAGCCCTCTGAGCGGCAGCAACGGGAGAGTTCTCTTTTTTGTTATCTTTCTGGATACAGCCATTTGACCATCCCCCTACTAGTTAAGTGTTTTACGATGGTCTTTATTATATCGTGTACATAATACTTTTTCAATGGTAATAATGTGGCAGGCATCATACCTGGACACATACTCGATATATGCAGCTCAATGAGTGTCCGGTTGGCGTGTCTGGCACCCCAGATAATGACTTTCAGCCCGGACGAGAGCTTCTCTGTCCGGCACCATATCCCCATACCGCACCCTGTCATATATTTCGGTAAGGGGGGCTAAGTCCTCCTTTAGCTTCACAGTCCCGGCTGCCTTTGCCAGTATCTCCGCTGTAGTGTCGGAGCCATCGCGCTTTATGCCGTATGACGGAAGCATTTCAAGGACATTGCCATACATACGCCTTACCTTTTCTACAGGGTCGGTTATTTTATTAAGCTTCTTTATCCTAGGCTTTTTCTTTTTTGCTTTACCGATCACATTCTGCATATCCGGCAGCACTGTCTCCGTCGTATCGACATAATCAGCTTCCACAGATGGATCATTGCTGACATTTATTTTAAACAGCCTTTTGATCGCCTGGATAATTTTAGAGATCGCTGCAGGAACTCTGGCGGCTACTGCAAACAGAAGCTTGTAAGTGACGTAGAGTATAGCGAAGTACATAGCTGTATTCAATACAAGGTTGAAATACGGCATAGGCCGCTGCACCATCATGTAATCCAACTCTCTTTGCATCGGATCTCCTCCGATGGAACGCCCTTCCATAAGCTTTCCCATAAGCCATCCGATCAGGGCAAGAACAAGCTGTATTATCTGTTTTGCCAGGTCCATCACAACAATCACTACCGTCTTCAGATTGAACAAAAGCATCATCAAAAGGAAGACAAACCCTGCGGCCATGGCGTTGAACCGCCTCAGGTTCCTGGGCAGTACCGACTTGTCTATGTGCTTCTTTCTAAAGATATGTTTCTCTATGTCCTCCTGGTTTTTGACGATGAGAAATGCAAATATCATGAAATATGAGACTGCAAAGTATATCGGTCTTAGATACTCCAGCCTGCTGACAAGAAGGGGCACCTCAAGACAAATGACCATAACGCCCATGCCGATGAACAGACTGGTGCTGCTCAATATCCGTGCATGTGAAAGTCTGGTCTGTTTCACCGATATGATATAGCCCACTGCCGCAGGCAGCAATTCAAAGACAGTCCTTCCGGCACCGCTGCTTCCATAGGTGATCAACACAGCAACAACAGGAATAATGATCAGCGCCCATAAGGCTGAAGATGAAACAAATCGTTGGCTGTCACCAATATTGAGCATGAACGATAGAAACCTGAAGAATTTCGTATCCACAGCCCGGTCCAATATCATTCTTCCCGCTGATGAAAACAATTTGCCTGCCCCATGGGCAAATAATATTACCGCAGTATACAGTACGACGGCTGCCACGCCTCCGTCGTCGGTGAATATTGAGGTGCGGAGCATTGTAAAGCCGGCATAAACAAAAGCGTTTACAGCCAGCACTGACAAAATCCGCAGCATTATGACCCGGATATTCACTTGTCCATTTACTGCTCTCATGTTTCCGCCTCCGTGCCCTATATGCTCACACCCATTCCTCAGACTGGAGCCAGCTTCTGTCTGACAATATATAAAGCTCTGCTGACACAGGCAAAGCTCCGCTTTCATACTCGGTATCCACCAGGATGACACAGACCCTGTTCCCGCCCTGAGCCATGTGGTCTGCCTGGGCACATATCTCCCTGTCCAGGTAGGCTGTGATAATGACGGTCTCTGAATTCTCCAGGTTAGGCGACACATCCTCAAGAAGACCCTCAAAGCTCCTGACGCTTTTCATCAGCAGACCTGCAAGTATTTTGAACAGTCCTGTGATATGGTCCTTATCTGCCGCTTCCCTTGTGATTATCGGCAGCTTGTCATCGGCGTGTATACAGCCGTTGGTGGCGAATAAAACAGGCGTACCTTCCCTCAGCGCCCTGTCAAAAAGTGTTGCAGCCACCTTTATGCCAAGCTCTGCCGCACGCCTGTGGATCACATCTGTATGTTCATAAGACTTTGTCTGCATATTCAGTATAACTGTAAGATTTTGCTGAGAGGTGTATTCATTCTTCCTGGTCATCAGCTTGCCGGTTTTGGCTGTAGCCGGCCAGTGTATACGGTTCATCGGATCAGTCGGCGTATGCTCCCGAATACCGGAAAACATAAACGGGTCATCTATTATCCATCTGTTCACAGTGTTATCGCTCTGAAGCAGATTTACCGGCATAAACAGCTCATCCAGATCCACGATCTCAGGGTAGACCACAAGGGTCATATTTACCGGGAGAGCTTCGGAAATATTGCATAAGTTGAGAAGATCCCCTCCGATCAGGGTCACGTTTTCAGTATGGAAAATTCCCCTCTTTACACAGTTCAGCTTCCACCTTCTTGTAGTCTTCTGATAGCTTTTGAGCAGAAAGCTGCTTGTAACACGCCTGCTGTCCTGTGCTATCACCGAGCATGTACCGGCAAAATCCAGCCACCTGGAGGTATGTATGTCCACCTTGAGCCATGGTACAGGCAGCAGCTTGCCATTGTATACTGTCTCAACAAGATATATGGTGTCCCCCTCATGTGCTTCGGGAACACTGAATTTGCAGCTGTAGTCCAGCTTGCTGAATGCATAATTGCCAAGTATGTATGCCTGCAGCCATAATACAGCTAAAAGGATCATCAGCAATGCAATGACATCCATATCAGCACCTCAATTTTCCTCTGTGGGTACACGGACTGTCCCTAATATGTCCCTGACCGTGTTTTCTGCGTTTTCCGTACCTCCCGCAATGGCATGCCCCTTGATTATCAGGCGGTGGGCCAGTACCGGTACAGCCATCTGCTTGACATCATCCGGAGTAATAAAATCACGGCCGTCCAGGACCGCATTGACCTGGGCCGCCTTCATCAGCGCAATGCTCCCTCGGGGGCTGACTCCCAGCGATATCCTGCTGTCATGCCTTGTGGCCTCGACTATATCGACTATATACTGCTGGGCTGCTTCAGACGTCCTGACCGACGTGACGGCAGACTGTGCCTTGAGGACATCCTCTGATGAAGCCGCTGTCTCCAGTGTCTCCATGGGATCGGAATCTCTGAAACGCTTAAGTATCTCAATACCTTCCTTCGGATCCGGATAACCCATCTTCAGACGCATGAAAAACCTGTCAAGCTGTGCCTCCGGCAGCGGAAATGTGCCACGCGTCTCCACCGGGTTCTGTGTTGCGATAACGAAGAAGGGTCTGTGCAGCAGCCTTGTCTCGCCGTCTACGGTCACCTGCTTTTCTTCCATACATTCCAGCAGGCTGGACTGTGTGCGGGGCGTTGCCCTGTTTATTTCGTCAGCAAGTATTATGTTTGTGAAGACCGGACCCGGCCTGAATATGAATTCTCCGCGTTTCTGATCAAAATAGTTGATACCCGTCAGATCTGACGGCAATAGATCGGGAGTGAACTGTATCCTTTTATACCCGCATTCCAGAGATCTGGCCAGGCATTTGGCCAGCATTGTCTTCCCTACACCGGGTACATCCTCCAGCAGTACATGTCCTCCGCATAAAAGCGAAATGAGCACCAGATCCACTGTTTTTTCCCTGCCGACCAGCACTCTGGATATATTGTCCCTGACCACACCGGCCAGTCTTTTCACATCAGACAGCTCCATAGTTACCCCCCGTCCAGTTATTCAGCCGATTGGGCCGCTTCGGCATTTCGCTGAGCTTCCTCCCATATCCGCAGACCTTCCCTGTCCTCTTTGAACTGCGGTATACTCAGCAATACGGCTATAATGAGTATGACAGCGATAACGATGATCTCGCGTATCGTTGAAGGACTCATACTCCTGATTCCGGCGCCGGCTCTTTTGAATGCCAAAAACATAAAGATCCCCTTCCTGCTGTTCTTAATCAATAGTATCATCCTGTACAAGCCGATACAAGTAGACATTTTTTATGTGTCTGGTAGGTAAAATATGGCCTTGAACCACGGACACTCTTGTTTATTCACAGCAATAGCGGGTATAATAAAAATGATAATGCAGATCATCGGATTATGCAAAAGGAGAAGATATCATGGTAGAAATAAGGGAAAATATTTACTGGCTGGGAATGAAGGACTGGGGGCTGCGTCATTTTCACGGCCATGAGCTGTCAACACACAGAGGCTCCAGCTACAACACCTACATAATCAAAGATCAGAAAACAGTTCTTGTGGATACTGTATGGGACCCCTACAAGGAGGACTTTGTACGTATTCTGGACAGGGATGTGGGGCTGGAGAGCATAGATATGATCATCATCAATCATACCGAGCCCGATCATGCCGGCAGTCTGGGTTATTTACTGGATAAACTCCCTTCAGCTGATATACCCATATATTGCACGAAGAACGGTGCGGATATAATCAGGAACTATTTCCGTCGGGACGACATCAATTTGCAGATCGTAAAGACAGGCGATACGATAAACATTGGCAAATATGACCTTGTCTTTGTGGAAATGCAGATGATACACTGGCCTGACAGTATGCTCACCTATGTGAAGGGCGCAGGGACAGTATTCTCAAATGATGCCTTCGGACAGCATTATGTCGGTCTTTCGCTTTTCAATGATGAGGTGGACAACTGTGAGCTCTATCAGGATGCCATCAAGTATTATGCGAATATATTGACCCCCTTTAGCTCACTTATAAAGAAAAAAATCGAGCAGATCAGAGCATTGGAGCTGGATATTGAAATGATCGCTCCCAGCCACGGCATAATATGGAGGAGGGATCCGATGCAGATCATTGACAAGTATTATGAATGGTCACAAGACTATAACGAAGGACATGCCGTTATCATCTACGATACGATGTATGACGCAACCAGAACAATGGCTGAGTCCATCGCCGCCGGTCTTGAGAGCCAGGGTATGGCATACAAGCTGTTCAATGTCTCCATAACCGACCAGAGCGATCTGATCACTGAGATATTCAAAGCAAAAGGTGTGATCATTGGAAGCTGTACGGTAAACAACAGTGTATTGAGATTCACCTCAGGATTGCTGGAGGAGATCAAGGGACACAAGTTCAAGGGCAAGCTCGGTGCGGGCTTTGGCAGCTATGGCTGGAGCGGTGAGGCGCCAAAGGTGATCAGCGCATCACTTGAAAAATCGGGTCTGAAGATACCGTTGGAGCCCCTGGGTGTGAAATTCCGGCCTGGTGACAGCGATATTGAAAGATGCATCCAATTCGGTGAAAGCTTCGCAGCAGCGGTGAAAGAATAAAAAAGTGCGGTTTGCAAGGGCAAACCGCACTTTTTGTTTTAGCTTGTCTATTATTCTATGATACCAGTAACAGTACCGGAACCAACAGTCCTTCCGCCTTCACGGATAGCGAACCTGAGTCCTTCTTCCATAGCGATAGGAGTGATGAGCTTGATGGTCATTTCGATATGGTCACCAGGCATGCACATCTCAACACCTGCAGGAAGTTCAGCAACACCGGTAACGTCGGTGGTTCTGAAATAGAACTGGGGTCTGTAGCCATTGAAGAAAGGAGTGTGTCTTCCGCCCTCTTCCTTGGTCAGAACGTAAACCTGTCCCTTGAAGTGTGTGTGAGGCTTGATGGATCCGGGTTTAGCCAGAACCTGTCCTCTTTCGATCTCTGTTCTCTGGACACCTCTTAGCAGGCAGCCGATGTTGTCGCCGGCAACAGCCTGGTCAAGGAGCTTTCTGAACATTTCAACGCCGGTTACGACGGTCTTTCTTGCTTCATCCATCAAACCAACTATTTCAACTTCTTCTCCTACTTTGATCACGCCTCTTTCAACCCTGCCTGTAGCAACTGTGCCGCGGCCGGTGATTGAGAATACGTCCTCGACAGGCATGATGAAGGGCTTGTCGGTAGGTCTCTGTGGCTCAGGGATATACTCGTCGACTTTTGCCATGAGGTCAACGATGGGCTTGTACTCAGCAGCGTTGATATCAGTTGAATTGCTTTCGAGAGCAACCAGAGCCGATCCTCTGACTATCGGAATATTGTCGCCGTCAAATTCGTAGGAGCTAAGGAGTTCCCTGAGTTCCATCTCAACAAGCTCGATGAGCTCTTCGTCATCGACCATGTCGCATTTGTTGAGGAATACCACTATATAAGGAACGCCAACCTGACGAGCAAGGAGTATGTGCTCCCTGGTCTGGGGCATCGGACCGTCTGCTGCGGAAACAACGAGGATAGCGCCGTCCATCTGAGCAGCACCGGTGATCATGTTTTTAACATAGTCGGCATGACCGGGGCAGTCAACATGAGCATAGTGCCTGTTGTCTGTCTCATATTCAACGTGTGAAGTGGATATCGTGATTCCTCTTGCCTTTTCCTCGGGAGCCTTGTCGATCTGGTCGTATGCAGTAAAGTTAGCCTTTCCCTGGAATCCCAACACCTTTGTTATAGCTGCTGTCAATGAAGTTTTGCCGTGGTCAACGTGACCGATGGTTCCAATGTTAACGTGGGGTTTGTTTCTTTCAAATTTGGCCTTACCCATTTTAATTCTCCTCCCTTGTTCAGTTGAACACTGAATGATTTAATTATTTGTTTATTTTATATGCTGTAAAACGTATCAAATCTGTTTGATGTGATTTCACAGCATATTTGCTGCTTTATTTGAGCACCGATTCCTGTATGCTCTTTGGAACTTCTTCGTAGTGGCTGAACTGCATCGTGAACACTCCTCTGCCCTGTGTCCTTGAGCGCAGAACAGTGGCATAGCCGAACATGTTCGCAAGGGGCACCTGAGCTGTGATCACCTGCGCGCCTGACCTGTTTTCCATACCTTCGATCCGTCCGCGGCGCGAATTGAGATCGCCCATGACATCTCCCATGTATACTTCAGGTACTACCACGTCCACTCTCATTATAGGCTCAAGCAGTACCGGATCTGCTTTGCGGCAGCCTTCCTTGAAGGCCATGGATCCTGATATCTTGAATGCCATTTCTGATGAGTCCACATCATGGTATGATCCGTCCACGAGAGTCGCCTTGATGTCAAGGACCTGATAACCGCCCAGCACACCACTTCGCATGGCATCCTGGATACCTTCGTCGATGGCAGGAATGTATTCCTTGGGAATGACGCCTCCGACGATCTTGTTGACAAATTCATATCCGCTTCCGGGCTCCAGCGGCTCAAACTCAACGACACAATGGCCATACTGTCCTCTTCCGCCTGACTGCCTGACAAATTTGCCTTCAGCCTTGACAGCCTTTTTGATGGTTTCCTTGTATGAAACCTGCGGATTGCCTATATTGGCCTCCACCTTGAACTCTCTCAGCATTCTGTCCACGATGATCTCAAGGTGCAGCTCTCCCATACCGGAAATGATTGTCTGTCCCGTTTCCGGATCTGTATGAGCTTTGAAGGTCGGGTCTTCCTCAGAGAGCTTTGCAAGAGCAGCGGACATTTTATCCTGTCCTGCCTTGGTCTTGGGCTCCACAGCTATGTGGATGACAGGCTCCGGGAATTCCATAGACTCCAGTATGACCGGAGCAGCCTCGGCGCAGAGCGTATCACCTGTGGAGGTGTCCTTCAGCCCTACGATGGCAGCTATATCTCCGGAGTATACGGTATCTACATCCTCCCTGTGGTTGGCATGCATCTGCAGCAGCCTGCCGACCCTTTCCCTCTTGTTTTTGGTGGAATTCAATACATATGACCCTGAACTCAACTTTCCTGAATAAACTCTGAAAAAGCAGAGCTTTCCGACAAATGGATCGGCCATGATTTTGAAGGCCAGTGCCGAGAACGGTCCATCATCATCTGCGGGTCTTTCAAGCTCTGTCTCTTCATCGATCGAGACTCCCTTGATCGGCGGTACATCCAACGGAGACGGCATGTATGCCACAACTGCGTCTAGAAGTCTCTGTACGCCTTTGTTCTTGTAGGATGATCCGCAAGTGACCGGTATCATATCAACGGCAATTGTTGCCTTTCTAATTCCAGCACGTATTTCCTCCTCGGTGAGTTCTTCCCCTTCCAGGTATTTATTCATCAAGTCCTCATCTTGTTCAGCAACAGCTTCGATTAAAATGTTACGATATTTTTCAACGATATCAACCATATCTTCCGGTATCGGTTCTTCATCCAATACCGTTCCAAGGTCATCTTCATAGTATATGGCCTTCAATGTCACCAGGTCGACTATCCCTTTGAAAGTATCTTCCTTGCCGATTGGTAACTGAATTGGAACAGCATTTGCCTTGAGTCTGTCCTTCATCATCTGGATGCAATTGAAAAAGTCTGCGCCCATAATATCCATTTTATTTACATATGCAATACGGGGAACATGGTACTTGTCCGCCTGTCTCCATACGGTTTCAGACTGGGGTTCCACACCGCCCTTTGCACAAAAAAGTGTTACCGAACCATCGAGAACTCTCAGAGATCTTTCAACCTCTACCGTGAAGTCAACGTGCCCCGGCGTATCTATAATGTTGATCCTGGTTCCTTTCCACTGTGCGGTAGTTGCAGCAGAGGTTATAGTGATGCCTCTTTCCTGCTCCTGCTCCATCCAGTCCATAGTTGCAGCGCCCTCATGAGTCTCTCCCATTCTATGCAGTCTTCCTGTGTAAAACAGGATGCGCTCTGTCGTAGTTGTCTTACCAGCATCTATATGAGCCATTATACCAATGTTCCTGGTATTATCCAAACTGAATTGCCTGGGCATGATTGCCTCCTTTCTTCCTCGATAAGTTCAATTTCTTTTGCATGTTAAATACCGCTTCTTAATAACTTCCGCAAATTTCTGCGCTTTATACCGCAGCCGGTCCTGCCGGGCCGCAATTACCAGCGATAGTGTGCGAAAGCTCTGTTTGCTTCTGCCATCTTGTGGGTGTCTTCCTTCTTTTTGAAGGCTCCGCCTGCACCATTGACAGCATCAAGGATCTCACCGGCCAGTCTTTCCTTCATTGTCTTTTCGCCTCTTGCCCGTGAATAATTGGTCAGCCATCTCAGTCCCAGAGCCTGCCTTCTTTCAGGTCTGACTTCCATAGGGACCTGGTAGGTGGCACCGCCGACTCTTCTGGCTTTGACCTCAAGCACAGGCATGATGTTGTTCATTGCCTGTTCAAACACTTCGAGCGGATCCTTTCCTGTCTTTTCCTTGATAATATCAAAAGCATCATAACAAATTCTCTGAGCAACACCCCTTTTGCCGTCAAGCATAATGTTGTTGATGAGCTTTGTCACGACCTTGTTATTATAGATCGGATCAGGCAGAACATCTCTTTTTGGCGTATGTCCTTTTCTTGGCACTTTACTTCCCTCCTTTTGGTAATGATAGGGGTCATCGTTCTCCCCTTCGAATGTTCGAGGTACTCGGAACCCGTAGGTCCTCGTCAGTGCGTCAGTACATGTAATATATAAATCAATCAATATATAATCAATGTTTTTATCTATTCAACATACCTTGCACTTTTCATTGCCTTGCCAGACGCTGTTACTTATTGGCTGCGCCTGCCTTTGGCCTCTTTGCTCCATACTTTGAACGACCCTGCATCCTCTTTGCCACACCTGCCGTATCAAGAGTTCCTCTGACTATGTGGTACCTGACACCAGGCAGATCCTTAACCCTGCCGCCTCTGATGAGTACGACGCTGTGTTCCTGAAGATTGTGGCCTATTCCCGGAATGTAAGCACTGACTTCGATACCGTTAGTCAAACGCACCCTGGCAACCTTTCTCAAAGCTGAGTTAGGCTTCTTTGGCGTGCTGGTCCTTACAACGGTGCAAACTCCCCTCTTTTGTGGAGATCTGGTTTCAACAGACTTCTTTTTCAGTGAGTTGAATCCTCTTTGCAGAGCCGGAGAATTAGATTTGTACTCTACTGCTTCCCTTCCTTTTCTGACCATCTGATTAAATGTTGGCAATTTTACACCTCCCCTCAAGTTTTTGTTATATATATCAATATTTGATATATTCAATTGATAATCTGCTGTATTACTTCAATATACAAGCCGTCGATGCTCCTACTTCGATGCCTACTGCCTTGCCAAGCTGCTTCATTGTATCTGCATACACTATCTCTACCCCATTGGCCTGGCACAGCTCCTTAAGATTACCAGTGATCTTTTCGTCAGCATCCCTTGCAATGAAAACCTTCTCTGCGGCTCCGTTTTCAACCGCTTTCAATGTCTGCTTTATTCCTATTGCCTTATTGCTGCCCTTCAAAACCTCCAGCACTTCCTGCGCACCTTTCCCCTCTTTGACCTTTTTTAGCATTCATGCCTTTAAACCCTGCAAATCATACCATATGGGCACAATATGCCCTAAATTCGCACTGAAATATTTTATCACCGCAATGCCATGTTGTCAAGAACATAGAGAATCCGGCGGTACCATTGACCCCCTGATCACTAAGACCGACGATGCTGTTTATTCCGACTGTGTTTCCAAGCACGTACTGCAGCAGTGCTCTTTTACAGATAAATTGGTTTGGAGGAAGCAGTCCTGTCTCACGGGTAATGCAGTCCCCTCAAAACTACTATCCACTTTGTAGAAGGGCTACGCAGCAGGAAACACAGCCTCCACAAACAGCACCGCCGGTCTCCACTACATCATCTTGCTCACTCGGTCACTGTGCTAATATTTATGTCCTTGTATCTGCTCATTCCTGTCCCTGCGGGTATGAGCTTACCAATTATCACGTTCTCCTTCAGTCCTACCAGCGGATCCACCTTGCCCTTGATCGCAGCCTCGGTCAACACTCTGGTAGTCTCCTGGAACGATGCCGCCGACAGGAAGGATTCCGTCGCAAGGGACGCCTTGGTTATACCAAGCAGAGTACGTTTTCCGGTGGCAGGCCTGAGCCCTTCGGCAGTGACCCTTGCATTCTCTGCCTCGAAGTCAAACATATCCACCAGACCGCCCGGCAGCATATTAGTGTCGCCGGCGTCGTCAACCTTGATCTTTCTGAGCATCTGCCTGATTATTACCTCTATATGCTTGTCGTTGATGTCAACGCCCTGCAGCCTGTAAACCCTCTGGACCTCCTGCAGCAGATACTGCTGGACTCCCTTGATGCCCTTGATCTTCAATATATCATGAGGATTGACAGAGCCTTCCGTGATCTCGTCACCGGCCTCGATGACATCTCCGTCGGAAACCTTTATCCTTGAGCCGTATGTGATCTGGTACGAACGGGAGTCCCCATCCTCCGATGTTACAACGACCTCTCTCTTCTTCTTGGTATCATTTATCTTCACCGTTCCGGGTATTTCCGATATGACCGCAAGTCCCTTGGGCTTCCTGGCCTCGAAAAGCTCCTCGACACGGGGGAGACCCTGGGTGATATCATCACCGGCAACACCGCCCGTATGGAACGTTCTCATCGTGAGCTGCGTGCCCGGTTCGCCTATGGACTGTGCCGCAACTATACCGACAGCTTCACCCACATTGACATCCTCGCCGGTAGCAAGGTTCGCTCCGTAGCACTTTGCGCATACTCCGTACTCCGAATGGCAGGTCAGCATCGACCTGATCTTCGCCTTCCTGAGTCCTGCCCCGGTGACCCTGTCCGCATCCTGGTCTGTAATCCTCTTGCCCGCCTCGATAAGGACCTCTCCTGTTTCGGGATGGACGATATCCTCAGAGGTATACCTTCCTACAAGCCTTTCGGCCAGGCCTTCTATTACCTCGCTGCCATCCTTGATTTCCGAGACCTCGATACCCTTTCTGGTGCCGCAGTCGATCTCCCTGACGATAACATCCTGGCTCACGTCAACAAGACGACGTGTCAGGTATCCCGAGTCAGCGGTTCTGAGTGCCGTATCCGCCAGACCCTTTCTCGCTCCATGAGAAGAGATGAAGTACTCGAGTACATTGAGTCCTTCACGGAAGTTTGCCCTAATCGGTATCTCAAGGGTCTTACCCTGGGTATCCGCCATAAGGCCCCTCATACCGGACAGCTGCTTGATCTGGCTGATGCTTCCGCGGGCTCCGGACTGAGACATCATGAATATCGGATTGAAACGATCCAGCGTATCCATCAATGCTTTGGTAAGGTTTTCACCTGTATCGGTCCACGCCTGTATTACAGAGGTATATCTTTCCTCTTCGGAGATAAGGCCTCTCTTATACATTTTTGTTATGTTCTCTATCTTTTGTTCCGTCTCATCAATGAATCTCTTCTTGACATCTGGTATAACCATGTCTGAGACACTGACAGTGATAGCTCCCCTTGTGGAATACTTGAAGCCCAGAGCCTTTATCCTGTCCAGTACGATGGCCGTCTTTGTAGTGCCGTGTACCTTTATGCACCTGTCTATTATCTTGCCCAGCTCTTTCTTGGTAACAAGCTGTGTGATCTCCAGATCGAACTGTTTTTCCGGATCTGATCTGTCAACAAAGCCAAGATCCTGCGGTATGGCCTCATTGAACAGCATTTTGCCCACTGTGGTCTCAATGATCTTTGATCTGGTCTGTCCGTCGATCTCCTTGTTCACTCTGAGCCTGACCTTTGCATGCAATCCGACAACACCCTCGTCATAAGCCAGTACAGCTTCCTCGAGAGTTCCGAAGATCTTGCCTTCGCCGGGTTCTCCTTCGCGTTCTATGGTCAGGTAGTAGCTGCCTAGGACCATGTCCTGTGTAGGTACGGTAATAGGCTTGCCATCCTTTGGAGCCAGCAGGTTGTTTGCCGACAGCATAAGGAACCTTGCCTCAGCCTGGGCTTCTGCTGACAGCGGCACGTGCACTGCCATCTGGTCACCGTCAAAGTCGGCGTTGTACGCTGTACATACCAGCGGATGCAGCTTCAGGGCTCTGCCTTCTACAAGTACGGGCTCAAATGCCTGTATTCCCAGTCTGTGGAGCGTAGGAGCACGGTTGAGCAATACAGGATGTTCCTTGATAACTTCCTCAAGAACGTCCCACACCTCAGGCCTTACTCTCTCCACCATCCTCTTTGCGCTCTTTATATTATGCGCAAGTCCGTCGTTAACGAGCTTTTTCATAACGAAGGGCTTGAACAGCTCCAGCGCCATTTCCTTGGGAAGACCGCACTGGAATATTTTCAGCTCGGGGCCGACAACGATAACTGAACGTCCTGAATAGTCAACACGCTTGCCCAGAAGGTTCTGACGGAAACGTCCCTGTTTTCCCTTCAGCATGTCTGAGAGGGATTTCAGCGGTCTGTTGCCGGGTCCAGTAACGGGACGGCCCCTTCTGCCGTTGTCAATGAGGGCATCTACAGCTTCCTGCAGCATCCTCTTTTCATTTCTTACGATTATATCAGGCGCTCCCAGGTCAAGCAGCCTCTTGAGGCGGTTGTTTCTGTTTATGACACGCCTGTAGAGGTCGTTCAGATCCGAAGTGGCGAATCTGCCGCCGTCCAGCTGTACCATCGGGCGAAGCTCCGGAGGTATGACGGGGATAACGTCCATTATCATCCACTCGGGCCTGTTGCCTGAAAGCCTGAAGGCTTCCACTACTTCCAGCCTTTTTATTGTTCTGATCCTCTTTTGGCCCGTGGCATCCTCAAGATCGGATCTCAGCTCCTTTGAAAGCTCCTCCAGATCTATTTCCATGAGCAATTCCTTTATAGCTTCGGCACCCATGGAGGCCTTGAACTTGTATCCGAACTTATCTACGCTGTCCCTGTATTCCTTTTCAGTCATTATCTGCTTCTTTGAAAGGGGTGTCTGTCCCGGGTCGATAACGACATATGATGCAAAATACAGTATCTTCTCCAGCGCTCTGGGGGACATATCCAATATAAGGCCCATCCTGCTGGGTATGCCTTTGAAATACCAGATATGAGATACGGGAGCGGCCAGCTCTATATGGCCCATACGCTCTCTTCTCACCTTTGAACGTGTGACCTCGACTCCGCACCTGTCACACACTATCCCCTTGTATCTGATCCTTTTGTACTTTCCGCAATGACATTCCCAGTCCTTCTGAGGACCGAATATCCTTTCACAGAAAAGACCGTCCCTCTCGGGCTTCAATGTCCTGTAGTTGATCGTCTCCGGCTTTTTTACCTCTCCCCTGGACCATTCTCTGATTTTTTCAGGGGAAGCCAAACCTATTTTTATAGCATCAAAATTATTCATCTCAAACATGGTCTAATTCTCCCTCCTTAAAAATCCTCATCTTCCAGATTATCGGCAAACTCATCCTCTTCGGAGAATAAATCATCTGTCAGAGTGTCCCCGAGATTCTCTGTGGTATTTGTAATATCTCCTATATCAAAATCATCGATGCCTATCTCCTCCTCAATAAGTTCATCTCCGATTTCCTCATAATCTGTGATGGGAGTTTCATCCTCTCGTCCCTCAATGTTGACATTGAGTTCTTCCAGATCATCATCGGCAGATTCCTTTATGGTGATCTCCTCGCGCTCTTCCGAATATACCTTTACATCAAGGGCCAGACTCTGCAGCTCTTTTATCAGCACCTTGAAGGATTCAGGTATGCCGGGCTCGGGCACGTTCTCACCCTTGACGATGGACTCGTAGGTCTTGACTCTTCCTACCACATCGTCGGACTTGACAGTGAGTATTTCCTGAAGTGTATATGCGGCACCGTAGGCTTCCAGAGCCCAAACCTCCATCTCTCCGAACCTCTGTCCGCCAAACTGCGCCTTACCGCCGAGAGGCTGCTGAGTGACCAGAGAGTAGGGTCCTGTGGAACGGGCATGGATCTTGTCATCGACCAGATGTGCCAGCTTGAGCATATACATGTATCCGACAGATACGCGGTTTTCAAATGGATCACCGGTCCTGCCGTCATACAGGACGGTCTTTCCGTCCTCTGCAAGATTCGCCAGCTTCAGTGTATCCACGATATCCTGCTCGGTGGCGCCGTCAAACACCGGAGTGGCGATCTGCCAGCCCAGCGCTCTTGCAGCATAGCCCAGATGCACCTCCAGCACCTGTCCTATATTCATACGTGACGGAACACCCAGAGGATTGAGCACTATCTCAAGAGGAGTGCCGTCAGGAAGGAAGGGCATATCCTCTTCTGGGAGTATCCTTGAGATAACACCCTTGTTTCCATGCCTTCCCGCCATCTTGTCTCCTACAGATATCTTTCTCTTCTGAGCTATATAGCATCTTACGAGCTGATTTACTCCGGGCGGCAGCTCATCGCCGTTCTCCCTTGTAAACACCTTGACATCAACAATAATACCAGACTCACCGTGAGGCACCCTCAGAGAAGTATCCCTGACCTCTCTGGCCTTCTCACCGAATATGGCCCTCAACAGCCTCTCCTCGGCGGTCAGCTCTGTCTCTCCCTTTGGAGTGACCTTGCCCACCAGTATGTCACCGGCTCTGACCTCGGCGCCTATTCTGATGATTCCCCTGTCATCCAGGTCCTTCAACGACTCTTCACTCACATTGGGGATATCACGGGTGATTTCCTCAGGTCCCAGCTTGGTGTCTCGTGATTCAGCCTCATATTCCTCTATATGGATGGATGTGAATACATCCTCCTTAACCAGCTTTTCGCTGATCAGTATAGCATCCTCATAGTTGTAGCCTTCCCAGGTCATGAATCCAATGAGGATATTCTTTCCAAGAGCGATCTCGCCTGCATCTGTGGACGGACCGTCAGCAATGACATCGCCTGCCTCCACCACATCGCCCTTCTTTACTATGGGTCTCTGGTTTATACAGGTACCCTGGTTGGATCTGATGTACTTCAGCAGCTTGTATATATCCTTCCTGCCGCTCTTTGTGCGGATGGTGATCTCATTGGCGGTGACCCTGTCTACGGTACCGGCATTGCGGGCAAGTACGACCGTGCCGGAATCCTTTGCCGCCTTGTACTCGATACCGGTCCCTACGATGGGCGATTCCGGCTTGATCAGCGGAACAGCCTGACGCTGCATGTTGGAACCCATCAGGGCACGGTTGGCATCGTCGTTCTCAAGGAAGGGTATCATTGCTGTTGCCACTGAAACAAGCTGCTTTGGAGATACGTCCATGTACTCGACACGGTCGCTCTCGACCTCCAGGATATCGTCCCTGTATCTTGAAAGCACCTTCCTGTCCTTGAACCGGCCGTTTTCGTCCAGTAACTCGTTTGCCTGGGCTATTACATATTTATCCTCTTCATCAGCCGTAAGATAGTCGATCTCGCTGGTAACGATACCCGTCGCCTTGTCGATCCTTCTATACGGCGCTTCTATGAAGCCATACTCATTGATCCTTGCATATGTGCTCAGTGAGCCTATCAAACCGATATTCGGACCTTCAGGAGTTTCTATCGGGCACATGCGGCCATAATGCGAATGGTGTACGTCACGCACTTCAAAGCCTGCCCTCTCCCTGCTGAGTCCTCCCGGTCCCAACGCACTGAGTCTTCTTTTATGAGTGAGCTCTGCCAGAGGATTTGTCTGATCCATGAACTGGGACAGCTGGCTGCTGCCAAAGAACTCCTTTATGGCTGCCGCCACCGGCCTGATGTTGATCAGCGCCTGAGGCGTGACAATATCGATGTCCTGTATGGTCATCCTTTCCCTCACGACCCTCTCCATCCTGGCAAGGCCGATCCTGAACTGGTTCTGGAGCAGCTCACCGACACAGCGGAGCCTTCTGTTGCCCAGATGGTCGATATCATCATCTTCTCCTATACCGTAGTTGAGATGTATCAGATAATTTACGGAAGATATGATATCCTCCACAGTGATGTATTTAGGTACAAGGGAATCTGCATTTTCAAGGATGGCCCTATGGAGATCCTCCGGATCCTTATTTTCCTCCATAAGCTTTTTAAGTGTTTCAAACCGCACCCTTTCAGTTATGCCGGTATCAGAGATATCAAAATCCACAAAGGCTTTCAGGTCCACCGTCCCATTGCCTATCACTCTGATTTTCCTGCCCTCGGCGCTGATATAGACCGAATTTATCCCTGCATCCTGTATAGCCTCGGCTTTTTCTCTGTCGATGAATCCGTCCTCGTCGACAAGTATTTCACCTGTTTGAGGATGTATCACCTTTTCGGCGGTCCTCTGTCCGCTGATCCTTGATGCAAGTGAAAGCTTTTTATTGAATTTGAATCTTCCGAACTTTGCAAGATCATATCTCTTGGGGTCGAAGAAAAGGCTGTTCAAAAGTGTAGTAGCACTTTCTACTGTCGGCGGTTCACCCGGCCTCAGCCTCTTGTATATTTCGATCAGGCCTTCGTCCTGGGTCTTTGCATTATCCTTCTGTATAGTGGCCATTATCCTCTCGCCATCGCCCAGAAGCTCGGTGATCTGCAGATCAGTGCCATACCCCAGAGCACGGACAAGCACAGTGATCGGCAGCTTTCTGGTCCTGTCGATCCTGACATACATCACATCATTTGAATCGGTTTCATACTCGAGCCACGCTCCGCGGTTCGGTATGACGGTAGCTGAATAAAGCTGCTTGCCTGTCTTGTCAAGCTTCTTTGAATAATACATACCCGGAGATCTGACGAGCTGGCTCACTATTACTCTTTCGGCGCCGTTGATGACAAATGTTCCGTTGCTGGTCATCAGCGGGAAATCGCCCATGAATATTTCCTGCTCCTTCACTTCTCCGGTTTCTTTATTGATAAGTCGGACTTTTACCTTTAAAGGGGCTGAATATGTAGTATCCCTTTCCTTGCACTCCTCGACGCTGTACTTTGGATTGTCATCCTCCAGCTTGTAGTCGGGAAACTCCAGAATCAGGTTGCCGGTGTAATCCTGTATGGGAGAGACGTCCCTGAATACTTCGCGGAGCCCTTCTTCCAAAAACCACTTGTAGGAATTTTTCTGCACCTCGATCAGGTTCGGCATATCCAGAACTTCTTCTATTCTGGAATAACTCATCCTGGTATTCCGGCCCAGTTGTACGGGATGTACCATTAATAATCACCTCGTATATTATGACTTTTAAAATGAACAACTCTACATGAAAAGCTTGCATTCATGCAATAAAACCGGACCACCGGCTGTATCCGCGGGACACGCCGGTGTATAATCAAAGCTTTTAGTAGTATTATTAAAAGCTTTTGGGGCTAATCCACCAGACAATTTTCAAATGCTTTCTAAGATGCGGTACACATTTTTTGATATCATTCGTCAAATTGCCTAAAACCACTAAATAATTATTAACAATTCTTGTCTAATTTATTCTCCTGTGTTATAATTCTATATGTTCAAAGTCCATCGGCACAAGCCGATTTCCTAAAAAAATGTACATGTCTGGGATTATAACGCAGTTTATAATTCTAGCATACTGTTGTCTGCATGTCAACATCTTTTTATGTTCTGACCGAATACGGGCCTGAACATTTTTTATCGTATAATACCGCATAAAAAACGCAGAGAGAATGTCTCTGCGTTTTACTGTCTGATGATCAGTCTATCAGGCCCTCCGATTTCAAGAACTCCCTGGCTGCCTCTCTGGTGGACATCCCTTCTGATTCGACCTTGTAATTCATCTGCTGCATCGTCTGGTCATCGATCCTGCCGCTTAACTCATTGAGTATGCTTTCGAGCTCGGGATGCTTTTCAAGGGTTTCCTTTCTGATGATGGGTGCCGCATAATAGGGCGGGAAGAAATTTTTATCATCCTCAAGCACCTTAAGATCGTATGTTATCAGCTGGCCGTCCGTAGAAAAAGCATCCGTCACATGGATCCTGCCCTGTGCTGTCGCCTGATACTTCATTGCGATATCCATTTTCACCGGATCGCCGCTGAACTCAAGACCATAAGCTTCCACCATGCCGTCATAGCCGTCCTGCCTGTCGAAAAACTCATGCTCGGCGCCGAAAACAAGCTCTCCTGCAAAGGGCACCAGGTCGCTTACTGTGACTATACCGTTCTTCTCGGCAAAATCATTGGGCAGTGCAACTGCATAGGTATTATTCAAGCCAAAGGGTTTCATCCACTTTATATTGAACTGCCTGTCGAACTCTTCCTTTACGATATCATATACCTTGTCCGCATCATTGATAACATCCATTTTAAGCTGGGCTGTCAGCGCCGTACCAGTATATTCAGGATAGATATCCAGCTGCCCGTTTTTCAGCGCCTCATAGCAAACCATCGTACCGCCGAGGTTTTCCTTGTACTCGACCCTCAGATCCGTCTTCTCTTCTATCAGCTGTGAAATGATGGAGCCCAATACCATATTCTCTGTATAGTTTTTGGAACCAACAACTATCTTCTTGTCGGATGCTCCTGTGCATCCTGCCGCTGTGAATGTTATCACCGCTGTCAATAAAATCATCAATGCTCGTTTTATAGTTTTCATTAAAATCCTCCTGATATAGTTTTTTGATGAGCCTCCGTCACCGTTCTAAGCCCGCTTTGCCTTTTTGGCCATTTTTTTCTCTGAGTACTGGAGTATAAGATCAACAAATACCGCAAGCAGCGATACAGGCACCGCCCCCTTGAGTATCATTGTTAAATCCGAGATCTGTACCCCCCTGTAAATAAAATATCCCAGACCGCCGGCCCCTATAAGCACTCCTATCGTGGCAATGCCCAGCGCTGTGATTATTGCCATCCTGAGACCTGAGAGTATGACCGGCAGTGCCATGGGAAGCTGCACCTTCACAAGCAGCTGTATTTTTGTCATGCCCATCCCCCTGCCTGCCTCGATCAATCCTTTATCCACACCTGTTATCCCGGCATAAGTATTCCTGACTATAGGAAGCAGTGAATACAGAGCAAGTGCGACGACTGCCGTCGTATCTCCAAGTCCGAACAGCATCATCAGTATTGCCAGAAGTGCAACCGATGGTATGGTCTGTACAATATCTGTCAGTGACATCACTATGGCGGCAACAGTTTTATTCTTTGTTATCACGATACCTGCTATGATACCTGTGACTGCAGCAATAAGGACACCTGTAAATGTTATCTGCAGGTGAACCAATATTGATAATAATAAATCGTTCATCTTGCGTCCCCCTTTCTATTTGTCGAGTCCCTTCGGAACTGCAGCCTTTTGCAAAAGTCCAATGATACCGTTGGCTGCCACTGCCAGTATGCATGCCGGGAGAGCGCCTAGTAAGATCATATTATAGTTGTAGGTTTGCAGCCCGGTGAATATCAGATCACCGAGCCCGCCTCCGCCAATAAGCGCGGCAAGGGTCGCCCAGCTGATGATGTAGACTGTGGATATCCTTATCCCGGTAATGATAAGCGGCATCGCAAGAGGTATCTCCACATTGAACAAAACCTGCCTGCCGTTCATTCCCATTCCTTTGGCCGCTTCCTTATATTTTTCGTCCACTCCGCTTATGCCGGTAAAGGTGTTCCTTAATATCGGGAATATGGAGTATATCACCAGAACAACAAGTGCAGTTTTCACTCCGATGCCGAGTATCGGCATTGCTATACCAAACATCACCAGGCTCGGGATGGTCTGTGAAACTCCCACGGCGGCCATTACAGGATTCGCGATGGCCGGCCTTCGTGTAAGGAATATTCCAAAGGGTATTGCCAATACTGCACCGGACAATACAGCGGTTATTGTGATGAAGATGTGCTGCGTGAGAGCAGAATACAGATCAGAGCGATTTTCTGCTACAAACCTGATAAAATCAATCATTATCTGCTCCTTTCCACACTACCTCAGCCATTGCCTTGGCAATGCTGCTCTTTGTTATAAGTCCCTTTACCACATTGTCGTCGTCAATGGCAGGGATAAAGTCCAGCTTGTTTTGTATCAGCAAATCAAAGGCTTCCTTTGCATTGGAATCCATTTTGACCACCGGCACATCTTCTTCCACCAGCCTGCTGATATTTTTGTGGTTCTTCCCATCTGTCATGATCCGGCCGATGGTGACGATCCCTTCAAAACGCCCTGCCTTGTCTACTACGATTATCGAGTCGACATTTCTGCTCTTCATAAGAGCGATGCTCTCGCCTATGCCCTTTTCTCTTGTAGCGGTCACAGGCTTAGTCTTCATCACATCCTTCACTTCATCTATGCAGAAATTAGAGTTCATCCTGTGTTTTCCTATGAACTCCGCCACGAATTCATTTTTGGGATTTGAAAGCAGCTCTTCCGGAGCATCAGCCTGGACGACCCTGCCATCCTTCATAAGCACTATATAGTCTGCAAGCTTCAGCGCCTCGTCCATATCATGGGTCACGAATACGATCGTTTTGCCCAGACTTGTCTGGAGCTTTTTCAATTCATCCTGCAGCAGCTCCTTTGTGATAGGGTCCAGTGCTCCAAAAGGCTCATCCATCAATATCAGGGGCGGTTCAGCCGCCAGCGCCCTGAGCACTCCTATCCTCTGCTGCTGGCCGCCGCTGAGTTCGGAGGGATACCTGTCCCCATATACCTCCGGGTCCATTTCCACAAGCCTCAGCAGCTCCTGCGCACGTTCTCTTCGTTTGTCTGCCGGCCATTTGAGCAGTTTGGGAACGACCTCGATATTCTGCATGATGGTCATATTGGGAAAAAGACCGATTTGCTGTATCACATATCCTATTTTTCTGCGAAGGGCCACGGGATTGACCTTTGTCACATCCTCACCATTGATAAAAACCGAGCCCGAGGTCGGTTCTATCAACCTGTTAATCATCTTGAGAGTCGTCGTCTTTCCGCAGCCGCTGGGCCCGATAAGGACGACGAACTGGCCCTTCTCTATTTCCAGGTTCAGATCATCCACTGCAACAGAGCCGTTATACTCTTTTTGTATATTTTTTAGTCTTACCATTTAATATCCTCCTCATAAAAACAGACTGTTTAACATAATAACATAAACTAAAAACTTTATCAATGTATACAAGTTGTCACTTTATAATAAATCACGGCGCAAGGATTTCTCCCTTCATGTATATAGTATCTGTCAAAAGTTGTTCAAGATGATTGTAAAATAAATATATAGTGGTATACTTTAACCAGCATAAAATGTCCCGGAGGTGCTGTTGTGAGGCAGAATGTAGATGTTCCCATATACAGAAAAATAGCCCTTGACCTGGCCGGCAGGATCTGCAGCGGCGAAATAAGGGAAGGAACGAGAATGTTCGGCCGGTCGACCCTTGCAGGAGAGTACAATGTTTCTCCTGAGACCATCAGACGTGCTGTAAATCTCCTTGAAGATATGAATGTCGTAGTTTCCAGCCATGGCAGCGGCATTTATGTGAGCTCGGTCAGCAGCGCCTATGCATTCATTGAAAAATTTCAAAACAAAGAGTCCATTCGTTCATTGAAAAATGAAATAAAGAGTCTGATACAAAAAAAGAAAGACATCGAAACGGAGATCACAGATAAGCTTGAGAGGATCATCGATTACTCGGACAGGCTAAAGAATATAAACGCTCTTACACCATTGGAGATCGACATTGAAAAGGACTCACATCTGATTGGAAAAACCATATCGGAATCAAAATTCTGGCAGAATACAGGGGCAACTATTATAGCTATCAGAAGAAACGGAACTCTACTATTGTCGCCCGGTCCGTACGGCGGCTTCGAGGATGGAGATTCCATTTTCGTAGTAGGAGACTCCAGCACTCTTGCCAGAGTAAGAGAATTTATGAGCAGAACAGCCGGGGCTGACCCTAGTTAGGCCTCCCATTCCCTTCATGCTTAAAAAGAGCCTGGCTGCAGAAACTGCACCGGCTCTTTTTTTAACATAAGCATCTGAAATGTCTTTTTTATATCAATACTTGAATCTGGATACAGCCTTGCTCATTTTCACAGCCTGCTCTGCCAGATCTTCGCTTGTCTTTTGTATCGCAGCCATGGAATCCGCCTGTTCCTCCACTGAGGCTGTGATCTGTTCGGTCCCCGCCGCATTCTCCTCGGATGCCTCCATCAGGCTCTGTATTATCCTGATGGTTTGCTGTTTCTCGTTCTCCATTGTCTGGCCCGATTCATCCAGGATCCCGACGATCCTCTTTGTATTCTCTATGGCTTCAGCAATAAGCTCAAACTTTGTCTTTGTCAGATCGACTCCGTCACTCTGGGAGGCGAATACCTCTGATAACCTTTTTATCGTGTCCGCCGAGCTCTTTGCATTTTCCTGCAGATTTATTATGTTGCTTGTGATTTCTCTCGTGAAGGCATTGGACTCTGCGGCAAGCTTGCGTATTTCCTCTGCTACCACGACAAAGCCTTTTCCGGCCGCACCTGCACCGGCGGCTTCGATCGCGGCATTAAGCGCCAGCATGTTCGTCTGCTCGGATATGTTCCTTATCATGTATCCGGTGTCTTCTATCCTGGCTGCGCTTTCATTTGTATCCATGATGACCTTGAACACCTCATCCACCGCATTGCTGCTCTCTCTACTCCTTTCGAGCAGCTCCTCAAGGATAGCAAAGCCCTCTTCCTTTAGTCTTTCCACCTCTGCCGCCGATGTGTTCAGATCCTCCAGATACCTCTGGTTCTGTCCGATCAGCCGTCCCATTTCGTTGACGCTTTCAGTTCCCCTTGCCATTTCCTCAGCCTGTCTGTTGGTTCCGAAGGCTATGCTCTCTACAGCCTTTGCCACCTCTTGAGAGGATTCGGCAGTGTGCCTGATCACATTGCTGAGATCTATGGAATAGCTGCTCACATTCCCCGCTACCTGCACTGCATCTCCAAGGAGCTGTTTCAGACTCTCACATATCCTGCGGTATGCCTGGGCAAGCTTTCCGATCTCATCCTTCCTGCCGATGTACCTGGTGTTTTCAGTATAGGAAAAATCCCCCTCAGCCATTTTTTCAAATTCACCCGTCAGTCGGGTCACCGGTTTGCTGATATTGCCTGCTATGAAAAATGCGGCTCCCAGACTGAGTATAACGAATAATGCTGTAAGAACGGCAAATTGAAGCTTCAGGTTCTCTAATGCCTCAAGCATCTCATCCTTGTTGACCTCAACTCCTATAGACCATCCATAGCTGCTCACCGGCGCATAACCCATGAACTTGTCTACACCGCCGAATTCATATTCTCCAAAGCCGGTTTCCCCCGCAGCCATTTTCTTTTGAAGTCCTATATAGCCTGTTGCATCGGAGTCCGTATCTGTATCGGCCTGCGTGGCGGATGATACCGCCTCTGATGATGTGGCTGAGGAAACTGTATCTGTATCGGCAGCATCTGCAGTGATGATGCTGATCACCTCTGATATCATTTCCTTATCGGTATGGGCGATGGTCTTCCCATGCTTGTTGACGATAAAGGCCTTTCCCGATCTTCCATAGCTTATATTCTCCGCCAGAGTGCACAGCTCATATCCGTCCCTGTATGCGGCCAGCGCTCCGACTGTCTGTCCGTCTGATTGTAAAGGAACAGCAATAAGCATCACCAATTTATCTTTTTCAAGCATTGGGTCACTTACGATACTATTGCCTGAAAGCACCTGTTCCAGCAGTTCATCTGGAAGTTTTCCGGCAGATCCGTCACTGAACAATGCCTCGCCGGCTTTACTTACTATAGCCATTTTCAAATGTCCGGCTCTCTTTATCTCCTCTGACATAAATGTCTTGGGATCATAACCGCTGCTGCCCTTCGAAAGGTATGATGCAAGCCCGCTGTTAGCTGCAGCTGTCTCTAAAACCGTGATATTCCTTCTGATTTCCGATTCGATGGTCTTGGATGCTTCAACCGCAAATTTGGGCATTGTTTCTTCCGTATTGGATATCAGCGCATCAGAAGAGGATTTGAATGCCGTAAGTATAAAGCTGGCGCATACTGCGATCAGCAGGATCCCTACAAATAATGTTATCCTGGTCCTGATACTTTTCATAACGAATACACCTTTTTCTGCATCTTTTGACGCGATATTTTGAGTTGCTGTATAATAAGAAAAAATTGTCTCACATATAAATTTTCGTGTTAGGTCTGATTTTTGTCAAGTGATTATATATGTACCTTCATATACTGATTCTTGTATTAAAGGTGTAATTTTCAACATTAACCAAAATAACAAAAAGCTCCGGTTTAGATCCGGAGCTTTTTTGACTTGATTCTTTATTATTTGATTTCGACAGTAGCGCCGACTTCCTTGAACTTGGCTTCCATTGCAGCAGCCTCATCCTTGGATACGTTCTCCTTGACAGTCTTGGGAGCTCCGTCAACCAGATCCTTTGCTTCCTTCAGGCCGAGACCTGTGATCTCTCTGACTACCTTGATGACCTTGATCTTTTCTGCGCCGACTTCCTTGAGGATAACGTCGAACTCAGTCTTTTCTTCAGCTGCGGGAGCTGCTGCGCCGCCTGCTGCAGGAGCTGCTGCTACAGCTACAGGAGCTGCTGCTGATACTCCGAATTCCTCTTCGAGAGCCTTTACGAGATCGGACAGTTCCATTACTGTCAATGCCTTTACTTCTTCAATCAATTTTACAACTTTATCACTAGCCATTTTAAAATACCTCCATAATTTTTGATCTAAATTTGATTTTTATTGAAATAACATCAGGCATTTGCCTTCTGTTCTGCAATCGCATTGAGTGCGACCACCAATCCTCTGATATTTCCATTGAGCACGTTCACGAAACCTGATATCGGAGCATTGAAGCCTCCAAGGACCTTCGCGATGAGCACTTCTCTAGACGGCAGTTCTGCAAGGGATTTGATGCCGTCGACATCGATTATCCTGCCTTCCACCACACCTACCTTGAGCTCGAGCTTGTTATACTTTTTGGCATATTCGCTGAGCACCTTTGCCGGAGCAACCGGATCATTCTCACTTAAAGCCATTGCAGTCGGTCCGCTCAAATATTCCTCCAGACCATCCAGTCCGTTTTCCTTTGCTGCAAATCTGGTCAGCGTGTTTTTTACGACCCTGTACTCAACACCGGCCTTTCTCAATGCACTTCGCAGTTCGGTGTCCTGTTCCACGGTCAATCCCCTGTAATCAGCAAAAACCATTGCTTGAGCTGCTTTCATTTTGCTGCTGATATTCTCAACGACTTCTCGCTTCAGATTTAAGGTTTTTTCCTTAGGCAAATCATCCACCTCCTTGTAAAAAATAATTAACCCTTGTATATCGGCATACTGCAGACACACAAGGGTTAAGCACATTTTATCCGGGGCATGGTGCCCCAATCATCAACGCTTACCTCGGCAGGCCGGCTGTTGCCAGTTACGCTTTCGCACCTGCTGTCTGCGGTATGTGACATATTCTGTTTTCAACAACTCGTATATAGTACTACATTATTTACTGTTTGTAAAGCATTATAACGCATCTTTCAAAGAAAGATCAGTTTTAGTCGGTAACTTTGCCTGGGTTGACCTTTATGCCGGGTCCCATCGTCGATGAAACTACGACGCTTTTGAGGTACTGGCCCTTTGCTGCTACCGGCTTTGCCTTGATGATGGCTTCCATCAGTGTGCGGAAGTTGTCGCCAAGCTTCTCGAGATCAAATGATACCTTGCCGATAGGGCAATGGATAATGTTTGTCTTATCCAGCCTGTACTCGATCTTACCGGCCTTTATGTCTGCTATGGCCTTTGCCACATCCAGCGTAACGGTACCGGCCTTGGGATTGGGCATAAGACCCTTTGGTCCGAGGATCTTTCCGAGTCGTCCCACTACTCCCATCATATCGGGTGTAGCAACAACTACGTCAAAATCGAACCAGTTCTCGCCCTGTATCTTTGCTACAAGATCTTCAGCTCCTACAAAATCAGCGCCGCCCTGCTCCGCTTCCTTGGCCTTGTCGCCCTTTGCAAACACCAGCACTCTGACGGTTTTTCCCGTCCCATGCGGAAGAACTACCGCACCCCTTACCTGCTGGTCTGCATGCCTTGAGTCAACGCCGAGCTTGATGTGTGCCTCGACGGTCTCGTCAAACTTTGCCTTTGCGGTCTTCTTTACAAGCTCCAGAGCCTGTGCCGGATCATAAAGAGTCATTTTGTCGACCAATTTGGCGCTTTCGATATATTTCTTTCCTCTCTTCACTATAATCCTCCCCTTTGTGGTAAATTTTCGGAAACTTCAGTTCCCTCCCACTTATTCCGGTCATTCTTCAACTACGATACCCATGCTTCTGGCCGTACCGGCGATCATTTTCATTGCCGACTCGACATTGGCTGCATTCAGGTCAGGCATCTTCATCTCGGCGATCTTCCTTACATCCGCCGCTGAGATCTTTGCTACCTTTTCCCTGTTTGGCTTACCTGAACCGCTTTCGATCTTGCATGCCTTCTTCAGAAGCACAGCTGCCGGAGGAGTCTTT
>JAAYPO010000122.1 GCA_012519745.1 Clostridiaceae bacterium | reverse complement strand
GCACGTTTTTTAGACTCAAGACCCTGTAGATACAGCTGTTGTGTCGGTTGGATTTATGAGAGCACGTTTTTTAAACTCAAGGCCCTCTGGATACAGATGTTGTGCCGGTTGACTTTATGGGCAGCACGTTTTTTAAACTCAAGACCCTGTAAATCCAGCCTTGGTATGAAAAATCAAACGTGCCTCGCCTGTGGGCCGGGGTCTGCTCGAACAGGACGGTGATTTTTCCTTGATTTTGCCGGATTAACAGGCTCTAAGAGTTTAAACACATGTGCTGTCATAAAGCCAACCGGCACAGCGGTCGGATTAACAGGCTCTAGGAGTTTAAACACATGTGCTGTCATAAAGCCAACCGGCACAGCGGTCGGATTAACAGGCTCTTGAGAGTTTAGCACCGGGCTGCTTATAAAGCCAACCGGCACAGTGTGTTGAATAGGTACATTTTACAGTGGTGGGAGATGGAGATATGAAGAAAGGAAAGCTGGCGATAGCTGTTTGCCTTGCGGTACTGCTATCCGGATGTGGAAGAGAAGTGCAGCTTCCTGTGGATCCGGCGAAGGATAAGCCCATCGTGGTCGGGTTTTCTCAGGTGGGCGCGGAATCGGAGTGGCGGGTGGCCAATACCGAGAGCGTCAAGGCTGCCCTGAGCGAAGAAAACGGATATGACCTGATATTTGAAGATGCCCGTCAGGAGCAGGAAAACCAGATCCGGGCGATACGCACCTTTATACAGCAGGATGTGGACTACATCGTATTCTCACCGAAGGTTACAACAGGCTGGAAGACAGTCCTGCAGGAGGCAAGGGAGGCGGGCATACCTGTCATTATGATTGACCGTGATATTGAAGAGCAGGACAGAGGACTCGTTACGGCATTTGTCGGCTCGGATTTCCGCAATGAGGGAGAAAAAGCGGTCCGGTGGCTGGAGAGTCTGCTTGAAATGCAGGGGAGAGAGTCGGACCCTGTCCGGATCGTCCATATCCAGGGAACAATGGGTTCAGCTGCGCAGATAGGCCGGACTGCCGCACTTGAGCAGGCGGTCCAGCAGCATGCCAACTGGGAGATGGCTGCCCAGGAATGCGGTGATTTTACAAGAGCAAAGGCCTATGAGGTAATGACCGCGATTTTGAAGCAGACAAAGGACATTGACGTCGTTTACTGTGAGAACGATGGTGAGGCCCTGGGAGCTATCGATGCCATGGAGGAGGCGGGATTAAAATGTAGTGCGGCGGATGGAGTGATAGTCATTTCCTTCGATGCGACAAAGCTGGCACTGCAATACTGTCTTGAGGGTAAAATCGGGCTGGATGTGGAGTGCAACCCGCTGCAGGGACCATATATAGATGAAATAATCAGGCAGCTGGAGCGGGGTGAGCCAATAGAGCAGGTTAAATATATCGAAGAGACCCAGTTTGACTGCTTCACTATCACCCGGGAAATGATAGACAGCAGAAATTACTAGCGGCATGCCTTTGTGGATCCGAATTTCAAAAGGTTCGTTTTTTTATCATGGTTGTTAAAAAATTACTGTTGATATATACTTAATAATGAAATATATCACTATAGTGTGTAATATTATCCAAGTGGTTGAAATTTTTATGCGGTTCCTCCATGTGTATTGTTTTCCTTTTTTTTATTGTGATATAAAAAATGGTGAAGACATATCTTCATAATATATTGTATTTGGGAGGGGCAAAGTATGAAAAGATTCGTTATCATCCTTCTTGTTGCAGCACTGGTACTTGGACTGTGTGCATGTACGCAGGCACCGCCGTCATCCAACGCGTCGAAAGGATCCTCCAAACTCATCACTGTTGGTTTTGCGCAGTGTAAAGCGGATGAATCCGACTGGCGCAAGGCAAACACCAAGTCTGTTCAGGAAGCACTCAGCGAAGCCAACGGCTTTAAACTGATCCTTGCAGACTCAAACAACGATGCTGCCAAGCAGGTGGCCGATGTTCAGGGATTTATCGACCAGGAAGTTGACTACATAATTGTTGCCGCTGTCAATGCCGACGGCTGGGACACTGTTCTTGGAAATGCCAAAAAGGCCAATATTCCCGTTATATTGATGGACCGTACCATCAATGCCAGCGAAGACCTTTATACCTGCTGGCTCGGCGGCGGCTTCTATGAGGAAGGCGTTAAGGCTACCGACTGGATCGGAACAAGATTTACAAAGGATCAGCAGGTCAACATCGTAAATCTTCAGGGTCAGCTGGGCGCATCTGCTCAGGTCGGGCGTACCAAGGCTCTTGAGGATGCCATAGGCAAAAACAGCAACTGGAAGCTCCTTGCACAGCAGACAGGTGATTGGAGCACCGACAAGGCAAAGGAGATCATGGCTTCATGGGTCAAGCAGTACGGTGATGATATCCACTGTGTTTATGCTGAAAACGACAATATGGCAGACGGCGCCATCCAGGCTCTCGAGGAGGCCGGCAAAAAGGTTGGCGGCAAAGACGGTATAGCCATTATTTCCTTCGATGCCAACAGGGCATATCTCCAGATGACGCTGGAAGGCAAGATCAACTGTAATGTAGAGTGTAATCCTCTGCTTGGTCCCGGAGTTGCTGCGATCATCAAGAAGATCGAAGGCGGCGGGACTCCTAACAAGAAAGAATCTGTCGATGAGACAGCATTCTATTGGGACACCATAACTCAGGAGATCATTGATGCCCGTCCGTACTAATGTAAAAAGAAAGTCCAAACGGGATTTTAAAGTCCAATAGGATACGGATCTCGGTTCGGGGAGGACACCTGTCCTTCCCGGACCGATAATGCTCTGAAGTGAAGCATGGCTGAAACAGCAGTTTTATTAAGGTGGGCATTATTTTATGGATAGGATAAAACAAAAACAAAACAATCCCTCTCTGATGATGAGGGGCATCGGAAAATCGTTTCCCGGGGTCCGCGCCTTGAACAATGTGGATTTCAAGCTGCGCCGCGGCGAAATACATGCGCTGATGGGAGAGAATGGAGCCGGGAAGTCGACTCTGGTCAAGGTGCTTACCGGAGTTTATCCCATGGACGAGGGCAGTGTCAGCCTGGATGGGAACCAGGTGGTGATACGTTCGACTCAGGATGCTCAAAAACTTGGGATCAGTACTGTTTACCAGGAGGTGAATCTATGCTGGAACCTCACTGTGGCAGAGAATCTCTTCCTGGGACGTGAACCGCGCAAAATGGGTTTTATAGACTGGAAGCAGATGAACCGAATGGCTGCGGAGTTATTGCAGGAGCTTAATATCTCCGCCGATCCGACAGCGCAGCTGGACAGCTATTCCATTGCTATACAGCAAATGATCGCCATTGCGCGTGCTGTCAATACTGACTGTGAATTCCTGATCCTCGATGAACCCACCTCATCTCTTGATGCAGATGAAGTGAAAAAGCTGTTTTCACTGATGAGACAGCTCAGCGAAAACGGTGTGGGGATCGTTTTCATCACCCATTTTCTTGAACAGGTCTATGAGATATGCCATCGCATAACAGTGCTCAGAAACGGAGAACTGGTAGGAGAGTACGAGGTGGAAAATCTGCCGAGGCTGGAGCTTGTGACAAAGATGATGGGAAAGGAGATCGAGAATCTTTCGGACCTCAATGTAAATATGGATGAGTCGAGGTTTGAAGGGGAGCAGCCGGTAGTTGAAGCCATCGAGCTGTCAAGCGGTGCTTCCAGGATCGCCCCCTTCGATCTGAAAATGTACAAGGGCGAAGTCGTCGGCCTCGGCGGTCTGCTGGGCTCCGGCCGGAGCGAGCTGGTACGCGCAATATACGGCGCCGACAAGGCTGTACAGGGCCAACTGTATATAATGGGAAAAAAGTCAAGGATCAGAAATCCTCTGGACGCTATGAAGAAGGGAATGGCTTACCTTCCGGAGGACAGAAAGGCCGAGGGTATTTTTGCGGACCTGTCGGTAAGAGAAAACATAATCATCGCCCTTCAGGCGAAGCACGGGATATTAAAGCGTTTGTCCCGAAAGGATATGGAGAGATATGCAGATGAGTATATCAAGCTGCTCAATATAAAGACCCCGGGAATCGAAACACCGATAAAAAGCCTTTCCGGAGGAAATCAGCAAAAGGTCATCCTGGCCCGCTGGCTGCTTACCAATCCGGAGTTCATGATATTGGACGAACCTACCCGAGGGATCGATGTCGGTACCAAGACCGAGATCCAAAAGCTGATACTGAAGCTTGCAGGCGAAGGCAAGAGTGTGGCCTTCATTTCTTCGGAACTGGATGAAATGCTGCGGACATGCTCCAGAATGGTGGTCATGCGGGATCGCCGCAAGGTAGGGGAGCTGACCCGGGCAGGGCTGAACCAGAGTACAATAATGAGGACAATAGCAGGGAGGGAGGATGGCAATGAATAAATTGAAGCCGCTGGCCAAAAGTCTGCTGCACAGCCGGTTGACATTCTCACTTGTGATTTTGCTTATAGTGGTTGTTCAAAATATCATTACGACGCCGACATTTTTCAACATCTCAATAACAAACGGACTGATTTCCGGCTATATACCGGATATTTTGGATGAGGCCAGCCTGCTGGTTATCGTGACAATGGGAATGACATTGGTCATAGCTGCAACAGGTGGTGTGGATATCAGTGTCGGTGCCATTATGGCAATTGCAGCCAGCTTCTGTGGTCTGCTGCTGAACGGCCCGGAATACAGGACCGATGTCTTCCACAGCCCATATCTGCTTGCGTTGTTGGTGGGGCTGCTTGGAGGCGCGCTTTGCGGGGCATTCAACGGCTTTCTCGTATCGGGTCTGAAAATCCAGCCCATGATTGCCACTCTCATCCTGTTTACTGCCGGACGTTCGATAGCTAAACAGATCACACACGGACAAACCATTTACATAATGAATCCTGTATTCAAGTGGCTTGGGGTCCAAATACCCGGCATACCTATCAGGACAACTATCATCGTATCCACGGTGATTGTTATAATCGTCGCGCTGTTGACTAGGCTGACAAGCCTGGGGCTCTATGTCCAGAGTGTGGGGATAAACGGCTCTTCCTCACGTCTTGTAGGGCTCAACTCCCGTGCGGTGAAATTCATGGCATTCGTGATATGCGGTGTTTTGGCCGGTGTGGCCGGACTTGTCGGATCCAGTAGTCTGGGTAGTGTGAATTCCGGAGAATTGGGACTGGGTCTGGAGATGGACGCCATATTGGCGGTAGCTTTGGGCGGCAATATGCTGGGCGGAGGCAAATTCAGCATAGCGGGCTCTGTGATCGGGGCATACACCATCCAGGCAATAACTACCACACTGTACGCAATGAATGTGCGAGCAGATCAATTGAACGTTTTTAAAGCAATTATCATTATTATTATCATAGTTGCCAGCAGTGATGTGTTCAAGGAAAAAATCAGGAAGCTGACTCGCGGAGTATTCGGCAAGAATGTGTCTATTGGAGGATAACGAATGAAAGACAAAAAGATAATCAACAGGATGAATGCGGAGCCTTTCAAAAAGCGCAAAAACCTGAGTAATACAGCGGTATTGCTGTTGATAACCATCTCACTGTTTGTCCTTTTGTATGTTATTTCATTATTCATGTTTGCTGACAGCAATTTCGCTAAATACTCTGTATTTTTTAATTTATTCAACAATAAAGCCTATTTGCTGATGCTCGCTTTGGGGCTGACCGTTGTCATGATAACCGGCAGTATAGACATTTCCGTCGGAGGTGTGACAGGGCTGATCAGTATGGTCATCGCGGCGATGCTGATGGGCGGTGTAGTCAGTGCAATGTGGACGATCCCTGTGGCTCTGGGCATAGGTCTTGCCTTTGGTATTGTCCAGGGATATCTGGTAGCCTATCTGGACATACAGCCATTTATTGTAACACTCTCAGGCATGTTCTTTGCCCGGGGCATGATAAGTGTGATCAACACTCAATCCGTGCCGATAACGGACCAATTGTTCATGAGCTGGTCAAGCGCAAAGCTGTATATCCCGTTTTTGTTCAATGAGCGCAGGAACGGCACACGCGACATTGCTTACCTTACACCGGCGGCTATCGTGGCTATCCTTGTTTTGATAGTCATGATCATAGTCCTTAAAAAGACAAAGTTCGGGCGTTCCTTGTATGCCATCGGAGGCAGCACGCAAAGTGCGCTGTTGATGGGTATAAATGTAAAGAGGACCAAGTTTCTTGCCCATGTGCTCTGCGGCTTGCTGGCCGGCATCGGAGGCCTGCTGTATACACTGTTTGCACCGTCCGGCAATCCCGGGAACGGGTATGGCTATGAGATAGACGCTATTTCATCCAGCGTAATAGGCGGTGTAATGCTGACAGGCGGTATCGGACTTCCTATAGGCACGCTCTTCGGTGTGCTGATCAATGCACTCATAGAGCGCGTGGTACCGCTGCTTGGTATCGTCGAAGCATCCTGGCCCAGGATCATCACATCGGCTTTTCTGTTTGCATTCGTAGTTCTTCAGAGCGTACTGGTCAGTGCCAGCCAAAAAGGCGGTTTCAAGCTGATGCTTCCGGAATGGCTGAGGCTCGGGAGCAAAAACAATGCCAGACACGATATATAGGTGCTTATTTTGCATCCAAGAGCCAACAAGTGTCTATGTGTGAGGCCTGTCATCAAACTCAGTATTTCTGAAATGCTGTGACCGGTATCGAAGCGGGGTCATGCCGGTATGCCTGCGGAAGATCTCGGTAAAATAGCTTTGGCTGGGGAAGGCCAATATGGAGGATATCAGCGAAGGGCTGTAGTCAGAGTAGGCAAGCATATTTCTGGCTGTCTCGATTTTCTTGAATCTGATATATTCGCTGATGGACAGCCCCGTTTCTTTTTTGAACAGCCGGGAGAGATAGGATGGGTCCAGTCCCACATATCCGGCAAGGAAGCCCGCAGTGATACGCGTGTGCAAATGATCGTGGATATAGTCGATGCAGTTTGCCACATGCCTGGAACAGATTTTTTCTTTTCTTAGATTTTTCATCCTTTTAGCATAGTCAAGGCACATTATTTGATGCAGGTCAGCTACATCCTGCGGTGTCTTACACCTGTCCGCCTTCTGGATATAGAAATCGCTCAGGCTGAACGCCGCAGAAACCCCCATGCCGCCCTGGATACAGTATCTTGCCACCAGCGCAGCGGTTATGACCAGGTGGTATTTCACATTCTGAAGAGGATCCTCCGAAAGAGTGCCGAGTCCGTTTTTATCCAGCAGCGACTGGCTGCACAGCTCCCGCGTTTTTTTTATGTCTCCCGATTTGATGACAGAATAGAACTCCAGCTCGGGATCATAGGGGGCACGCAGTATATTGCTCTCGCGTTGGACAAATTCCTTATAAAACAACTCACGATCTACATTCATATAAGTGCATCCTTCATAGTTTTATTTATGGATCATCTCGTGGTATATCTGATCAAAACATCTGTCAATACTATATCATAAAAACGATAGATAAGTAATAAAAACGATATATTCAATCCTTGATCCATGTCAAAATATACTATACAGTACTATATAAGCCTGAGAACTGGGTAACAGATATGAACAGTTCAAGAATCTGCATTACAGTATGACAAAGGAGAAGAACTATGAAGCTTATAAAAGGGATAAACCTTGGGGGATACCTGTCACAGTGCCGCCATAGCAATGAGCATTACGAGGGTTTTATCAGAGAGAGCGACATAAAGCAGATCAGAGATTGGGGGTTTGATCATGTTCGTCTTCCCATCGATTACGAGGTCCTGGAGACAGAAGATGGCATGATGAAGACGGAGGGCTATGGATATGTAAGCCAAGCCATATCATGGTGTGAAAAATACGATCTGAACATAGTGCTGGACCTTCATAAAGCCTATGGATATGATTTCAACGATGCCGGTGATAAGGCAAGGAACAATCTGTTTACCAATGAGGAACTGAAGCAGAGGTTTATCAAGCTTTGGACAAATATTGCAAATGAGTATGGGAAGTACAGCAATGTGGCATTTGAGCTGCTCAATGAGGTGGTGGAAGAAGAAAATGCCGAAGCATGGAACGAGCTCATACGAAGAACAGTACCAGTGATCCGCAGCATCACAAAGGAAACACCCATCATATACGGCGGCATACAGTGGAACAGCGCCGGCACACTGAAGTATCTGGAGATACCGGAGGATGACAACATCATATTTACCTTCCATTTCTATGAGCCGTTGGTTTTCACCCATCAGAAAGCACACTGGATGGAGAAGATGGACAAGTCGGCTGAAATGGATTATCCGGATAGTATGGAAAATCACCGGATGCGGTCGGCTGCCCTTGGATATCAGGGAGGTGCAGTCTGCTCGGCGAAATCTGAAACCATGGGGCCGGGATTCATGCGGGAAATGATGGCGGAAGCTGTTGAGGCCGCAAAGAATGCCGGAGTCGGCCTCTACTGCGGTGAGTTCGGCGTCATCGATCAGGCGCCTGCCGAAGGCACACTCAGATGGTTCAGGGATGTTTTCAAGGTATTCAGGGAACTTGATATCGGTTGGGCCATCTGGACATACAAAGAGAAGGACTTTGGGCTGATAGACAGTCACTACGACAGCATAAGAGAAGGAATAATCCGTGCCGGTCTCGGCAGCTAGACACCTGTTGCTCAAATAAGTCAGTCCAGGCTGCATTCGGTGTTATGTTGACTCGTAAGGGGGTTGTTTTACCCCATCAATAAATGCAAGGGGGAATGTGGGATGAAAAATTACAAAAGGGCCATTGGCATGGTTTGCAGTTTTGTACTTGTCTTTACCGGGATAGCCGGATGCACGAGCAGGGAAAGCCCGCCTGTCATAGTATCGGATAAAGGTCCATGGGAACAGCAGCAGGAAGATAAGCAGGGAGATGAAAACATGCAGCAGGGCAATGATCAGCCGACAGATCAAAATCAGCAGGATCCTCAAAGCCAGCCTGAGGAAGCTGCAGTACCGGAATATAACGGCTATACCCTTTTGTGGAATGACGAATTCGACGGCGACAGCCTGAACACGGACATATGGAACCGGGAGCTCCGCGAGCCGGGCTGGACAAACAATGAACTGCAGGAGTATACCGGATCGGAGGAGAACTCCTTTGTAAGGGATGGAAAGCTTGTCCTCAAAGCCATCAAGACGGAGGGTAATAACGGAAAGCCTTATTATACCTCCGGAAAGGTCACCACACAGAAGAAAAGGGACTTTATGTACGGGAAGGTCGTGGTGAGCGCGAAGGTTCCCGAAGGTAAGGGACTGTGGCCGGCGATCTGGATGATGCCGACGGATGAAAGCTATTACGGCCAGTGGCCTAAATGCGGTGAGATCGACATCATGGAGGTCCTGGGCAATCAAGTGGATACTGCTTATGCAACAGTGCATTATGGAGAGCCCCATGCAGAGCAGCAGGGTGTTAAGGTCCTGAGCAGCGGTTCCTTTGCAGAAAGCTTCCATGAGTATTCTGTGGAGTGGGAACCGGGGGAAATGAGATTTTACATAGACGGCGAGCTGATAAACAAGGTGAATGATTGGTTCACTGCGGTAGACGGACAGGATGAGAAACCGTATCCGGCTCCGTTCAACCAGACGTTTTTTGTTCAGATGAACCTTGCGGTGGGAGGAAACTGGCCGGGGGATCCGGATGATACAACTGATTTTTCCAAGGCTGAATTTGAGGTCGATTATGTAAGGGTATATCAGAAGCCCAAGTACGACACCAATGTGAAAAAGCCGGCAAAGCTGTTCCGGGATGCGCTGGAGGACGGTAATCTGATCTATAACGGAGATTTTGCCGAAGCAGAGGATCTGACGGATGATATCAATTGGAAGTTCCTTCTTTTCCAGGGCGGCGAAGGTTCTGCAGAGATAAAGGACAAAACGATGATCATCCGGACCCAAAAGGAGGGACAGGTCGATTATTCAGTCCAGCTTGTACAGCCACAGCTTCCCATGATAAAGGGGAAAAATTACCGCATAACCTTTGATGCGCGTGCTTCGGAGCAGAGGGACATGATCGTGTGCATATCGGCACCGACAAACGGATGGATCAGGTATTTTGAGGACACACTGATGACATTGTCCACCGAATGGGAAACCTACACCTTCGAATTTGAAATGACAGGCAAGGACGACAACAATGGCAGACTGGAGTATAACATGGGCAACAAAGGCTCTGCTGCAGACATTTATATCAGGAATGTAAGAGTGGAAGTAATAGAATAAAATGAAGAGGGCAGCGGATCGACATGATCCGCTGTTTTTTTTGTATCGATCCGTCCAAAAACCAAAATAGTTAAAAAATGTTTAACATGCGAAACATTTTTTTCATACATAAGTCAAATGTCAGTGATTGGGAAACATAACCTGAAAAGGTTATAATAAAAACCGGTCAAGAATATTTTGCGAGGTGTATGGAATGCGTAAACTAAAGAAACTTCTCTGTGTGGTATTAGCTTTTCTTATCCTGTCAGGCACATCTGTCGTCCATGGAGAAACGGAAAACCGGGAAGAGGACAAGACCCTTTCTCCATACTTTTTAGTGGAAGGGGATGACGCCTCCTTTGATCAGTTCCCACTGAAGGAAACTTCGGTAGATGTCAACATCAACGGTACGATAGCGGACATTTTTGTGACCCAGACCTATTCAAACAACGGATCTGTCCCCATAAACGCCAAATATTTGTTTCCCGCTTCCACAAAGGTTTCTGTACACGGGATGAAAATGCAGATAGGTGATAATCTCGTTACCGCAAAGATCCAGGAGCGGGAAGAGGCGAAGAAGGAATTCGAGCAGGCAAAATCAGAAGGCAAGAGCGCATCGCTGCTTGAAGAGCAAAGACCTAATGTTTTTTCCATGGATATCGCAAACATAATGCCGGGGGATATCGTCACCATCGAACTGCATTATACGGAGCTAATCACATCTGACAACGGTACATACCAGTTCGTATTCCCGACAGTGGTGGGGCCCCGCTATTCCAACAAGTCCAAAGCGGATGCAGCCGAATCGGATAAATGGGTAGAGACCCCTTATATAAAAGACGGAAAGATACCTCCCGGAAAGTATGACATCGCGGTCAGACTGTCCACCGGTGTTCCGATCAGCGACATAAAATGCAGTTCACATAAGATAAACGTGACAAAGGAAAGCGGATCCGCAGCATCCATCGAGCTTGCGGACAAGAATGATTTCGCAGGGAACCGGGACTTCGTCCTCGACTACAAAATGACCGGGAAGGAGGTCCAATGCGGCCTGATGCTTTATGAAGGCGAGATGGAGAACTTCTTCATGCTGACGATACAGCCGCCGGAGCGGGTCAGGCAGGAAAACCTGCCCCCGAGGGAATACATTTTCGTATTGGATGTATCGGGGTCGATGTACGGATATCCTCTGGACACTGCAAAAAGCCTTATCAAAAATCTTGTGGGGCACCTGAAAACCACTGACAAATTTAATGTCATACTGTTTGCAGGAGCATCGAGCCTTATGTCCTCATCGTCTGTTGCCGCGACAGACAGCAATATCAAAAGGGCCATCAGCCTTATCGACGAACAGGAGGGCGGAGGCGGTACCGAGCTGGTGCCTGCACTTGAGACTGCCGTGGCTTTGCCCGCAGAAAAGAATATATCAAGGAGTATCGTGGTCATAACTGACGGATATGTGGATTGTGAAAAAGAAGTATTCGATCTGATAGGCAAGAACCTGGGCAACACCAACTTCTTCTCCTTCGGCATCGGGTCCTCTGTGAACAGATATGTGATAGAGGGCATGGCCAGGGCAGGGCTGGGAGAACCCTTCGTGCTGACGGATGACTCTGAGGCTGAACAGGTTGCCGGCCGATTCAGAGAGTATATCCAGTCACCGGTGCTTACCGATATAGAAGTGGACTTCAAAGACTTTGATGTCTACGATGTCGAACCGCCGGTCATCCCTGATCTGTTCGCACAAAGGCCCATCGTCATGTTTGGGAAATGGCGCGGAAAGCCTGAAGGCACAGTAGCCCTGACAGGCAGGACGGGAAGCGGGAGTTACAAACAGGAAATCAAGGTCGCCGACATGGTGCCGATAGAGACAAACAGTGCGATAAGGTATCTCTGGGCGCGCTCCAGAGTTGAACGGCTTTTGGATTATGGGTTCGCCAGTGACAACGATCCGGATGTAAAGAAAGAGGTCACGGAGCTGGGGCTGGAATACAGCATGCTGACTCCGTACACTTCCTTTATCGCTGTTATCGAAAAAGTGAGAAACACCGAAGGAAACAGCACCGATGTGGATCAGCCGCTGCCATTGCCCCTGAATGTGTCCAATCTTGCCGTAGGCGGCTCATATACAAGCGGAGCCGAACCGGAGCTTTTGATCCTTGCTGCTTGTACGCTTGCCATGGCGCTGTTGATTTACTCCAGGAAAAGAAAGAAAAGGACGGTAATGAGTTGATTATGTCATCCGATTTTTGGACTAAGGTGAGATCGATACTCAAAAAATATGGCGTTTTCTACGCGATAGGACTTGCCGCTGCCTTCGCACTGAAGCTCTATTACAGCCGGGCAGGCGTTGACGAGCTTGACTGGATCCTGGCACCCACCACTTGGTGGGTACAGGTCCTCAGCGGCATCAACTTCAAGAAAGCGCCCGGTGTGGGATATATAAACCACAATTACGAGTTTGTGATAGCTCCCGTGTGTGCCGGGATCAATTTTATGATAATTGCCTTTACCACATTGATCTTTTCCTTCATGCATCATATGAGAACAACTGGAAGCAGAATCGCATGGCTGATTTTGAGCCTTGTGAGCATTTACCCTTATACGATACTGGTCAACAGCTTGAGGATAATCCCCTCCATTTATCTTTTGCAGATGGATTTCTATGGGGGTTTGGTAACTCCCGAAAGAGTCCATACCATGGAAGGCACGCTGGTATATTTTACGGCATTGCTGTTTCTGTACCATATCGCAGATAAGGCAGTCAAGAGTTCATCTTCTCGGCTATCCACGCATTTTTCACCACGATTTTCGCCGAGCTCCTCACAGCATCAATCGATGGAAACAGCCGAGGCGGCAGACTCGCGCAAGCCTGCTTTTAACACTGTACTCAAATGGTCTCTGCCGGTATTCTTCTATTTTTCAATAACACTCGGTATCCCTTTCCTCAACGGTGCATACAGGAACGACAACGGACAATTCATTGAGTATGTAGTATTGGTGTGCATTATGTGCTTTTCTGTCATAGCGGTTACCTGTCTTTTAGCTCTGCTGAATAAACACGTCAGGCAAAAAACTGCCGGCAACCGAGGATGATCCTGCCGGGGAGGGAGGACAGGTCAAGGATATTACAGCAGTCACCAGAGCGGCTGTTGCCGCCATGGCAACGGCTGTTTTTTCTTTAATTGGCGGCTGTCGTGTTTCTGCCTTTGTATGATATAATAATTCACATAACGCAATAATTGACTAACTTACGTGCTTGGTATCGAATAACGGCACTTACTGGAAAGGAACAAAGGATGAAAAAGATACTGATGAAGCACCCGCTGCTTCGCACCCTGTTTGAGCTGCGGGGCAATCCACGGGCCTGTGTTTATACGGAGCCCATGTGGGGGCTTTCCATAAACCTGTGTCTGCCTTATGCGACTGTGTATATGCTTACCTTTGGCATGGGCGATGTACAGGTGGGGATCGTGACCTCGATCTATATGTTTTCCCAGATGATCTTTGCATTTTTATCAGGGGCTATCATAGATAAAATGGGACGCAGAAGGAGCACTGCGATATTTGATTTTCTGGCCTGGAGCGTACCGTGCCTCATATGGGCGTTTAGCCAGGGCTTTTGGTTCTTTGTAGTTGCCGCATTGTTCAACGGCATGATGAAGATAACCACGGTGTCCTGGGATTGTCTGCTGGTGGAGGATGCTCCCAAGGACAAGATCACCCATATTTATTCCTGGGTCATAATTGCCGGCAACATGTCTGCGCTGTTTGCACCGATATCCTCAGTGCTGGTGGCAAAGCTGACTATGGCACCGGCTATAAGGATACTCTACATCAATGCATTTATCGTCATGACTGCAAAGATACTCATACTCAACAGGTTCTCCACAGAAACAGCCGTAGGGAAAATCAGGCGGGAGGAAACCCGCAGCAAGTCATGGAGTGAGATGCTGTCCGGATACAAAAGCGCACTGTATAAAATAAGAGGATCCCAGGGCACTATTTTTGCCATCATCATAAGCATTCTTGTAGAGATCGTGGCCATGCTTGGAATGACCTTCTGGCAGATAATCGCATCTCGCCGTATCGGTGTTCCGGATACATTGCTGCCCATCTTTCCTATGGTACGAAGCGTACTGGCAATCGTCCTTTTCTTCACTGTAATTTCCCGCATCAGACAAGCAAAGCTGAAATGGCCATTGTATGGGGGATTTGTCAGTTTGATAATCAGCGGGTTATTGCTGATCTCAATTACAAATACCGATGTGTGGGGATATGTAGTACTATCTGTTTCACTGATCTTTGATGCTCTGGGGGGAGCCGTTCTGGGCACGTTAAGGGAGTCTCTTGTCGCCATTCATGTAGATCCCGTGGAGAGATCGGGGATCATGGCCATACTTCAGACAACGGTAATGATGGTGAGTGTGCCCTTTGGATATATAGGAGGTCTGCTGAGTGATATCTCAAGGGTACTGCCCTTTGTCCTGACTATTGTATTGCTGATGCTGGGTATACTGGCCACGACGGTTTTCTACCGCAAAGCAGCATATTAAGCAAAATATCGTGCCTGGCATGTCGCCCGGACACTTATTGGACATACAAATAGTAAGTGTTAAGTGGTTCTGCCGGCATTAAACCAACAGTGGTTCTAAAAAATTGCTTTGTAGGTGGTACTTTTAAGGACCTCATGCTTTCTGTATACTTATTTTGACAGGATAGATGAACGATTTTTTATGGAGGCAAGAGAGGTCATGGTATATAATGGTTTTGGAAGAATCGGTGAGAAGGTTTCACGGTTTGGCATGGGGTGTATGCGGCTGCCGCATAAAACAGATGAACAGGGCAGGGGTGTCATCGATGATGCGGAGTCGGTCAGAATGATCAGGCATGCTATTGACATGGGAGTCAACTATTTCGATACGGCTTACGCTTATACCGGGAGCGAGGAGGTCCTGGGAAGGGCACTAAAGGGCGGATACAGGGAGGGCCGTGTTTGTAATATTGGACAGGAATAGCGGTATACCGGTAAGGAAGCAATTGTATGATGCCATAACAATGAAAATCCTGAAGGGAGAGCTGGTCGAGGGAGAAAAACTGCCCTCCACCAGGGAGCTTGCCGAGAAGCTTGGCATAGCCAGGAATACTGTTGTCGAAATATATGAACAGTTGATTTCAGAGGGATATCTTGAAACGGACCACGGAAGGGGAACCTTTGTTGCCGGCGGAAATGAAGGTGCTTTGGAAAGCGGCCTTTTATCAGTTCAGTATCCGGGAGGAAAGGGCAGACATGCGGGCACCGGAAACAGGATCGACTTTATGACAGGAGTTCCCGACCTTGAAGCGTTCCCGCGAAAGGCCTGGATGCGGGCAATCAAGGAGAGCCTTCATGAGGCCGAGGATGATCTGTTGGGATATGGGCCGGCTTTGGGGTACCTGCCCTTGCGTGGAGTGCTGTCGCAATATCTGATGAAAAATAAAGGGATACATTGCTCCCCCGAGCAGGTGATCATCGTTAACGGTACATCTGATGCCCTGAGTCTTATTGCATTGATGTTTCAGAAACCGTCAGGAGAACTGATGGTCGAATCGGCTGTCGTCAGCTTTGTTCCGGATATTTTCAGGACTTTTGGCTATAGCATAAGGCCTTTGGAGACCGACTGGCAGGGCTTATGTACGGATAATCTGCCTGAGGCTGCCGACGGTTTGATTTTTTGCTCTCCCTCACACCAGTTTCCGCTTGGAGGAACGCTGTCCGTTGAAAGAAGGCTTCAACTGGTCCATTATGCAAGAGAGCGCCGGCATTACATCATCGAGGATGATTACGACAGTGAATTCAGGTACGCCGGAGCACCGGTCAACTCCATCTATCAATTGGCACCTGAAAACACTATCCATTTGGGGACCTTCAGTAAAACCCTTGCCCCGTTTTTACGGCTTGGATATATGGTCGTGCCAAAGAAAATGTCGGACGGGTTCAGAGAGCTTCAATCTAATATGTACCGCCGTGTTGGCATGCATGCTCAGATAGCATTGCATCTTCTTTTTGAACGAAATATCTACAGCAGGCATGTAATGATGATGCGCAAACGCTATAAAAGAAAGATGCGTTGTATTACAAGTGCACTGTATAATGAGTTTGGCGACAGTATAAGGATTTTTGGGACCAACTCCGGACTGCATGTTGCCGTTGCTTTTCCTGAGCCGTTATTTAATGCCGGCAGTACCGGGATCTTTCTGAAGTATGGAGTATCAGCCGAGCTTTTAACGGATTATATGATTGAGAAGCAGGCAGCTTGTGACACGCTGATATTAGGCTTTGGCAACCTGAGGGAAGATGTCATCCCCGAAGGGGCCAAACGGCTGAAAACAGCTGTTTGTGAGATATCCGCCCGACAGATGTGTGGTGATGAGTTATAGCGGCACCAAATCTATATACAGTGTCATGCAATCTATATTTTGATTTCCTCGTCAAAAACGACAGCTACCTTGCCGCATTTACCCTCAGCCATCAGCCTGTAAGCCTCTGAGATGTTGTTCAGTGTAAAGCGGTGAGTCACCAGATCCTCAGGATGGATACCCCACTGGACGAGCTTATGGGTAAGCTCTTCCATCATCCAAATGCTTGTCACCCATGAGCCGTATATGGTCTTTTGATCGTGGATGATATCAGGACTGGGGTTGAATTCCACCGATCCACCCTCCCCGATGAAGACGATCCGGCCCCATTTAGCGGTTGCCCTGATGGCAAGCTGACGGCCGGAAGTATGTCCCGAACAGTCGACGGCACGTTCCACGCCGCGGCCCCCTGTCAGTTCGCGTATATTTTCCAGCGCCTCAGCGCTATTTATGAATACATAATCAGCCAGCTTCTTGTCAAGGGCCAGCCTGCATCTTTCCTCTGTCACATCGACACCTATGAGCAATTGGGCACCCATTGCCCTGGCCAGCATAAGGGCTGCAAGACCAACAGGACCCAGACCCGTGACCAGTACCACATCGTTTCCTGAGATACCGATCCTGTCCAGACCTTCGTACACCGTGCCGAAACCGCATGCCACCTGGGCTCCGTCTGTATATGTCAATCCATCGGGAAGAGGGACGCAGTCCTTTTCATCAGCAAGGATATAGGGCGCCATACCGCCGTCCCTCTGCCAGCCATAGGCAGCGCGAAGGGGGCTTGTACAGCTTATCATGTACCCTCTGCGGCAGTCGATACACAAACCGCATCCGGAAATATGATACAGTATGACCCGGTCACCTTCCTTGAACCTTCTCATTCCCGGTCCGCACTTTATGATCTGTCCGGCCGGTTCATGGCCTGCTATTTTATTCTGATAGCCCTCAGGCCCCTTCCCCAGATGCTGGTGATAAATGGCGCGTATATCACTGCCGCAGATCGTTGAGGATTTTGTGCGGATCAGTACCTGACCGTGCCCGGGCTCGGGGATCTCCACATCCTGGAGCACCACCGTGCTGTTTCCGGGTAAATAGGCGCCCTTCATTATATTGCTCATAATAATGCTCCTTCCCTATATCTCTGTAATACAAACGCTTAACGGATTTAACACACCTTCGATCAGCGTGCGTGGCTCTCAGGCAAAAAGACTGACATGTTTCATCCTTCGATGAAGCCGTTTATATCCCATAAGTCGGTCCAATCCTTCGCAGTCCTCCACAAAAACACCTGCCCCTTTATCAGCCGGCAATTCCGGTCGATTTTTTCGATGGCACGCATTTCTTCATCAGTCAAGGGCTCTGTAACAGTACAAAGAATATTGCTGAGTATATGGTTTCTTGATGTGGAGAAGGGGATCGGGACCTGACCCCTCTGGACCGCCCATTTGATACATACGGCTGCCGGGTGGATGTTCAAACGTTCTGCGATCCCCAGGATAACAGGATCCTCCATATCAGCCGTATCTTCGGGAGTCCTGTCGCGTTCGGGCCTTCTCGGTGATCCCAGCGGGCAATAGCCAACGGGGACGATATCGTGATCCAGGCAGTACCTGAACAGCTCCGGCTGCTGGAAATGAGGATGGAGCTCCATTTGGTTCACAGCCGGCCGTATTGCTGCATCACCAAGGAGCAGCCTGAGTTTTGGGACCGTCATGTTGGAAGTGCCGATGTGTCTGACGAGTCCCGCCTGCACCAGCCGCTCCATCTGGCGCCATACCTTCATGTAATTCTCGTGTATGTACGGGACCGCATTCGGATCCCTGGAATCGACTCCAGACATGGGGGGATGATGATTTGGGAAAGGCCAGTGGACCAGATAAAGATCAAGGTATTCCAGCCGCAGGTCCTTGAGTGTCCTGGCGCAGGAAACAAGCACATCGCCGTCACCGTGCATATCGTTCCACAGCTTGGATGTGATGAACAATTCCTCGCGCTTTATCCCATGCTCCATTGCTTCGTGCAGGGAGACTCCTATCAGGTGCTCGTTCCCATAGACCGATGCACAGTCGATGTGGCGGTAACCAAGGGAAATCGCTTCTTTCACGGCATTTGCTATATCGTCTGCACCGTAGTGATCCGATCCGAATGTGCCCAGACCGATGCCGGGCATCTTTGCTCCTGTATAAAGTGTTCTATGGGGAACCAGATGGGGAGATATCCCCTCGTCTGTGATCTTGAACAGTTGATGCTGCATAAGGTAACCTTTCTGTACAGATGATAGTGTGGTCACAGAAACCTTGTGTTCAGGAATAATTGCATAGGTAAAACGTTTTACTTACAATAATATAGCATTTTACAGCAATAATGTCAATATATTGGAAAAAGCAGGAAGGTGTCGAATGAACTTCGAGGCAGTTCTTTCTGCCAAAAGCCCCGCCGCTTTGGTGTGTACAAAATATCAACTAATGTCCGAATGAATATGTAAATATTTTATTTCATTAACATAATATAGTAGATTATTGCGTTATTTCGCCAGTCTTCTCATAACAGCTCTATTGCCAAGCCTTTACTTGCAAATTTGTACAGCCCGATGCTTTATTTCCCAGAGAAATAAAGATGCGAACTGCATCACCATTGAAATGGCGAGCTTTGATTGGAGACTAAGCCTTTGCCGAACGATAAAAAGGACTGCTTAAAATCAGATTTTCACCTTCTTTTGAGACAGTCCCTATTTATATTCTTTATTTTTTAAGATGGATCAGCTTTCCTTTGAAGTCCCCATGCAGTTCGGTTATATTGAGACCTGCGTACATCAGCGCACTGCCGCTGTAGGTTTCTCCTGTCTGCATGTCAGTGTAGACGGCGTTTTCGTCGAGGCCCTTCAAGCGAAGCCTTCGGCTGCGGTAGTTCGGTCTCTGAAGGACCTGGATATAGGTCAAAAGGACCTCGCTTTTATCCTTTGACACAACAGCCCATGCATCGTCGATGTTGTTTTCGCTGTAGGCTGCCAGACGATAATAATCGCCGCGGCGGATGAGGTCGTTGTATTTGTGGTAGAGCCGGATCTGCTCAGGGATCAGTTTTCTGTCTTCCTCCGGGATACGCGTCACGTCAAGCTCATATCCAAAGGTGCCCGACAGGGCCACATATCCCCGGGTCTCAAAAGGAGTGACCCTGCCGACTGCGTGGTTGGGGCAGTCGCTTACGTGGGCGCCCATCGTCGAAAGGGGGTATACCATGGCGGTGCCGCGCTGTATTTCAAGCCGTCCGACAGCGTCAGTTACATCGGAACACCATATCTGAGGGCTGTAGTACAGAATTCCGGGGTCATACCTTGCGCCGCCGCTTGAGCAGTTCTCAAGAAGTATATGGGGGAAATCGGTGGTAAGGCGGTCCATCATCCCATAGACAGCCAGCATGTAACGATGGCTTATCTCACCCTGCCTTTCAGCAGGCAGCCAGTTGCTGCCAAGGTCGCTGAGAGCCCTGTTCATATCCCACTTGACGTAGGTGATATTGGCTTCCGACAATATTTTTTTCATCATGCCGTAAACAGCTTCCACCACTTCCGGGTTCGTCATATCAAGCACGCACTGGTTTCTGGAAAGAGCAGGCGTACGGCCAGGTACATGTATGCACCAGTCGGGGTGGGCGCGATACAGGTCTGAATCGGGCGAGACCATCTCGGGCTCGAACCATACTCCAAAGCCCATGCCCAGCTTATTGACTTCATCGACCAGGTGTTTCATGCCTCCCTTGAGCTTATCCTCATTTACTACCCAGTCTCCCAGGGAGCATTCATCATTGTTGCGTTTGCCGAACCAGCCGTCATCCATTACCAGCATCTCGATGCCGAGGGATGAAGCTTCTCTGGCGATGGACAACAGCTTTTCCGTATCGAAGTCGAAATAGGTCCCTTCCCAGTTGTTTATCAGGATCGGCCGTTTTTTATCCCTGTAACGGCCCCGGATCAGATGGCCGCGATATAGGTCGTGGAAGGTGCGCGTCATGCCGCCTATGCCCTCACAGGAATAGACCATGACGACCTCGGGGGCGGTAAATACCTGCCCTGGCTCAAGCAGCCACCTGAAACCGGTCGGGTTTATACCCATCACCACCCTATTGGTCTCAAACTGGCTTCTCTCGCAGCATGCATAGAAATTTCCGGAATACACGAAATTGAAACCGTAGACTTCACCGAAATCTTCAGTAGCATCGGACGCTGCCACTGCGACAAAGGGATTGCACTGATGGCTTGATTCGCCGCGGCCGGAGGAGAATACGCTCCTTCCCAGTCCTGCAGGCAGCCTTTGGACATGCCTTTCTCTGCCCCAGGCCCCGTGTAGTGAGATGATATCGAAGTTGTCCCCATCAAGGTCTGTGCAGCAGGAAAGGACCTTTTCCAGGTATATAGGGGCCTTGCTGTTATTTATGAGTCTTATGCTTCGGGTTATGACATCAAGGTTTTCAAATGCAGTATAGACCAGTACCGCCTCAAGACCCAGTAAATCGTCCGAACAGACGATTTCGAGCGTCGTACAGTCCGCTTCATCGGCGAAGGTGGCAGGAAGACCATCCAGCGGGCGCTTTCCTCTGAATATGCTGTGAGAGACGTATTGCAGCCTGCATGTCGAGTGGCCGCTGCTGTCTAGGATCTCCAGACATGTCTCACGATAGTCCCCTATGCCGTGGGTCGGATACTCAAAAGGAAAAGTTTCGTAGAATGAGATCCTATCCCGGTTGTTGTCTGAGGGGACAAAGGGCCTCTCATTTATCCGCATCAAGCTTTCAGCCGGGATGCCGTCATCGCTGAGCCGCCTTCCGTAATATACATGTCCCAGGAATCGCTCTTCATCGACGATCCCTATTATGTATGATGTATTGCCGGCGTCCAGCTTGAATATCTTTTGCTTCTCGAAATACTGTATCCCCATACCCTTCCTCCTGTTATCTGCAATATGTACATATTATACCATATCCGGCAAAAAAACAGAGGGGGCAGGCGCCATTGTATCAATAGTAGATTGCATAAAGAGAATCTGATAATATAGACAATGAAGATACCTCATCGTAAGGTATCTTTTATGTCACCGGGCGTTCAGCTTTTTGAACCATCGGGTCGTTTAGCATTAACCATCCGAGGGTTTAGTGTATGCGGCAGAAACCATTGTTATGGCTTATCCGGCGGCATAGGATGAAGGGAGCAGCGAATGAAAGTAACAGTCATTAAAGTAAACATGTCTGAAGGCAAGTGCAATGATGCTTTGAAACCTCTTATTTTTCCTATATTGGCCCATTTGACTCCTGAAGGGATAGAGATGGAGTTTCTGGACGACCGTGTCGAGAAGCTGCCGCAGACACTGACATCAGATATCATAGCGCTTTCATTCGATACATATGCTGCAAGAAGGGCATATCAGCTTGCAAAAAAGCATAAAACGGAGGATAACATCATTGCGCTGGGAGGCTTTCATGTAAGCCTGCTTCCGGAAGAAGCCATGGCATACGGGGATGTGATCATCGCAGGGGATGCGGAGGATACCTGGCCCAGATTCATAGAGGATGCCATAAACGGCAGGGTCAGTTCGTTGTATACTTCAGAGCAGAGTTCGGATTTTGCACCGATCGATATGGAGCATCCAGCCTTCAGGGGAAAGAGGTACAAGCGCATCGGACAGGTACAGTTTTCGCGGGGCTGCAGGTTCTGCTGCGATTTCTGCTCGATCAGGGCCATGTATCCCGGAAAGGTCCGCCGGGCGGAAATCGGCCGGGTCATCGAAGAGGTGAAGGCGGCAAAAGAGAAGACAATATTATTCATAGATGATAATCTGCTGACGGACGAAGAGGCTGCCATAAGCCTTTGCAGGGAGCTGAAGCCGCTGAAGAAAAAATGGGGCTGCCAGATCAGTATGGATGCTGCCCTGAACGACAGGCTCCTGGCGATGATGAAGGAAAGCGGCTGCATTATGGTCATGATGGGTTTCGAATCCCTTAACAAAAAGAACCTGGAGCAGATGAACAAATCTGCAAACATCGCTGTGGGCGGATATGACAGAGCAATTGATAATGTTTACAAGCATGGTCTGCTTATTTATGCCGCCTTCGTACTGGGCTATGACCAGGATACTAAAGAGAGCTTTGATGAGGTTTTGAGTTTTGCAATGAAGCATAATTTCACTGTCGCAAATTTCAATCCGCTGACTCCCATGCCGGGAACGCCTCTTTATAAAAGACTTGAGCAGGAGGGCCGGTTGATTTATGATAAATGGTGGCTGAGTGAGGTCTACCGCTATGGAGATGCCGTCTTCCGCCCCAGACAGCTGTCCCCCGAGGAATTGAGGGACGGCTGCAGGTCGATCCGTTACAGATTTTACGGGGCACGCAGCATATTGAAGCGTCTATTTACCGGTGGTATACATCTGAAGCCCTACAGCTTTTTTCTGTTTATGGCGATGAACATTATATCCAACAGAGAGATTCACAGAAAACAGGGAAGACCTTTAGGAGATATGTCGAATGAAGCTGGTTTTGATAAAACCCAATATAGGCAGGAGAGAGCATAGCCTGTACGTTGACGAGGGCCGTATGGAGCCTTTGCAGCTTGGCATCCTGGCAGCATTGACCCCGAAGGATATCGAGGTGGTCATGTATGATGACCGCATGGAAAAAATACCATATGATGAGCCTGCCGATCTGGTTGCCATCACGGTGGAGACCTTTACGGCAAGGCGGGCCTATGAGATCGGCGGGGAATATAGAAAACGGGGCGTGCCTGTTGTGATGGGCGGTATGCATGCGATGCTGATACCTGATGAGATAAAGGAGCATGCGGATGCTGTTTTGATCGGGGACGCGGAGGATGTATGGCAGGAGATGCTGCTGGATTTTTCGTGCAATGAACTGAAGCGGGAGTACCGGGCTGTACAGCCTCTGGTGCCGCAAAAGGGAGTTATCACCAGAAGGGATGTATTCGAAGGGAAAGGTTATCTGCCGATAACTTTGCTGCAGTTTTCGAGAGGCTGCAAATACCACTGTAATTTCTGTGCTTCCAGCGCATACTTCAAGGGGAGGCAATATTGCAGGGAGGTCGATGAGGTCGTTGAGGAGATCAGGAGCCAAAAGCGGAAGCTGCTGTTTTTTGTAGATGATAACATAGTTTCGGATTTTGACAAAGCCAAAGAGCTTTTTCGGGCACTTATTCCCCTGAAGGTGAAGTGGGTCAGTCAGGGATGCATGGATATGCTCGAGGACAGGGAACTGATGGAGCTTATGGTCAGGAGCGGGTGTCTGGGGCTGGTCATTGGGTTTGAATCCATAAATGAGGAGAATCTGACGGCTGCGGCAAAGGGCGCAAACAGGAGGAAGGCCCTGGATCACTATGAGAAAGAAATAAGGGAACTGCGGGAATGGGGGCTTCAGACCTGGGCTGCCTTTACCCTGGGATATGACGGGGATACCAAAGAGAGCATCATCGAAACCTGCCGGTTCGCCATCCGGAACAAGTTCTGCTTTGCAGCATTCAACATACTCATGCCTTATCCGGGCACACCATTGTATGACAAGCTGGAAAAGGAGGGGCGGCTGCTGTATGGGGGCAAATGGTGGCTCCATGAGGAGTACCGCTTCAATCATGCGGCTTTTGTCCCCAGGAACATGTCGCCTGAAGAGCTGACGGAGGTGTCCTTCTGGTGCCGGAAGACATTCAACTCGCCATGGTCCGTTTTTTCCAGGGCGTTGGAGCCGAGGACCAACATGCGCAGCCTGTATCGCTTCTTCACATACCTGTTGTACAATCCGCTTTTCAGGAAGGAAGTATTCAAGAAGCAGGGGATGCGCTTTGGATTGACAGAGAAGAGCAAGGAGACGGAGGACGTCCAGTGCCGGTAAGTGTCTGATTCGCATCGGAGGGAAGCCGGAGAATGCCTGATGTCGGTGCCGACAGCAGTGATATGTGAGGACAGACCGAGTGCGCGAAGACATGATTCATGTGTGGATAGACTGAGTGCGTGAAGCCTCATTTTGAATATGGAGGGATTGCATCAATGGTAAAGCTGACGGGAAGCCTGGAAGAGATTAATGCGCTGAGACATGAAGATATAGAGACGATGTATGAGCTGATGGATACCTTTTATGACAATATGACGCGGGAAAACTTCCTGAATGATCTGAACAAGAAGGACTTTTCCATCGTGCTGCGTGATGACGACGGCATAATACGGGGTTTTTCCACACAGCACATCATGCACATACCGTTGGGCGGCGAGCTTATCCATGGAGTTTTTTCAGGAGATACGATCATCCATAAGGACTATTGGGGCAGTGCGGAGCTATTCAAGATTTTTGCGAGGTCCTTTTTCAAATATGAGGAGCAATACGGGGATTTTTACTGGTTCCTAATCTGCAAGGGCTACAAAACCTACAGGATACTGCCGACCTTCTACAAATCCTTTTATCCAAACTATAAGGAAGAAACTCCCGGGAGGATCAAGGATATAATCGATGCCTTCGGCAGATTCTACAGCCCGGAGGAGTACGATGAAAGGACGGGGGTCCTTTGTTACAGGGGAGTCAAGGACAAGCTGAAGGAAAATGTGGCGGATGTGAGCAAGGAGCGGCTGAAGGATAAAAATATCGCCTTCTTTGTGGAAAGAAATCCAGGATACATAAAAGGCAACGATCTGGTATGCGTCACAAAGCTCAGCATGTCGAATCTGTCTGCCAGGATGCGGAGGCTTTTATTTGAATGAAGCCGCCCGAAAGCTAAGGTAAAGGCCGGTGCTGTTATGAGGGATCCAAAAGCAATTTTCTGTTGTCTTGTCAACACAATATGCTGTCAGCTTTACAAGAAGGAATACATGAAGTTTGCCGCTGTAACGTCCGCGATGGAGGTACAGGAGGACAGGCTGAAGGAGATTTTGTCCAAAAATAAGGACACGGCCTACGGCAGAAAATATGGGTTCGAAGGAATTGACGGCATAAAAGCTTATCAGCAAAAGGTGCCGCTGTCGGATTATGAAACCTACAGGCCTTATATAGAGCAACTGGCGCAGAAGGAAGAAAGTCTGCTGACTGCGGAGAAAATCATCACCTTCGAGCCCACAAGCGGTTCGACGAAAGCAGCCAAGCTCATTCCTTATACAAAATCCCTGAAGGAAGAATTCCAGAGGGGCATAAAGCCATGGATATATGATCTGTATACTTCATATCCCGAAATCAGGTGGGGAAAAAGCTATTGGTCCATCACACCGGCAACAAGCGGGAAGAAGTATACCAAAAGCGGTATACCGATCGGCTTTGAGGAGGATTCCGACTACTTCGGCAGACTGGAAAAATACCTGATGGACAGGATTTTTGCCCGCCCTGGTGACATCGGCAAAGAAACCGACATGGAGAGGTTTTATACCAGGACGGTTGTCGAACTTCTGAAGACAAAGGAGCTTACTTTGATTTCTGTGTGGAATCCCACCTACCTGCTGCTCCTTTTGGATTATCTGGATGGACACAAGGAACGATTGCTTGATGAATTAATCCGAAAGAGGCGTGAGGAGATCCGGCAGGCTGTTTACAGCAAGACTTATGACAAAATATGGCCGGGGCTTAAGGTCATAAGCTGCTGGTGTGATGCATATGCAGCCGCTTATGCCGATAGAGTGGCAAGCCTGTTTCCGCAATGCATAATTCAGCCCAAGGGCCTGCTGTCTACAGAAAGCTTTGTTTCCTTCCCTTTGGCAGGGGAAGACGGAGGGGTCCTGAGTGTCTACTCGCATTTTTTTGAATTCATTGATATCAATACAAGGAATGTTCGTCTTGTCAATGAACTTGAAACAGGGAAGGAATATGAGGTGGTGGTGACCACAGGCGGGGGTTTTTATCGCTGCCGTACTTATGATATAGTTAAGGTGGTCGGGTGGAGAAAGAGTTTGCCGCTGCTTGTTTTTAAAGGAAAGAATGACAGGATCAGCGACATGTTCGGTGAAAAGCTTCATGAAGCCTTTGTCAGGGAGACTGTGGAGAGGCTTGCCCCGGAAGCGGAGTTTTATTTGCTTGCTCCCCGTAAAGACCGTTATGTTCTGTATATAAAAAGCGATACGCCTCCATCCGGCGAAGAGATTGACAATGCGTTGAGAGAAAGCTTTCATTATGATTACTGCAGAAAGCTGGGGCAGCTGAAGGAGCTGCAGATATTTGTACTGACGGGTGATCCGAAGAAGGAATATGTGGATGGCTGCCTGGCTGCGGGTCAGAAGCTGGGAGACATCAAGCCGGCATGGCTTTCGGCAAGGGAGGACTGGGACAAGTATTTCACGGGCTGTTTGGCTGATCAGGCAGTGCAATAAGCAATTCATGCACACCAGCTGCCATTGTCCCGAATCAGACAGTCCGATTAGCAGGCTGGCTGCCATCGACTCGGCAGTACAGTGTGCAAAAATGCAAGTAAGTTATGAATTTGGGAAATAAATATGATAATTAACCATAAAATGGTAACATAATTTGGCGCTTCAATGTAATATGTTAACTGGTATTTGGGAAATAACATATCAAAGTTGAAATTTTGAACAGACAGCCTCCAGAAGAAGCATGAAAGTAGGCAAATGTCTCCTGAAGTGACGTGAAAGTAACCAAAGACTGACACAATACTGTAAAGGCGGGTAAATCCATATGAAAATTGCATTATTGGCTCCGGCTGGAGCAATGCACAGGTACAACGGAAGTTTCGGAAAATCTCTTCATTACGCGCCGCTCACATTGACTACCCTGGCTGCACTTGTGCCTGATGAGCTTAATGCGGAGGTGGTCATTTATGATGAGACTGCAGGAAACATACCACTGGATCTGGAGGCGGATATAATAGGGATCACCTGCATTACAGGTACAGCTCCCAGGTGCTACGCCTATGCGGACTATTTCCGCAGCAGGGGAATAAAGGTGGTTCTCGGGGGAGTGCACCCTACGCTGATGCCTCAGGAGGCTGCCGGCCATGCGGATGCTGTTATGACCGGATTTTCGGAGCATACATTCCCACAGATGCTCAGGGATTTTGCGCAAGGAGAGCTGAAACCCTTTTATCATCAGGGCTGTGATTATACGATAGCAAACAGACCGATCCCGAGAAGAGAGCTTCTCAATAAAAAAGGCTACATTACGGTCAATACAGTCGAGGCAGTTAGAGGCTGCAGCTTTCCGTGCACCTTTTGCGCCTATCCGGCGGCATTTGGCAGCACGGTGTACAAACGTCCTGTTGATGAAGTCGTAAGGGAAATCGAGGCGCTTAATGCAAAAATTATTATATTTCCCGATGTTAATCTGATTGCGGACAGGGCGTATGCCATCGAGCTTTTTACTGCGCTCATCCCGCTGAAAATAATTTGGCTCGGGCTTGTCACCTCGCACATAGGGGTGGACGAGGAACTGATATCCCTATTTGAGAAGAGCGGCTGCAAAGGACTTCTTATTGGTTTCGAATCTATCTGGCAGTCATCTCAGAAATATATCAATAAAGGAGTAAACCATGTCGAGAGCTATGGAGAACTGATGAAAAGGCTCCATGCACATGGCATACTGGTGCAGGGGTGCTTTGCCTTCGGAGGGGATGATGAGGACAGGTCGGTTTTTGAGCAGACCGCGGAGATGATCACAAAAATAAAAATTGATTTGCCCAGATACAGTATCCTTACTCCGTTTCCCAACACCCAGCTATATAGAGAGTTGGATAAGGCAGGGCGGATCATTGAGCGCAACTGGGCGATGTATGATGTTGAGCATTGTGTGTTCAAACCGGCCAAAATGAGTGTGGAGGAGCTGGAAGAGGGGATCGTATGGGCATGGAAGCATACCTATAGCGCGAAGGATATTGCAGCAAGGCTGGCACCCTTTATTCACAGCCCATGGCTGTCGATTCCTCTGAATATGGGGTACAAGAAATACGCAGATAGGTTTTTGCACTTTACAAGGGACATTATGTGCGACGACTCGGACATTCCACTGCCGGCTGCAGCCCGGTAAGGAACTGCTTCTGGCTAAACGATACCGGCGCCTTCACAGGCTGGTGAAAAACGATGTGTCATACAAGGAGAAATACGATGAAACTGACATTTATATTGCCGGCAATAGGAAAGAAGCCGGGACAGAAATATATAGGAACTTGGAAAATGGAGCCGTTGACCATCGCTGTGCTGAAAAGCCTGACGCCGGAGGATGTGGAGACAGCTTTTTATGATGACAGGATAGAGCTTATCGATTATGATGCTCCGACAGACCTTGTGGCGATAGTTGTCGAAACGTATACGGCAGCACGCAGCTATGCGATAAGCAGGGCTTTCAGGGAAAGAGGAGCCAAGGTCGTCCTTGGAGGTTATCATGTGACCATGATGCCTGATGAAGCTTTGCAGCATGCAGATGCGATCGTTACAGGTAATGCCGAAGCGGTTTGGCAAACCATGCTGAAGGATTTCCAAAGAGGTGAACTGAAGAAGCATTACGACGGCGAGGCTGTATACAGCCCATTGCTGCCTGACAAGTCCATTTATGCCGGGAAGAAATATATGCCTGTTTCCTTGATCGAGACAGGCAGGGGCTGCTGTAACCATTGTGATTTTTGTTCCATAGCAGGCTATTACGGCTGCAAATATCATGCCCGGCCCCATGAACACATTCTGAAGGACATCCAGCGCTCCGAGCATAAGTATCATTTCCTGGTGGATGACAATCTGATAGCGGACAAACGGAATGCAATGGAGCTTTTTGAAAAAATCAGGCCGCTGAAGATAAAGTGGGCGGGACAGGGCACCCTCAGCATGGCTAAGGATGAGGTACTGCTGAAGGCCATGAAGGACAGCGGCTGCGAGATCATACTGATTGGCTTTGAAAGCCTTGAAGAGGAAAATCTGAAACAGATGAATAAAGCGGTAAATCTGAATATAAAGGAGAGGGATGAGCTGGTAAAGCGCATCCATGCAGCGGGCATAGGCATTTATGCTACCTTCATATTCGGGTATGATCATGATACGGAGCAGACCATTGAAAATGCACTTCGTTTTTCAGAGAAGCACAGGTTCTATACCGCCGCCTTCAACCATCTGCTGCCCTTCCCGGGAACCGGCTTATATGAGCGCCTGAAGCAGGAAAACAGGCTGCTGACTGAGAAATGGTGGCTTGCGGAGGATTACAACTATGGCCAGCTGGCCTTCCTGCCGAAGAACATGTCTCCGGAAAGGCTCAGCAGGCTTTGCCGGGATGCCAGGAAGGAGTTTTCCGGTGCCAAGAACATACTTCGGAGAGGGCTTTCGGCCATGGGAAGGACGAGCCCGCTTCTGTGGTTTTTGTTCTGGGCAATGAATCTGAGCATCGGCGGAGAAGTGGACGAAAAAATGAATGTGCCTGTTGGGAGGAATCTGGATGAGCTCCCCAAATGACAGATTTGAGCTTGTTCCGGCGCGGCGCAGCGACTGGCCGGATATTAAGGAGATCTATGACAACGGGGAATTTGACGGAGGGATCGCTGTGCAGTATTTGAGGGATCCTGACCCCATTGCTTCGTTTGAGCGGGAAGGTGACAGGGCAGTCATTCTTATGCTAAGGGACAGGCAGACCAACAAGGCTGCCGGATTTGGCGCCTGCATCATCAAAAAGGTTTTCAAAGACGGTAAAATCGTAAACATGGGGTATTTGACCGGTCTCAAGCTATTGCCCGAGTATCGGAAAAAGGTGATGTTGATTCCCTATGCATATCAAAAACTTTATGAACATACCCGGGATCATGTTGACTTTTATTTCACCACCATTCTAAAGGAAAACACAGCCGTGCAGAAGATGCTTGAAAAGCCAAGGAAGCTCATGCCCTTATATGAGTATCTGGGGGATTATAGAGTCTTTTTCTGTAAATCAGGGATCAAGGCCTTCGGAAGTGGAGGATCAGATATCGAGGCTTTAGGAAAAAGAAAATCAGATATCGAGGCTTTAGGAATCGGAAAATCGGAGGCCAGCATTTTCAGAGGCGGCATGAATCTATACAAAAGCTCGAAGGCGGGGTCCCAATATTTTGCCAGGCGCTGCAGCAGAGATGAAGCGGAGACTTTTTTTGCCCGACATGCGCCGGAAATGGACCTTTCTCTGGAAAGCGTATCGGCATATGATCTGAAGAATGCTGTTTTTTATGGCTTATACAAAGATGACGCCCTGGCGGCATGCGGATATGTGTTGAATCAACAGCATTATAAGCAGTATGTAATAAAAAACTATAGCGGTATATACAAGCTGATAAGCAAGCTGCCTACGAGGCTGCTGGGCTACCCATCCTTCCCCCGCATAAATGAAGCCGCCAACTGCGCATGTGCAGGTTTGTGGGCGGAGAATGATGACTCGATCCTTGCCCGCAGGCTGTGGCAATTCATGAGACAGGACGCAAGGGAATTCGATTTTATTATGATCGGTTTACATGAAAGTCATCCTCTCAGGTCATATTTTGAAAAAACCAGACACATCCATTATGACAGCAGCTGCTATATCGTTGACTTTGAGCATGATAAAAAAGTGTATGAGACATTCTCCGGAAAAAGGCTTTATATCGATGTTGCCTTTCTATAGACAAATACAGGGGAAGCAGGGGATGGTCCCTTTGCCTCCCTCTCTACGTTCACTTGCTCGTGCTTTGACATCGGGAAATAAAAAACCGTCTACAAGAAAATATTACTTGTTACGCTTCGTCATGTAGTAAACTTAAAGCAGAGGTGAGTTATTATGCGAAACAAAGAGCTAATGACGGCAGGTGAGATTGTTCAAAAGACGGGCACTATAATTCCGGGCAAGGAGGGACCGAGGGATGAGTGAGGCTCTTAGAATAGAAAACCTGACAAAAAGCTACGGAACGAACACAGTGATAAAGAATATTTCCTTCTCTGTAAAATGTGGTGAAATATTTGCTTTGCTTGGTACTAACGGAGCCGGCAAGACTACTACCCTTGAATGCATCGAGGGCATCCGCAGGTATGACAGCGGGAAGATCACAATAAACGGCAGGATAGGTGTGCAGCTCCAATCTTCATCGCTTCCTTCAAACATCAGGGCGATAGAGGCATATAAGCTGTTTTGCCTGTGGAAGGATACAGAAGTCTTTTAATGCTTTTGACCTTGCGCATCTGAAAAACAAGCAGTACAGGGAGATGTCCACAGGACAGAAAAGGCGTCTGCATCTGGCGCTGGCGCTTATTGGCGATCCAGACCTGCTGTTTCTGGACGAACCGACTGCGGGGCTTGATGTAGAAGGCCGTATTTCCCTTCATACACAAATACGCCAACTGAAAGCCCGGGGGAAAACGATCATCATGGCAAGCCATGACATGGCCGAGGTAGAGAGCCTGTGCGACAGGATCGCCATACTCAGAGATGGAAAGATCGCTTTCAATGGGGCAGTAGACGAACTGACCAGTAAAATGCCGGGGCACAGCCGCATACATATCAAAACTGAGAGGCCGATACAAAATGCTGACTGTGAGCAGGGATACTGGGTATTCACCTCTGCAAATATCGGGGACACATTGCTTGAGCTTCTTAAGATCTGTAATGAGTCAGGCAATACCGTTCTTGATGTTAAGATCGAGAAGGCCACACTTGAACAGAGATTTATCGACATAGCAAGGGAGGCGGTATTATGAGCGCGCTTTTATATGGGATAGCCCTGCAATGGAAGCTTGATATCAGAAACAAAGGTGTACTTTTGACATATTACGGCGTGCCCCTCATGTTCTTTGCCTTTATGGGCGGGATCTTCTCATCGATCAACCCTGAGGCAAGGGATACACTGATCCAGACCATGACAGTATTCGGCGTGACGATGGCAGCCTTTCTTGGAGCACCTGCACCCTTGGTGGAGCTGTTGGGAAGTGACATCAAAAAGGCATATCGTGTTGGCGGAATACCCCTATGGGCGGCGCTGATCAACAACTTCAGCGCTGCCTTCATCCATATTTTCATGATGAGCCTTGTGATATTTTTTGTATCACCGGCGGCATTTGATGCAAAAAGTCCTGCCAACCCGGCTGTTAATTTTATATCGCTGGCGATTTTCATCATAGTCAGCTTGATGGTGGGAACGATATTCGGACTGTATGTCAAAAGCTCATCAAAGCTTACAATAATGTCCCAATTACTATTCCTGCCCTCTATAATGCTGTCGGGGATCATGTTTCCTGTCAGCATGCTCCCCAGCATGCTAGAGTATGCCGGAATGATTTTGCCTGCAACATGGGGGTTCAAACTCATGTCCGGTGAGGTGTTTGACATTAAGCTATTGATACCGCTCATTGTTATTCTGCTGGTATCGATTTTTCTCAATGTATATAAGCTGCTGAGAATTCGTCTTGAGTGAGTGGGACTCCCAGGTTTTTTGCTATTGTTTTTTGCAGCGATGCAGGATAAGATTTATATATATTGAAAATGTGTACAGGGAGGCTGCCGATTGAAGAATAAATCAGTAGTGATCATTGCATTAGCTGTAATATTAGTTTGTGTATCAGTAATTGCCTTTTCTGTAGTAATGAGAAACAAACAGGAGCAGGAGCCGGATGGGCAGGTCACGGCATCTGACAAAGACGGTGAGAGCAGTCCGAAGCTGTCGCAAGACAATGCAGGCGACAGTACCAAAACATCTGACGGAAACAGCTCACAGCAGTCGGGAGGCATTGATGGAAGCGATGTGAATGCGCCTGACGATAACGGCTCAGAGGACGAAGGCATGGCCGGATCTGAGGAAAATAATCCGCAGGACGAGGATATGGCCGAACCTGAGGATAGCCTTATCGCGCCTGAGGATGCGAAGAATATCATCGCAGAAACCGCAGACCTGGTTCTTCGGGCAATAGCGGAGAAAGACTTCGATACAGTATCGGAATATGCACACCCTGATTTGGGCGTAAGATTCACTCCATACACTTTTGTTTACGTTGAAAGCGATCTTGTCTTCAGCAAAAATGAGATAAAAAGCTTCCTGAATGACGGGAATGTTTATCATTGGGGTTATTACGACGGCTCGGGGGAAGAGATCAGGTTAACTACTAAGGAATATTACGAAAGATTCATATACACCGCGGACTATGTCAATGCTCCGGAGGTTGGATATAATGAGGTTTTGAGCTTTGGAAACATGCTGGAGAACCAATTTGAAATATACAAGGGCGCAATAATTGTTGAGTACTATTTTCCGCAAATCGATCCACAATACGAAGGATTGGACTGGAGAAGCCTCAGACTGGTATTTCAGAAACACGACGGCAGTTGGAAGCTGACCGGACTGATAAACAACCAGTGGACAATATAGCGAACGATATAACGATGCATCATAACGAGGAGCCAGACGCGTCAGTTGGGCACCTGTTGGCACATAAATGTCCAGGTGTCTGATGTCATGCAAGGTACCGGGAGTTGCAAAGGGTTTACTTATAAATAAATAATGAAGACTTCTGATGTGGATTATCGTATATCCGTGCAAATAGTGTAAAAGGCAGAAATGATTATGAAAAAGTATATTCTTGCAGTGCTCGTATGCGCACTGTTACTGACGGGCAGCGCCGACTCGTATGCAGTCGGACTGCAGACCGGGGATATCGATGGATACACCGGGGATATCGACGCATATTTGGAAGCTTCAATGAAGCAGGCTGGAATCCCGAATGTGTCGATAGGAATAGTCAGGCATGGAGAAGCAGTTTACCTGCAGGATTATGGAAGATCGCCGGACAGCGGGGAGAGTATTTATCCCATCGGTTCGCTGAGTAAGATGTTTACAGCACTGGCTGTCAGGCAATTGATAAATGATGGCAAACTGAAAGAAGATGCACATGTTGACCAGTATCTGCCGGACTTCCACGCCAGCTATCAGGGTAATGATGCCTCTGTTACGATCGGACAGCTGATCAGGCATACAAGCGGCATTTCAGCGATCGACGGCGGTATGCCGTACATCTATAAAGCCGGATACTCACTGGCTGATATCGTAAAAAAGTCTGCGAACCTGAAGCTGAACCACAGACCCGGGACTGCATATGAATACTCCAACCTGAATTACATATTCCTTGGGAGGATTGCTGAGGTCGTGTCAGGATGTTCGTTTGAGGATTATGTAAATGAAGAAATACTTGAACCGCTCCGCATGGAACGCACCTTCCCAAATGCCGCGGGTCTTGAGGACGGAAATCATATAAAAGGGCATATACCGTTTTACGGGGCGGCAGTTTCTGTATCATACCGTATTTCTGCCGGAGATTCACCTGCCGGAGGTTTCCTTTCGACGACAGAGGATCTTTGCCGCTTTATGGTCTGTTATCAGCAGGGCGGTCGAACTGACGAGGTCTCGCTGATCAGCGGGAATGAAGGTTCCGGCCGGCAGTCTTCAGGATCTGATGTGTATTACGATATATACTGGACGAAAATCGATCGCAAGCCGGGTATGCGCTTCACTCACAACGGTTCTCTGCCGGGGTATTCTTCGTCAATCCTGTTGGATACCGATTCCGGATATGGTATTGTAGTGCTTACAAATTCATTTAATCAAATGAATCTTCAAAAAAATGCTCCCACTCCATGGAGTATGGCGGAGGATATTCTGGAGTACCTGACGGAGGGTAAATTCCCTGAAGCGGCCGATGTGACATATGATTATTCCATCATGATCCTACTGATTTGCCTGCTCGCGGGACTTGTTCTTTTTTCAGTGTTCATGCTCCGGCGAAAAATCAAAAGCAAAATTGCATTATTCATTTTCTTAGTGATTCCAATACTTTGGATCGTTTTGGTGCCTCTCATATACGACAGCAGTTTGGAATGGCTGCTTGTGTCCAATCCTGCAGTGAATGTCAGCCTGCTTTGTATAATGGCGTCACTGGCTTTGGTTGGGATAGTGAAAATATTTCGTTCCAGACACAACACTTAGCCAGCGCCTGATACCATCTCGAATATCGCTTCAGGCTGGGCTCCTTTTACGTTGATCTCAACCAGGATATCTCCGTAGAGTATGCCGAACTGCATCCTCGGACCTGATATATCACCGGAGTCCGCGGCCTCATAGGTCCGCCGCAGGACTGCTTCCAGCGTCAGCTCTTCACTTAGGAAGATGGGATCGCCCACGATCTCACGAAGTTCGTCCGGAACTGAATCGGCGCGGGGGATAGGATAGAGTGAAAGATCGTAATTGTGCACATCTTGAACTGAGGTTATCCGCTTTTTATCTCCCTCTGTCAGCTTTGTAACATGCCAGTCGATATACCCCATGCCTTTTGCCCAATGGGCGGTCAATCCATTGCGCTCCTGATTTATAAGGCGAACGGCATCTTCAAATACGAAGCCGTCCGGGAGCGCTGTCGGCAAATATGAGCCAAAATCGGGGTCGGCACGCGCCTCGTCCAAATCGAGCCGGTCATTACGCAGCTCGGGTATGACAGGATCAAATATGTCAAGGTCAGCTGCTCCTGCGTTAATGAGCAGACCAATGAGATCGGTGATTTCTTCCCTGACTGTTTCTTTTTCGGTATCTCTGCCGACGATCTCAACATAATAAGCTGTTTCGGAAAGTTTGAACTTCGCAAAGCAGATGACATTGCTTTCCCCCTTGCTGTTCGGACTGCTCTCAAAGTATCCTGCAGTGACTTCCGTACCCAGGACATCCGTGGTTTTGGTGTCTCCGACGATTATATAGTCGACTGATGTTTCGCCCGGTGCGATCTGAATATACGCTCTGAGGCCGGATACAGTTGTTGTATGAGCATCAATGCTGAATAGTGATGCACCGTTTTCATCACTCATGAAATTTGCGGTGGCCCTAACATTGTATTTCTGCATCAATCCCGGAAAGAGCGCCTGAAGTTCGTCATTGGTCAGTTCTTGCCAGAAATGGCCCGGGATATATATTTTGGCTGTGGACTGCATGCCGGCTTTATTAAAATTGAGAGTGAAATCCTTTGGAAGGACGGATGCTGAGATGTCTTTATCCGACTGTAATACAGGTGAATTGCTATCAAGTACCGTTTTGTCTGTATCCGACTGCAGTACAGAGGATTTGCCGTCTGTTGGTGATTTGTCTGTATCCGGCTGTAATGCAGAAGCATTATCACCTGCTATCGGCTCCGGGCTGCGCTGCAACAGCTTCGGCACAACAGCAATACTCAATAAGATCAGGGCAAAGAGGCAAGCGACTGTGGCAAATCGCTTGACGAATATCGATGGTCGTGCAGATACATTGTTCTTGCGGCCGGCTAATATTTTTCGGTGCAGTGTGTCGGAAACTGATACTCTGCTCATGTATTCTTTATATGCTTTCATACTCGTCCTCCTCCAACACGGACCTAAGCTTCTGACGGGCACGGGTAAGATGGCTTCGTATGGTTGACTCCTTTTGCCCGGTCAGCCCGGATATATCCCTAACGGAATAGCCCTCATAATAAAACAAATGGATGACAGTCCTATATTTATGCGGCAGAGCCATGATCATATCCAACAGTTCATGCTGCTCAGGCTCAGCGGCAGGATAGGAATCGAGAAGCGGCGATATGCGCCTGTGCCATGGGGACCGCAGCTTACTTTTACAAAGGTTTACCGTTACTCTGATGAGCCATGCCTTTTCGTGTTCATCCGATTCAAATTCGGGAGACTTCTCAAATGCACGCCAGAACACTTCCTGTACAATGTCCTCGGCATCGGATACGTCCCCGGTGACAGCCAGTGCAGTGCGGTAAACCCTATTCTCATGCTTTGTTACAAAGGCCTCGAAGTCCGACCGCCGACAGGACTTGTACGCCATTCACTCAACTCCCTCCAACCTGTATACGCTTTAGACGAAGGAAAAGCTGCAAAGTATCCCGGAAATTATTGCGCTATTGAAAGAAATAGCCCATTTATATCCTTGAATAGATTTATTTTAAATGTTATATTTAAGCTTGAGGGTCAAAAAATGTCGAAAAAGTTGTAAAATGAAATAATATACAAGACAAAGGCAAATTCATCGAAAGGTGAAGACGCAAAGCTATGAGTCTAAAGCAATATTGCTATGATTGTCAGGCTGCCGGATAAATACTGTATAAAAAACAGAAGGCAGATGTCTTCTGTTTTTATTTATAAAGGGGGGAATAGTGGTGAAAACAGTACTTGTAGTTGATGATGCAGCATTTATGAGAATGGCGTTGAAAACGATGCTGGAAAAGAACGGGTTCAAAGTAATTGCTGAAGCAAGGAACGGGCTTGAAGGTATAAACAAATATATGGAGCATCGTCCTGACCTTGTGACAATGGATATTACAATGCCTGAAATGAACGGAATAGAAGCCCTTAAACAAATTATGACCTTTGATAAAAATGCAAATGTGATCGTGGCATCTGCATTGGGACAGGAAGCATACATCAAGGAAGCTATCGTATCAGGAGCTAAGTATTTCATAGTAAAGCCTTTCAAAGAAGAGCATGTGGTTTTAATTCTGAACAAAATATTTGATGCACAGGATGGTTCTGCTCAAAAAGAGGTGATTTAGGATTGTTTGATTATACCAACGAACCAATGCTGGAAATGTTTGTGTTTGAGACAGAGCAATTACTCGAACAGCTTGAACAGCTTATCATTGAGAGTGAACAATCAGAACAAATCAGTAAGGATACGATAAATGAAATATTCAGGATCATGCATACCATAAAGGGATCCTCTTCTATGATGCGCTTTGATGGTATTGCAGAGATCGCACATTCGGCAGAGGAGCTTTTTCTGGTGCTGCGGGAAGGTGAAAGCAGGCTGAAATCGAAAAAAAATGAAATAGATTTTTCCGAGATTTCAGACCTGATCCTGGCGAGTATAGATGTTATCAAGGCTGAGGTTGAGAGAATAACAGCTGGGGAAACGCCGGATCATGATGTTGATACTGCACCCCTTATTGATAAAATAAAGGATCATGTGCGGCAGGTCAAAGCATCGATCGATTTTCAAAAAGAGGATGAAGCAATACCATACAGCACAGAAAAAAAGCAGGAACACGCCGATGAAAAATCGGGAGATATGGCTGGAGCAGAAAAAGCTTTAGCTGCTTGTGGTTTCACAGACACCTTACCTGAAGTAACGAAGTACAAAAAAAGATATAAAGCTGTGATTTTTTTCGAGATGGGTTGTGAGATGGAAAGCGTTAGGTCATATATGCTGATTCACAGCCTTCAGGACATTGCTGCAGATATCCGGTACCTCCCGGGAAATATCGCTGATGGCGCCGGTGAAGAAATAATCAGAAGAGACGGTTTTCAAATATGGTTTAGTTCTGACTATACATATGAAGAGATGTACAACTTTTTTTCTCAAACCATCTTCCTAAGAAGTATCGAGCTTTTCGAAATTGATGAGCACGTCGAATCAGAGCATCCGAAGACAGATGATACATTTATACCAGACACATCTGAATCAGTAGAAATGAAAATGGGAAGACTTCACAACGTACTGATGCAGAATAACTTCAAGGACTTTTCCGAGTATCTCGATCATATTATGTCCGATACTACCGGATACGCAGTAATGACACTGGTAGACAGAATCACAACAAATCATACATTTTTCATGAGAGAGACGGCGCATTTTTCGTTTTTCAAGGATACAGTGCTTCCGTATCTTAAAAAAACTGCTGCCGACAAGGATCTGAGGATTTGGAGCGCAGGCTGTTCCACAGGTGAGGAGCCATATACGCTTGCAATGATAATCGATGAGTTTTTCGGAAAAGAAAAACCGTTGTGGGACACTAAAATATTAGCTACAGATATATCCACCAGAGCTCTGGCAGAGGCGAAAAAGGGAATATACAGCTCTGAGGCGATAGCTTCTGTACCTGGTATCTGGAAGCTTGAATACTTTAATAAACATGACAGTACTAATTACATAATAGATAATAAAATAAAAAATGAAGTTATTTTCCGGAAGTTCAACCTCATGGAAAACAGCTTCCCTTTCCGTAACAAATTCCATGTAATTTTCTGCAGGAATGTTATGATTTATTTTGACTCCGATACCAGGTGGGAATTGGTCAATAAGTTCTATGATATGATGGAATATGGCGGATATTTGTTTATTGGTCACTCGGAAACGCTGAACAAGAATAGGACCGGGTTTACATATATAATGCCGGCTGTATATAGAAAGGTGCATTGATATGGATACTCCAAAAAAGATAAGAGTATTGGTTGTCGATGACAGCATTGTGTTTCGGGAAGTTATTTCAAGAGGGATATCCTCTGATCCGGGAATTGAAGTAATCGCAACTGCGAGAGATGCTTTTGAAGCCCGGGACAGGATACTGGAATATGAGCCGGATGTTGTTACATGTGATGTTGAAATGCCCGGGATGAACGGGATAGAGTTTGTTCGCAGGCTTATGCCCCAGTATCCTATTCCCATTGTTGTCGTCAGTTCGGTTAGCGATGCTGTATTTGCAACTATGAACTCCGGAGCAGTGGATTTTGTTGAAAAACCTGATGCAAACTCGGTAGAAGGTGTTGCAGCGTTCATAATCGAGCTTATTAAAAAAGTAAAAATCGCAGTTGCTGCTAATGTTTCAAATACAAAAAATAAAAACCATTATTACGGGGCTGCAGTTGATAAGGATGGCAGATATGCAGCTGAAGCCGGTATTTCTGCAGATACTGGGACTGACTGCCGGATTATTGCTGTCGGAGCTTCTACAGGCGGTACGGAGGCTATACATAATATATTAAAATACTTGCCTCCCAGCATTCCCGGCATTGCCATAGTACAGCACATTCCGCCTGTTTTTTCACGGATGTTTGCCGAGAGGTTAAATAAATCGACACAATTAAGGGTGAAGGAAGCACAGGATGGTGACTATATTGAAAACGGATGCGTGTTTGTAGCTCCGGGTGATGCTCATATGAGGATCAAAAAGACAGGCGGACGGTTCAAGATCCAGGTTTTTCGCAGTGAAAGGGTTAGTGGACACTGTCCCTCTGTTGATGTGCTTTTTGAATCGGTGGCAAGAGAATGCGGCAGTAAAGCTGTAGGTATCATTCTTACCGGTATGGGTTATGATGGGGCTAAAGGACTTTTGTCAATGAGAAGGAGTGGCGCCAGGACTATCGGGCAGGATGAAGAGTCGTGTGTTGTTTATGGTATGCCTAAGGTGGCATACAACATAGGTGCGGTTGAAAAACAGGTTCCATTAGCAGATATTCAAAGAACATTACTTTTTATGCTTAAAAAGAGCTGATTTTATTAGGGGATGTACGAAAGTGCATTGGGATAGAGTAATTCAGGCAAATTTCTGGTAAAATATTGTTGTATAGATTTTCCTGAACGGATGAACTAAAAAATTGGTGTCTGACTGACGTGCCGGTCACCGTAGAAGGAGGCAGACAATGGATAACGAGACTGTCGTGGATTTTGATTATAACGCAATGGTTTCTTCCTCACGATTATCGGGTGAGGCAAAGCTGCTGATCTGTGCTGACGGACTTACCCTTGACGGTTTGTTTGACCGGGTTTCTGTCGCCTATGCCGATATGGATTTTATCACATTTGAGAATCATGCCGTACAAATAAGAACGAATGGTGAAACCATAGTCATTTCACAAATGGGCCAGACCTGCCGGTGGTTTCACCGCGATCTGCTGGACGCATACAACAGAAAGGTTTTGTCTGCATTTTATGTAACCGGAGCGCCGGTGCTGGAAACCGAGGGACAATACTCTTACGGGGTTTTGAACGGGAATGGGAAAATCGGTGTGTTTTCGGACTGCCTTTGTATCCTGTCGCCGAATCTGAGAGCAAGGCGTATACCTTTTGCGTTCATAAACGGTATAAAAAGAGAAAATTACACGCTGACGATCATGTTGAACGCTGATGAAGCCTATTCTTTCTCAATGCTGGGATCTGATTCTGATCTGCTGGAAGGAGCGATCACTCAACGAGTACGAGAGCTAAGGAACAATGATATTGCCTTTGTAAAAAAGCTGGTACCATCCCTTGGGTTTTCGGAAGTCACCAAAGCCGGAGCATTGCTGCGGGAGGGGATCGCTGTCCAGTTGAAGCAGCTGCCTGTGACGCTGACAGGAGCTATAGAAAAAAAGGCAAGGAACAGCAAGGCGGCTCCGACATATGAGCAGTTAAAAGAGATATGTGATCACGAGCATCTTGCAGTTGGCATCAAATGTCTGCCGGATGAGGAGTTTGAAGCATTGAAACAGGCTGAGATCGAAAAGCTCAATGAAAATGCAGATGCAAATCTGAGCGCGGGCACGGGCGAGAATGACGGCGGGGCTGCAGAATTGACGGCTGAACAGGAAGATGCACTGCGCTGGGCTATCTGGATGGCGATCCCGTCCAAAGATGGCAAGACAGCAGTGGTGGAGTTTTCTATACCAGGTGAGGATGCGGCAACATATCTGTTCCGGGCGGGCCCTGGGTGGGATGGCTTCCTGATGCTCCTGAACCGTGGAATGGAAGCGACTCAAATGCGGCGGGAGATATTCTCTCTTTCGGATGAAGCATTAAAAGAAGAAGCAAACTCGGACCAGCGCATGCTGAAAATGAGGACACCTGCTATCCAGGAGCTGCGCAAGCGGTTCATTGGCAGAGTGATCCACCGCTCTGTGGAAAGCTGGAAAAAGTCCCTTTTGGATAAGCTGGGCGCCAGGCACGACCTGTCTGACTGATGTGTCTAGCGCCATTACCTTCACTAGTGCATGCAAAAAGGCGTCAGATATGACGCCTTTTTTACATGTCGGTTTTTTCAAACAGGCCGACTTGCTTATGCAAGTTGGGCGTTCATTGGGTATCCGCCAAGAATGGAAGGATGTATTCGATGGAGTTGAATACTGCATGCCCGCAGTCAGGCAGCATATGAATCCTGGCTGATGGCAGAAGGTGGGAGAGTCTTTGTGCTGAAGCTTGTGTATCAATGATCGAATCATCTTCTCCTCCTATAAAAAGAAGGGGCATGTCAAGCCGCTGCAGGTCTTCATCTGTGAAAACAGGCAATTCCTTTATCGGATTGAAGTTTTCCAGAATCAGATCCATAAAATACAGTGCTTCCTTCGGAATGTCTTGATCCCCTAAAAGGGCCGGATCCATAGATACAGTTTTATCCGGCTGAAGCTCCTGTTCAACTTTGGCAGTAAATTGCGGACTGACCTGAGAAAGACCGGCGGATGCTGTCAGAATAAGCCTGGAAACCCTTTCGGGGTAAGCTGTGGCAAATTTCAGAGCCATCCAGCCGCCCAGCGAGTTGCCGGCTAAAGCGGTCTTTTCAAGCTTCAGGGCATCAAGGACCTCCTTCATCCAGAGCGCAAAGGCATCTGAGTTAAGATCAGGTCTGTACTCTTCGCTGTTACCGGCTTCGCCGATGATGTCGACGGCATAGACCCTGTAATTACTTGATAGTACCATGATCTCGGGGAACCAGAACGCACTGTTGCTGCATGAGCCATGCAGCAGGATGATGGGCGGATTTGACTCCTGCCCGGCTGTAAGCATGAATGTCTTACCATATGTTGTATCTGCATATTGCTGTCCAAAGGGGAACTGACCGAGCACCTGGCTATAATACGCCCGGACTTTGTCTCGCCCGGCTTCGGTCTTGAATACACTGATTTTCATGCGATCACTCCTCATTATTTTGCTCTGTTAATGCTGCAATCGTGTCCATCATTATTGCCATGAAGCGAACGTCGCCCCACAATGTGACCCGTACCATGTTTTCACGCTCGATATATTGGGTCTGCATGGATGAGCGCCCATATTCCGGCGGCTTGGTATTCAATGAGGCTGTAAGCGTATTCATGATACGGATGGCATCCTGTTTTCTGTTTACATTGATGTCAACAACCGAAGATGCGATGGTGCTTTGAGTTGTCCGTTTTTTCGATGCCGATCCCATGCTGCCTTCACCCTCGATAAAAACGCTCAGATCATGGCCGGTTATGCGCCAGCTCTTGCCGATCTTCACCGCGGGCAGTCTTCCCTCACGGATGTAACGCTGAATGGTTTTTGGATGGATGTTCAGTATTTCTGAAATTTGTTCTACTGTATAATAATCTTTAGTCATAATAATGCTCCTTATCGTTTCTTGTAAAGTCATTATAGGTAATAATAAGGAATATGTCAATAGTTTTAATAATATTTCTGGATTCTTATTACTGTCACTTTCACATCTATGTGATTGACGATCGAGGGTTATCAAGGGATTTGCATTCCAATGCCGCGGGAAAAAGGAAAAATTCGGTTTCCAAACTCAAATATCGGGTAATTGATTAGTAACAACTTACTGAGCTTAATTCTCGGTTGAAACCGTTATATATAAAACTTATTTCTTAATTGGGCAGAATAAACTTGAAACCATAAACGATTTTTTTGAAAAGGAGAGATATCAATGAGTAAGGTTAAATTAGCAATAATCTATTATAGTATGGGCGGCACCAACTACCAGCTGGCCAAGTGGGCCGCTGAAGGCGCAATGGAAGCCGGGGCTGAAGTGAGGATCCTGAAGGTGCATGAGCTTGCGCCCCAATCCGTGATCGACAGCAGTCCGGCATGGAAGGCTCATGTGGAGGCAACCAGGGACGTACCTGAGGCTCAGTCTGCTGATCTGGAGTGGGCTGATGCGATTATTTTCAGTTCACCGACCCGTTTCGGAGGCATGACATCGCAGATGAAACAGTTTCTTGATATGCAGGGCGGGCTTTGGGCACAGGGAAAGACCGTGAACAAGGTTGTGAGCGCTATGTCCTCCGCTCAAAATCCGCATGGCGGACAGGAAGCAACCATTTTATCGATTTATACTTCAATGCATCACTGGGGGGCGATCATCGCGGCTCCCGGCTATACTGATCCGGTGCTGTTCGGAGCCGGAGGGAATCCTTACGGAACAAGCGTGACGGTCGATCAGAACGGCAATATGATCGAGGATGTACAGGCTGCAGTGAAGCATCAGGCAAAACGGACCGTTACTGTTGCACAGTGGGTCAAAAATGCGGGAGAGGGCTGACCGGGAATGAGGAATGCAGTCGGTAAAGGAGAAGATCCGCAGGATTTGCCGGGGGAAATGAAACCGCACGAGTCGAAAGAGGCGCCGTAGTCGGCAGAAAGACCGGGATTTCCTGAATTGCCGCCGGAGCAGCGGGATGAACTGCTTGCTGTTCTGAAAGACCGCTTTGGGGAAAATATGGACCGTCATAGCGGGATCGTTTGGGAAGATGTGCAGGCAAGGCTCGAGGCGAATCCTGCAAAGGCATGGTCGCTGTACGAGATGGAAAGGACCGGCGGCGAGCCGGATGTTGTCGATCATGACAAGGAGACCGGCGAATACGTTTTTTGCGATTGTTCTGCAGAGAGTCCCAAAGGCCGCAGAAGTGTGTGCTATGACCGTGAAGCGCTAGAGTCCAGGAAGGCACACAGGCCGGCAAGCAGCGCTGTTGAAATGGCTGCCGCCATGGGTATCGAACTGCTGACGGAGGAGCAATATCGTGAACTGCAGAAACATGGCGATTTTGATACAAAAACATCAAGCTGGGTGAAAACACCTCCGGAGATACGCCGGCTTGGCGGTGCTATCTTTTGTGACCGCCGCTATAACACTGTCTTTGTGTACCACAATGGCGCTGAATCATATTACGCCGCCAGAGGCTTTCGAGGCTTACTGAGGGTATGAATCAATAATCGGCGGAGCAGTCTAAAGAGTTTGCTCCGCTGATTCTATTTTCTCTTTATGAAATCAAACCTGCCGTGCTTTATCTTTATAATGAAAAATTACATTTTCACTTCAAATTCTTCATTGTTATCAATAAAGTATTCTATTGTACTGCTCATAAGCGAAGAATTTGATATTATTTTATAAGCAGTGGTTGAATTATACAGATTAGCGCTTCTTATTATGAAGCATTTTCTGATATCTTTAGCCACGGGAATCCCACAGGGGCTATCCTCTTTTTATATAATTTGACTGTGAAGCATAAAAAGTTTGTAACGAAATGAGAGATTCCTCGTTATACATATGAGGAGGTGAAAAATTGCTCGAAATAGAACTGCTGTACAACAGGTACTTCTCCAGAGTCTACTCCTTTGTAATAAGGCTGAGCTCCAGCGAAACCATTGCAAGGGAAATAACACAGCAAACATTTTTCAAAGCCCTGGAGAAAGTGAGAGATCTCAAGGATAACGCAAATGTGTTTTCCTGGCTTTGCCAGATCGCTAAAAATACATATATCGACTACATTCGTAAAGAGAAACGAATCAGATCGTTGGAAAATATAGAAGACATAATCGATGAAAGAAGTCTGGAAAATGAGTACTGCCGCAAGGAGCAGATACTTAAGATCCACGAATGCCTGCACAGGATGAGCGAGCCTTACAAAGAGGTGTTCATGCTGCGTGTCTTTGGAGAACTTTCGTACAAGGAAATTGGCTGTATTTTCAGCAAATCAGAGAATTGGGCAAGAGTAACCTATTACAGAGCAAAATCTCAGATACAGGAAGGAATGGAGGGATATAATGGATAAAATCAATTGCGATATAATAAAAGACATTATACCGCTGTATATCGACGGAGTATGCAGTAAAAATTCCATGCAGATGGTTGAAGATCATATAAAAGAGTGCCCGGCTTGCAGGGATCTCATGGAATCATGCCAAAATCCGGCTATGACCGATGAAATCAAGACCAGTAATGAAAGGGAATTCAAAGAACTGGCACTGAAGGTCAAAAGGAAAAGCAGGCTCAAGGCAGTGTTTATAGTTCTGGGAGCGGTAGCTGCCAGTATTACCGGTACGTTGATATTAGGCCTTTTCGTATTAGGTATATTCTCACTTGGAAGTGAGGGATATGCGACTATCGATACGGACAACTATGGGATATATGAAGGCCACATAGAAGCTGAAAGGCAGGATCTGTTCAGCGGACTTTACATCTTCCCTCAACGCATATCTGAAAATGCTTCGGATATATACTATTTTTATTCGTGTCATGGCGGAGGATTTGATAATTCGTATCAGCAGTTTTTAAAATGCACGTACACTGAACAAGAGTATAACGAGGAGATCAACAGGCTAAAGGGCATAAAATGTGAGATCCCGCTAAAAGACGGGCCAATAGTCCATACTGTGGAGTATTCTGATACGAAGTTCAGCAGCCCTGCTTACATCACCGCTTATGGAAGCTTTGGCATGTTTGAGTATGCTCTGTGCAATGACGCCGATAAAACTATCGTATATGTATATCTTCAGCATATAGCAAATGATGATGTGGCGTTCAGCAAAGATTACCTGCCATTGGAATATCAGGATGG
>JAAYPO010000010.1 GCA_012519745.1 Clostridiaceae bacterium | reverse complement strand
TAGTTGACGAGGTAAAGACCAGGGCACTGTAGTTGACGAGGTAAAGACCAGGCACTGCAGCTGACGAGGTGAAGATCCGGGCACTGCAGAAGTTGCCGGCTATACTGCACTTGTTGGGTCGCAGTGACTCGTTTTCGAGGTGTGGCGATTTACTTCGGAGTACGGTGTGCAAAAACCGCATCATATGGGCGCATAATAATGCTGTGAGTTACCATAACTTTACAATTAGCATATTATGTGCCCTTGTTTTTTCAAATTGTGCGGTTTTCGCGCCCAGACAATAACATTTTTGCACACCCATCTTGGCCGGTCAAATGGCGACGGTTTCCATACGCCGCCGAGGAACGGCGATATGTCCTCTTTTAATCAAAGCTTGCATTTATAATGGAAAAGTTGCCTTCTGAGTTGTATAATAGGAAGAAATAATAATGAAGTGGTGGTGCTGATTAATATGAGCAAAGCTGATATCATTTTCAAGGAAATGTGCACTGATATACTGGAAAATGGTTTCTCTTCAGAGGGCCAGAAAGTCAGGGCTGTCTGGGAGGACGGAACGCCGGCTCATACCATCAAGAAGTTTTGTGTCGTAAACAGGTATGACCTTTCCGAGGAGTTTCCCATAATGACTCTCAGAGGCACCAACTTAAAGAATGCCATAGATGAAATACTGTGGATATGGCAGAAGAAATCCAACAACATAAACGATCTGAACAGTCATATCTGGGACAGCTGGGCCGATGAGACGGGATCCATCGGAAAGGCCTACGGCTATCAGCTTCAGGTAAAGCATAAATATGATGAAGGAGAATTCGACCAGGTGGACAGGGTGCTGTATGATTTGAAGCACAATCCTTACAGCCGCCGCATAATGACGAATATCTATGTGCACAGTGACCTGCACGAGATGAATCTGTACCCCTGCGCCTACAGTATGACCTTCAATGTTACCGGCAGAAAGCTTAATGGTATACTGAACCAGAGATCTCAGGATATACTGGTGGCTAACAACTGGAATGTATGCCAGTATGCAGCTCTGATCCACATGTTTGCCCAGGTCAGCGGACTGGAAGTGGGCGAGCTTGTTCATGTGATCGCAGATGCGCATATATATGACAGACATATACCCCTGATAAAGGAACTCCTGAGCCGCGAGCCTTACCCGGCGCCGAAGCTTGTCATAAACCCGGAGGTGAAGGACTTCTATGATTTCAGGGTCGAGGATTTTGTTCTTGAAAACTATCAAAGAGGGCCTCAGATAAAAAATATACCGGTGGCGGTTTGATGTGCGTGGTTGAAACGAGGGCAGCAGCAGCGCCAGCGGGGAACGGATGCATCCAATATTAAACATACGAAGGGTGAAATCATGAAAGCTATTTTATCGGCGGATCTTAACTGGGGAATAGGCTTCAAAGGAAAGTTGCTGCAGCGTGTCCCCGAGGATATGAAGTTTTTTATGAGAACAACTATAGGAAAGGTCGTGGTGATGGGCCGTGAAACATTTGAGTCACTGCCCGGAAAGCAGCCTCTCAAGGACCGAGTAAATATGATCCTGACCAAAAATCCAGACTACAGTGTCCACAGAGATGTCTCCACGGATAATACCGGCAAAGCAGAAGATGCCGTTGATGGTGTTGGCAGCGATCCTGTAAAATCAGAAAGGCTTATTATTTGCCATTCCGTCGATGAGCTTTTTGAAAGGTTGCAGGCATACCCGCCGGAGGATATTTTCGTTATCGGAGGGGAATCGATATATACCCAGCTTCTGCCGTACTGTTCCGAGGTCTATGTCACGCGGTTTGAGAAGGAGTTCGAAGCTGATCGCCATTTTCCTGACCTTGACAAAATGGAAAGCTGGGAGCTGGCAGAGGAAAGTGAGCCTCATAATTACAACGGCATGGGATTCAGGTTTTTAAGATATATTAATAAGTCAGCACTGGTGCCGTGAATACTGAATCATTTATAGAGCAGGGCATCGGTGGGACCTGGAGGGTCATATGAGAAAGACGGGTTTTGTTATTTTTGCAGTAATACTGGTTTTTATGCTGGGAGGATGCACTGAATCATTGAGCCCGATTTTTAGCAGTGCAGATAAGAGAGTACAGGCTCAGGAGAAATTGAGCGAAATAAAGGAATTAATCAAAAAGGAAGAGTTTGATAAAGCCTTTGAGGAATCTAAGTCCATAGTAAACAGCAAGTACCTCACTGAGGATGAATTGAATGCAATAGTAGTGATGTTTCAAAATGAAGACAGATTTGAAGAAGGGTTGTATTTGTTGAACGTATTACTGCTGAGAGACAAAAATAATGACAGCACACTCAACAACCTTAGCTGGGCGTATCATATGATCAATAAAAATGAATCTGCTAATTTATTTGCAGACAGAGCGTTGGCAATATCATCAAATTCAAAATATCAGTTCAGCAATAAAGCTAATGCACTCAGAGGACTGGGAAAATATGAAGAGGCTATAGAATACTACGATAAGGCACTGGCCATAGCACCGGATTTTTCTGAAGCTGTCTGGGGTAAGGCGATGACATATGATGACTTGGAGGATTATGCAAGATCATTGGAATTTTTTATTAAATACCGCGAACTCAAACCTGATGATGAGAAAAGTACCAGATATTATATAACCTCTTGTTACCGCCAGTTGGGTCAGCTGAACAATGCAATAGAGGAATACGAAAGCTTTTATGAACAGGATAAGAATGATACATCCCCCCTCTATTCAATTGCTTATATATACTATCAAGAAGAGGAGCATGACAAGGCATTGGAGTATTTCGACAAGATACTGGGTGTCGAGCCGGACGATGCGTGGGCGTATTACGGTATGGTGGACTGTTATGCGAAAACAGACAGGATGGATGAGGCGATTTCAGCCATGAAGAAAGCAACTGAAATCGACCCCTATGTCCTGTATGAGATGTATTATCTGGATGAAGCCGACAAGATCATGAGTCATAAGGATTTTGTGACATTGTTCCAATAGATCATGGGTTCGGGAATCGAATGTCCGGGGATAGAATCCAGACTGTTGAAAACAGCTGGAAGGTTATTGGTACTGGATTGGGAATTGCTTTGGGAATTACTTTGGATAACTTACTGGAGGATCAAAATGTTAAGGGCTGTTATATTTGATATGGATGGCGTGATCGTGGATAGCGAACCTATTCATTTTGAGGTAGACAAAAGGGTGCTGAAAAAATGTGGTATAATTGCTGACGATGAAATGCTGTTTCCTTATGTTGGCGTATCAAACCCTGATATGTGGAAGGACCTGAAAGGGAAACATGAATTGCCTATGAGTGTGGATGAGCTTATGGCGCTGCAGTCCGAGCTCAAACTCCAGGCGCTGAATGAATTTGGGCTGGAGGCTATAGATGGCATTAAGGAATTGCTTGCCGATCTGAAGCATAATGATATTGCGGCAGCAGTGGCATCGTCCTCACCCAGGTTTTTCATCGAAACCGTTTTGGAGATAACTGGTATCAGGGCATTTTTTGCGGATGTCTTAAGCGGTGAGGAGGTTGACAGAGGAAAGCCATATCCCGACATTTTTCTCAAGACAGCAGAAATGCTGGGAGTCAGCCCGGAGGAATGCATTGTCATCGAGGATTCAGAGCACGGCGTGAAGGCGGCTTTGGCAGCGGGAATGAAGTGTATCGGCTTTGCTAACCCCAACTCCGGCTCACAGGATCTGTCAATGGCGTCCTCGATCGTCAACAGCATCAGAGAACTCGATTATGAGTACCTGAAACGCCTGCCAGGCTGAATGATGCCGTTGCTCAAATAAGTCAGTCAAGGATGCAATCAACTGTTAAGGGGTGTTTTAGATGAAAATTGAGTTTGAAAGTATCGGGGAAGTAAAAAATGCGGTTCAGAATAAGAAAGATACCAATTGGGGAAGCGATGTATCTCAGATCGTTATAGACGAAAGGTATGAAAAAGGATTGACTGGTTTATCAGAGTTTTCACATATCATTGTCGTCTATTACCTTGATAAGGCAAGGTTCAGCATGGATGAGCATCTGGTCAGGCGGCCCCAAAACCGCGAGGACATGCCGATGGTGGGTATATTGTCCCAAAGGGCCAAGGACAGGCCCAATCCCATCGGGATCACATCTTGCGAGCTGATGGCAGTGGATGGGAATGTTGTTTCGGTGAAAGGCCTGGATGCAATTGACGGCACGCCCGTACTGGATATCAAGCCCTATTATCCCATGTACGACTGTAAGAATACCGCCATCGTGCCCGAATGGGTCAAACGTTTGATGGCACATTATTTCTAGGCATCCGGTGATGGTGTGGCAGAACCGAGCATGATATAAGGCAGTGAAGACAGTGACGGAATATTTTTATTCTTGACTAAAGACATGTATATATATTAGAATAGGTATGCGTCACGTGAATTTAGATATTTAGTCACAAACATGGGGGTGTAGCTCACCTGGGAGAGCGCTTGACTGGCAGTCAAGAGGTAAGGGGTTCGATCCCCCTCATCTCCACCAATCGGAAGCCTTGGAAACACTATGTTTTAGGGCTTTTTTGTTTGCCTGTGAGAAGATAGAGCAGATGAAAAAATTGAATAAAAATTGAATGGGAAAATTATTGTACTATTTTGTTTGATGTAGTTTTTGCTTTTCTTTTCTATTTTTTATTGGTTGCGGAGGCCGGATTTGAACCACGACCTTCAGGTTATGAGTTATAATTTAACTTTTAGTAATACAATGTAATTTGATGTAATCGGCAGTAGCTTTGAGTTATCTCGGTTATTGTCTTATGTGTTTTTGGCAAGTAAAAATCCGAGCAGTGCGGAACTTAATTTTCCGAGCACCCCTTTCCCATTATTGGGATTTCATGGTTGAGTGAGTGAGCCGATAGCTTTGACCTTGAAATACTAGCAAGTGACTGTGGTGTACCAGTCGGTCAATGATTGCACTTGTCAGCTTTTCGTCATAAAATATTCCGTTCCATTTACTGAATTCCAGGT
>JAAYPO010000121.1 GCA_012519745.1 Clostridiaceae bacterium | reverse complement strand
TATTTTTCTTGATATTGATGACTTCGACGTTCTTTTGCTGCAGAGGGGTGATTATTTCCCTATAGAGCTCATTAATGCCGTTGATCGCCCCAAATTTTTCTGGGCATCCGAACCTGTCGTTTCATGTAGGGATCATGATAATTTGCTGGTCCCGGGACTTTTCGACCATGTATTCGTACATACAAACAGATGCCGGAGGATAGTTACAAGTGATTTGAAAATATTGGAACCGGATAAAGTATCCTGCCTGATCAATGGATTTGATGAAAATGTGCAATATTGGATCAGTGGAAGCGAAAAGGACATAGACGTGCTCTTTGTTGGGAACATGTCTGCAAGGCGCAGAAACATACTTGATCGCTTGAGCCTGAAATATAATATCTTACAGACTAAAGCATATGGCACTGAGATGACTGAGCTTTTTAACCGTGCGAAAATCGTCCTGAATTTGCATACCTTCGATAATCTCGATACCGAAACAAGGATTTTTGAGGGCCTGGGGTGTGGTTCTTTTGTAATATCGGAAAGGTTATCTGCTGATAATCCATTTACGAATGGTGTGCATTTAGTTGAGACAGAGTCGATCGATGAACTTGAAGAGAAAATCGGATACTATCTTTTACACGAGGAAGAACGCGAGGCTATTGCAAATAATGGGTATAATGAAGCTTTAGCCAACCACACATATACGGCACGAGCTATCCATATAGCAGATGTTATGGGAAAATACAGCTCAGGTGTTGATAAATCAGTACCTGCAATTAATAAAAACAAAGTCCTGGAGTATATTTCAGGCGGAAAAGTATTAGCATTAGGCAAGAGCATGATTTTGGAAAGAATCATGAAAAGGCTTGATGATGGAGTTGATGAGGACTATTACCTAAAACTTTTGATTGATATGCTAAATAGCAACAAGTACCAGCTCAATGAGTTGATAGCATCGATCTCCCATACTAAGAGAAAAGATCAGATCTTAAATAACATTGCTGTGCAGTTGTTTATCAGCGGCTCACATAGAATGGTGATCCCGCTGCTGACCAGGTCTTTTGAAATCAATGATGCCAATATGGATACGGTTTATAATATCGGCTTTGTTTTAAATGAATATGGTCAGAAGGAAAGGGCGCTTGATTTCCTGGAGAAATTCAAGAATACTGACGAAGGAATAAGCGAACTGATCAAAAAGATTTGCAATGCCAATACTTAGGGGGAGGTTTCTTATGATGGAGAATATTACAGTGAAGATCAAAAACAATTCTGCTGTAATCGGAGTGATAGGTCTTGGCTATGTAGGCCTGCCTCTTGCTGTTGAGATTGCAAAATCGGGATATAGGGCCATCGGCTTTGATGTACAGGCAAAGAAAGTCGAAATGGTAAACGAGGCCAGGAACTATATCGATGATATCGATCCTGATGAATTAAGAAATGTTGTGGACAGCGGTAAGCTCAAAGCGACATCTGATTTCGGATACATAAAAGAACTCGATTGCGTAATAATGTGTGTTCCAACCCCGCTGGACGAATATTTCCAGCCGGATATCACTTATATAATAAACGCATCGGAGCAAATATCGAAATACATGCACAAGGATATGCTCATAATACTCGAGAGCACCACATATCCCGGCACTACAGAGGATGTGGTCAGACCTATCCTCGAAAAAAGCGGGCTTGAGTGCGGGAAGGATTTTTACCTGGTGTTTTCACCGGAAAGGATCGATCCCGGCAACAAGCTGTATAAAACACGCAATACCCCCAAGGTTGTGGGAGGGGTCACTCCTGCCTGCACTGAGATCGCCGCATTGCTGTACAGCAATGTTCTTGACAGTGAGATACTCAAGGTATCGTCTCCCAAGGTTGCTGAGATGGAAAAAATACATGAAAATACATTCAGAAACGTTAATATCGCATTGGCCAACGAAATGGCGATCATATGCGATAAAATGGGTATAGATGTATGGGAGGTTATCGAAGCTGCGAAAACCAAAC
>JAAYPO010000120.1 GCA_012519745.1 Clostridiaceae bacterium | reverse complement strand
GTTTGGATAATAACACAGAAAATATGGAGCCTGGGACTGATGTCAGTACCGGCGGTACTGTAGATGCTGATATATCCGGTCCCGAGATATCGGAGACCGACGACAATACGGCATCGATGGGATCCTGGTCTGGTGACTATTCATTTACTGAGTTTGCGCCGCCTGACCAAAACATGTTCTACTCCATATCCATATATGAAGAGAAGGGGTCCTATTATGCAGATATATATATAGACGGTTTTCAAACAATGATGAGGCTGAAGGCCAGGGCTTCTGAAAACGCAGACCGCCTGGACCTTTTCTTTGACAGCTATTTGCCCGATAATCTGATGGAGATCCATGATGAAGGCGACTATTTGCTGAGTCTTGAAAAGAGCGGCTCGAAGCTGCTTACACATTGGGGAGGAATCGAACCAATGCTTTCAGACAACAGTACGGATAGCGGTGAATACTTTGACAAAGCGGAATAACCTGTTCTCCTGATGGGCCGTGCTCAAATATGCAGGTGATGGGGTAAGATGACTTCCCTGTGAGCCGATGTGAATAAGGGAAAAATGGCCAGTTGGACAAAAATATTTGCGGCATTGACAAACGTGCATACCGACTGTATAATATGTAAGTCGGTATTTTCGAGACAATACCTGCGGGTGTAGTTCAATGGTAGAACATCAGCCTTCCAAGCTGATTGCGTGGGTCCGATTCCCATCACCCGCTCCACTTGTTTTTCATGGCAGGACTTTCTGTGACCAGCAGCGGCCTGCCGCACAAAGCTTGATATGTGCCTGTAGCTCAGCTGGATAGAGCAACGGACTTCTAATCCGTAGGCCGGGGGTTCGAATCCCTCCAGGCACGCCAGACCGATATATGATAAAACCCTTCAGGTTGTATAGCCTGAAGGGTTTTATGCATTATCCCGATGCCGCATATAAAAGTCCGGTGTTCATTCCAGCGGTTCATTTCCCCGCTGCCATCTGCTTTTGAGCTTCCTCGACAAGCTCGGCGCTGCCGATGGTATCAAGGTTTTTTATGAATGCATCCACTTCTGTCATGTCCTGTATCAGCCCCTGTGTGAGCTTATACTCAAAGTCCATGTAGGCGCTCTGCCTGTCAAGGACGGTTTGCTGCAACACACTGTAATTTGGATAAAAGGCTCCGTGAGGAGGATATTTTGAATTTTTCTCGAGGAATTCCATGGGTGTTTCAATTGTGTCGCCAAGTGCTTCCAAAGCAGCTCCATACTCATGTTTGATGTTTTTGAATGCCCAGCTGCCATCCCAGTACAGATATGTGCGGTCGGTGAAGTCCATGTCGGCAGGCATTACCGGATAGTCGTTCATTAAAACGTAGTCCTCGTTTTCTATGCCGCATGTCACAAGCAGATAGTTATCCCTGCTCTGCTGTACCCATTCCAGGAAGCGCAGGGCCCTGTCCGTATTCTGCGAAGCGGCGGGGAATACAAAGGAGCCATTGAAGAAAAAGCTGCCCATTGGGCTGTCCCTCTGTACATGCTTCTCGGGATAGAGGTGAAAGGCTCTCATTGGATTGGATTCCTTGAGCTGTCCCGAAGGATCCGAAAATGTCATTTTTGTAGTTTCATTTGACGGCGGTGAAAGCAT
>JAAYPO010000119.1 GCA_012519745.1 Clostridiaceae bacterium | reverse complement strand
GTGGTGACCCATAGGGGACTCGAACCCCTGTTACCGCCGTGAAAGGGCGGTGTCTTAACCGCTTGACCAATGGGCCGTAATAAATATGCATATGGTTATATTTTAAATAATCATATGCATATTTGCATGGTAGCGGCGGTCGGAATTGAACCAACGACACTGCGGGTATGAACCGCATGCTCTAGCCATCTGAGCTACGCCGCCATATTCTGCGCAGGCGCCGCTTGCTTATGCCCCGTACGCGCTTTACTATTGTAGCAGATGATGTAACATAAAGTCAATAGCAAGTTTCAAGCATTAGTTTCCATCCTTGATGTCCATATTCATTTATATAAAAAAACATATATTGCATAACACATGTATAAAATGAATACCATTACTCATAATATTTAACCGATAAAATCATAGTGAATCCGGAGGTAATATATGACTGATAAGCAGGAGATACTTGACAGGATCAACGAATTGGCAGCTAACATGGATCTGGATCTGACACTGAGCAACACAAGCAGTATAGAGGAGTTTCTTCACAATGTGGAAAACCAGCAGTACGGTGAGTATGACAAAATTGAAAGCCTCTACAATGAGTTGATGGAGCTCTCCTACTACGATGATGACGAGGAGCTGTATTAGCTCACCACTTTTCAGTGAGATGCTCCCAGTATCTGCGTGGCAGAAGCTGTCTTTGAAGCTTGGGATTGGACCGGGAGGGTATCTCCAGTGTTGTGAAAAACCTTTTCCAGAGCTTTGAATACAGCTTCTCCTCATCTGTCGCATCCGGTATCTCACCGGCAGAGAACTCTGATACGATCCATTGCTTCAGGTTGTAGAGCGCAGCTATCTCCCTTCTGACATCATGAATGATCCATTTCTGGTCGGACAGTCTCTCTGCAAAATGAGGGGCCAGCAATTCCACGACATTGTTGTCCGGACTAATGGAGGAATAATATATGCCCTCGCCGACCTGCCTGAAGCGGACAAAGCCCTTCAGTCTGTGGACTTCAAATCCAAGTCTGCGGTTTATCTCCATTATCCTGAACACTGTATCATTGGACAGGAACATGTCCACTTTGCTCCCCATCTTCCATCCCAGCTTAAGGTATCTGTATATAAGCGTAGCTGCATCCGGATCCTCCGAAAGGAAGGTATGATAAACATTTTTCAGAGCATCATCGGATATATTCTTCCATATGGATGTATAGACCCTGTCTGATTTGGCCGGATCAGTCTGTATATGCGAATATGAAGCAAACAGCTCCTGCTGCAGTCCGTCCTCCGGCAGTATCGCATCAGGCACTTCCCTGCGGCTGAAAGCCTCGAATACTGATGTCAGTATGCCTTCAAAGCTGCCGTCATACACATATATCAGCATCACAATTCTCCTGTCACACTGGCTGCCATGTCTTCAGCGGTGGGCGCCCCGAGCTGCTTGAAGGGGGATGGCTCAGGCGGAAGAAAACTCAGCTGTGTGTATCCCGTATCAAGTGCAGGCAGCCGCTCCCTGCCGGCCAGCAGATTCATCCTGATAAAGTCCTCGGACGCCTCCAGCCTGTCGATATATTTCCCCTTGCAGGTGATGAAAAACCTGGCTCTTTTCAAAACTACCCCCAGCTTTTTGATATCTGCAAAATCAAGCTTCTGTATCCTTCTGGCATTGATGATCCTTTGTGCCGAACGGACTCCGATACCAGGCACCCGAAGCAGCAGCAGATAATCCGCCTTGTTTATTTCCACAGGGAATGTATGAAGGTTGCGCAATGCCCAGTCACACTTAGGGTCGAGCTGCGTATCAAAATTGCAGTGCTTGTCATCCAGCAGTTCATCCGCCTTGAAGCCGTAAAACCTCAGAAGCCAGTCGGCCTGGTATATCCTGTGCTCCCGCAGCAGGGGCGGCCTGACCGTACGAGGCAGCGCCGGGTGATTTGATACCGGCACATACGCAGAATAGAACACCCTCCTCATGCCAAACCTTTTATACAGCCCTTCTGAAAGCCTGAGTATCTTTACATCCGGATCCGGCGTCGCACCTATGATCATCTGTGTGCTCTGCCCTGCCGGAACAAAGCTGGGTGTGCTTTTGAATCTGTTCTTATAGTCATTCGTCTCATGGATCCTTTCTTTAATAAAGCCCATGGGGCCGAGAATAGCCTCCTTTTTCTTCTGCGGAGCCAGCAGCTTCAGGCTGTCATTGGTCGGCAGCTCGATATTGACGCTCATCCTGTCCACATAGCGGCCTGCCTTCTCTATCAATACAGCATCGGCTCCGGGGATGGCCTTGATATGGATATAGCCGTTGAAACGGTATTGTTCCCTCAGCATACTAACAGCCTTCAATATCATCTCCATCGTATGGTCCGGCGATCTGACCACTGCAGAGCTGAGAAAAAGGCCTTCTATATAATTTCTCCTGTAGAAATTGATTGTCACCGCCGCGACCTCCTCAGGTGTGAATGAGGCACGGGGCACATCATTAGAAACTCTATTGACACAATATGCGCAATCATACATACAGCAGTTTGACATGAGTATTTTCAACAGTGACACACACCTGCCATCACCTGTGAATGTATGGCATATGCCGGCCGCAGCGCCGCTTCCAATGCCGCCGGGTGTGTTCTTGCGGGAGCTTCCGCTTGAGACACAGGAAACATCATACTTTGCACTGTCTGCCAATACAGTCAGCTTATCCATCAATTCCATCTGATACAACCACCCGCTTCATCGTCACTGAATACAGTCATAGTTTATCACAAAACATACATAAAATCAAACATATGTTCGTTTTACCGATGTGGATTCTATGCCCCAGGCCAACATCAAAAGCCCTGGGGAAGCCCAGGGCTTAGATATATAGCGATCATACTGTTTTCATTCCCGATTTATTCTCAGCAGTTGGTTCCTTCCCTTCTTTTCAGCCGTTCGCTCCGTCTTATTGCAGCAGCCTCGTACTCGAGCCTGTCCTCCTCAGTCTCAAGGAGCAGCCCACAGACCTCTGTCGGCCTGCAGTTCGAATCAACAGCCACGAAGGTCAGGTAAGCCCTGTTTGTGAATTTCTGCTCTCCGGTCATATAGTCCTCTGAGTAAACCTCGACAAGTACCTCCATCGAGGTCCTCCCGACCCAGGTCACTCTTGCCTTAAGCGTCACTATCTGGCCTAGCTTCACCGGATGCTTGAACTCCACACTGTCAATAGATGCCGTGACAACTATGCGGTTGCTGTGCCTTTGGGCTGCCATTGCACCGGCAACATCCACCAAATGCATGAGCCTGCCGCCAAGGAGATTTCCCAGCAGATTCGTATCATTCGGCAAAACCAGCTCCGTCATTTCAACCATGGATTCCCGGGGTGATTTCTGTTTCATAGTCACTCTCCAAACTAAAATTTTCATTAATGGATCATCGGATCTCATTCAAACACAAGGATATCTTACCCATCCTGCTTCCTCTGTAAGCATATCCTGTATATTTTATGATAGCTCAACGCTCCTGGGCTGCATCCTTCAATGCCGCCATATCTCTTATCTGCATGGATGACCTGTGGAAGTCCAGTATCCCCTCGTTCCTCATCCGGCACATTTCGCGGGAAAGTGATGGTCTGGCCACATTCAGGAAATCTGCCAGCTCATTTCTGTTCATATCCAGCATAAAAGTCGCTCTTCCGCTTTTTTTATGCTGCTCAAGCAAAAACGCCGCTATCCTACCTCTCATGCTCCTTATCGACAAAAATTCCAGCTGCCGGCTTAGTGTTATGGCCTTTCTTGATAATATCCCCAGCATATTCAAAATCAGCTTGCTGTGCCCGGAGCATGAGGCTTCGCATTGCCCCACCAGCTTGTCTGAAGGCACATACATGACACTGCAGTCGGTTTGGGCGATCACTGTTGCAGGCCACCTCCTGTCTCCCGAAAAAGCCGCCATCTCCCCAAAAAGCTCTCCCTGCTTCAGAATGGAGAATACGATCCTCTCCCCGGCCGCATTCTCTTTAACCACCGATACCTGCCCCTCTATTACCACGCCTACTCCCTCGAAAAGGGCTCCGGCCATTTTGATGATATCGTTCCTGCTAAAGCTGCCCACCTTGAAATCAAGGCAGACAAGCAGTGCACACAGCTCCTCCGGTCTGATGTTTTCAAAAAGCCTGCATTCCGATGCTATGGCCTTGACTTTTTCCATCATCCTGCTTTTCATGGTCCTTTGCTGCATATATCGACTCCTCCGAATAATTTCATGTTCCCATACCAAGCAATAATTTTCTTTACATCCGTAACTATAGTTACCGATTTGTCAATGAAATTATACTACAATAATTATGTAGATTCAACAGGGCGCAGTGTCCTGGTTTTTTTTGCACAGGAAGGGTAAATAGAAACTGATCGGTACGATAATGCCGTTTACCTAAATCAATTATTTTATTTTATGAGGGGGTTTTGATAATGAGTAATATGTTTTGTTTTCAGTGTGAGCAAACCGCAGGAGGAAAGGCATGCACCAAATCAGGCGTTTGCGGCAAGAATGCCGTCGTGGCCAACGGACAGGATGAGCTTACCTGTGCTTTGGTAGGTCTTGCAAGAGCAGCAGGTAAATCGGGAGCACCAGGCAGGCAGGCTGACGAATTGATGCTGCAGGGGCTTTTTACAACAATAACTAATGTCAACTTCGATATAGACCGGGTAAATGACCTTGTCAGCCGGATAAGAGAAGAGAAAGCCAGACTGGGCGGAGCTGAGGATCTTCCGACGGACGCACTCTGGACAGGAAACGAAGACATCGTTTCGATGCGCTCGACTCTCCTTCTTGGTCTGAGAGGCATGGCTGCATACGCATACCACGCATTCGTCCTCGGCAAAGAAGACAAAGAGGTAATGGCCTGGTTCTACAAGGGCATGAGAGCTATCGGAGAAGAGCGTTCCATTGAGGCATGGCTGGAACTGCTTATGGAATTCGGACACATCAACCTCAAGTGTATGGCATTGCTTGATGGCGCCAACACAGGTGAATTTGGACATCCTGTACCCACGAAGGTCACAACCAACGTGGAGAAGGGGCCCTTTATAGTAGTCAGCGGTCACGACCTGCATGACTTGAGACAGCTCCTTGAGCAGACAGAGGGCAAAGGCATCAACATCTATACTCACGGTGAAATGCTGCCGGCACATGGCTATCCGGAGCTGAAGAAGTATGCTCATCTCAAGGGCAACTTCGGAACAGCCTGGCAGAACCAGCAGAAGGAATTTGCCGATGTACCCGGCGCATTCCTGTTCACCACCAACTGTCTGATGCCGCCCAGAGCTTCCTATATCGACAGAGTATTCACCACAGCAGTCGTAGCATATCCGGGCCTTGTCCACATACCGGACAACAACGGAAACAAGGACTTTGCTCCCGTGATCAACAAAGCTCTTGAACTAGGTGGATGGCCGCAGGACAAGCACTTTACAGGCATAAACGGAGGAAGTGTGATGACGACAGGCTTTGGCCACAACACTGTCCTGGGAGTTGCGGATGCAGTAATAGATGCAGTAAAGAATGGAGACATCAAGCACTTCTTCCTGGTAGGCGGCTGTGACGGCGCAAAGCCAGGCAGAAACTATTATACAGATTTCGTAAGTCAAACACCAAAGGATACTGTGATCCTGACTCTTGCCTGCGGCAAGTTCCGCTTCAATGACCTTGACCTTGGAGAGATCAAGGGATTGCCCAGGATCATGGACATGGGCCAGTGCAACGACGCATACTCTGCGATACAGGTAGCCATTGCCCTTGCAGGAGCATTCAATTGTGATGTAAATGACCTGCCATTGACACTTGTACTGTCCTGGTACGAGCAGAAGGCTGTGTGCATCCTGCTGACACTTCTGGCGCTGGGCTTGAAAAATATATATGTAGGTCCTACATTACCGGCCTTCTTCTCTTCCAACGTGTTGAATGTATTGGTCGAGAAGTTCGGCATCAAGCCCATCTCGACTCCTGAAGCCGATCTTCAGGCAATACTCGGGTAATAATCATATTAGCATCACCGGGGACGGGGGTTTCTGATTGCTGAAGCCTCCGTCCCCTTTTCTTTGTTCGAATTTTTATATAACATAGGTTATAATTGTAACTGTCGCGCAGAATTATTCGAAAAGAGGTCCAAATATATGGGAAAGATACTTGTACTGGCTGAAAAACCCTCTGTAGGCAGGGATCTTGCAAAGGTCCTGGGCTGCAGTCAGAGCGGTAACGGCTGCATGAGAGGAAGCAAATACATTGTAACATGGGCGCTGGGGCATCTGGTCACACTGGCAGATCCTGAAGCCTATGGCGAGCAATATAAAACCTGGAGGCTGGAGACACTACCCATGCTTCCTAAGAAAATGCAGCTGGTGGTTATCCGGCAGACAGCTAAGCAGTTCAAGATCGTGAAGGAACTGCTGAAAGCTCCGGATATCGATAAACTTGTAATAGCCACCGACGCCGGCCGTGAAGGTGAGCTTGTGGCAAGGTGGATCATTATGAAGGCAGGTTTTTCAAAGCCCATCAGCCGTCTGTGGATATCCTCCCAGACAGATAAGGCCATAAAGGAAGGCTTCAACAATCTGCGGCCTGCAAGAGAATACGACAACCTGTTTAAGTCGGCTGAATGCCGTGCTGAAGCAGATTGGCTCGTCGGTCTCAATGTAACCAGGGCACTGGCCTGCAAGCACAATGCCCAGCTTTCTGCCGGACGCGTCCAGACACCGACCCTGGCAATGGTCGTAGAGCGGGAGAATGAAATAAAGCGGTTCGTTCCAAAGGATTACTGGACGATACAGGCCGACGCCGGCGGCTTCGGCATCCGGTGGAAGGACAAAGCAAGCGGCCAGACCAGGCTCTTCAACAAGCAGAAGGCTGATGAGCTGGTGGAAAAGGTAAAGGGACAGACGGGAGAGGTAACAGAAGTCAAAAAAGAAGCAAAGCAGGAGCTGCCGCCGCTGGCATACGACCTGACAGAGCTTCAGCGCGACGCAAACAGAAAATACGGTTACTCCGCTAAACAAACTCTAGGTATAATGCAAAAGCTATATGAGACACACAAAATCGTAACATATCCGAGAACCGACTCAAGGTATATCACAGATGATATCATACCAACCCTGGCAGAGCGGCTGAAGGCCATATCCATAGGCCCATACGCAGAAGCCGCCCGGGCATTGTTCAGAGGCGGCATCAAAACAACAAAAAGATTCGTTGACAACAGCAAGGTCTCGGACCACCATGCAATAATACCAACAGAGCAGTATGTAAACCTGGCCGGGCTCGACAGGGAAGAAAGGAATATCTTCGATCTGGTTGTCAAAAGATTCATCGCAGTTCTGAGCCCGGCCTTCAAATACGAGCAAACGACCATAAGAGTCGATGTAAAGGGCGAAATGTTCATTGCAAGAGGGAAGATCATCCAGTCGAAGGGCTGGAAGGCCGTCTACGAGATCGGTTCCGGGAATGATTCGCCGGATGATGACAGGGAGCTCTCCGGGTCTGCGGATGACGGGCCTGAGCAAAACCTGCCTGATGTCAAAAAAGGCAGTAAGCTCAAGCTCAACTCAGTTCAGCTGATAGCCGGCAAGACCAAGCCTCCGGCCAGATACACGGAAGCAACGCTGCTGACTGCCATGGAGCATCCCGGCAAATTTATTGAAAACGAGGCTTTGAGAGAAACCATGGACAAGACAGGCGGCCTCGGTACACCGGCAACCAGGGCGGACATTATAGAAAAGCTGTTCAATTCCTTTTATATGGAAAGAAGAGGCAAGGAGATCCATCCTACCTCAAAAGGCATTCAATTGATCGATATAGCTCCGTCGGATCTGAAGTCACCGGAGCTCACTGCAAAATGGGAGCAGACCTTACAGCTGATAAGCAGAGGAAAGTCGGATCCGTCAGCGTTTGTAAATGAAATGAAGAGCTATGCCGCAAAGCTTGTTTCAAATGTGATCTCCAGTACGGCTGTGTACAAGCACGACAATATGACAAGGGAGAAGTGCCCTGAATGCGGAAAATATCTGCTGGAGGTAAACAGCAAAAAGGGCAGGATGCTTGTCTGTCAAGACAGGGAATGCGGCTATCGTAAAGGTATCGCCATCCTGTCCAACGCGCGCTGCCCCCAATGCCACAAAAAGATGGAATTGCGCGGCGAGGGTGAAAACAAAGGCTTTTTCTGTTCATGCGGATATCGCGAGAAGCTTGAAGCCTTTAACAAAAGAAAGGGCGAGCAGGTGAACAAAAAGGAAGTCAGCAGGTTCCTCAACAGACAGGATGACGAATCTATCAACTCCGCACTGGCAGATGCCCTGGCCAAGCTCAAGCAGTAAGGGGACACTTCTTCTGTATTTACTTCGAAGCCGGACTTCAGGAATGTCCCCCTTTTGCTTTATCTACAGCAGTTGTATACCTGCTTCCCTGCAGGCATCGACCATATCCTGAGGCCATATGGAGGACTGCACCTCGCCCACATGTGCTTTGCTCAGGTAGAACATACATATCCTCGACTGTCCGATACCACCGCCCACCGTGTACGGCAGCCTCTTTTCATAAACATCCCTGTGGAACGGCAGCTCTAGTCTTTCCTCGCAGCCTGCCATCTTCAGCTGCTTTACAAGAGAGTCCTCATCTACTCTGATGCCCATGGACGATACCTCGAAGGCATGCTCCAGCACGGGATACCAGAACAATATATCGCCATTGAGCTCCCAGTCATCGTAATCCGGCGCTCTACCGTCATGCTTTATACCTGAGTTGAGCGGTGCGCCGATCTTCATAATAAAGACGGCCTTCTTTTGCTTTGTTATCATATCCTCCCGTCCCTTTGGATCCAGCTCGGGGTACATGTCTTCGAGCTCCTGTGAAGTAATGAAGCTTATCTCATCAGGCAGATATCTCTCCAGTGTCGGGAAGGCGGCACATGTCTCCTCCTCCGTCTTCTTGAAAACGGTGAAGAGCTTGTTCACTATCATCTTAAGCGTTTGCTCATTGCGTTCGCTTTTATTGAGGATCCTTTCCCAGTCCCACTGGTCCACATAGATTGAGTGAAGATTGTCCATGACCTCATCACGTCTGATGGCATTCATATCTGTATAGAGGCCTTCGCCGCTTATAAAATCATAGCGCTGCAGCGCCATCCTCTTCCATTTTGCCAGTGAATGTACTATCTCGATGTCCTTGCCTCCGGCATCCGGCACATCAAAAGAGACAGGTCTTTCAACACCGTTCAGGTCGTCATTGAGCCCTGACTCGGGGCGTACGAACAGCGGTGCCGACACCCTTGTCAGATTCATTTCCTTTGCAAGTATATTTTCAAATCGATCCTTTATAAACTTGATGGCGATCTCCGTTTCCTTTATGGACATTCTTGACTTGTATCCGTCAGGCACAATCAATCTTCCACACTTTTGCATATAGATTTCCTCCCCCTTGTGCAATAAAGAAATTATACCATTTAAGAATCAAGTTTCAAATGTTTTTTTGCAGGACACAGGAAATCAAATTGCAAAAATAGCAACATCGCGCCAATGACAGTATCAGGAGGTCTTCTGTTTAGTCCCTCCTCCTGTCCCTGATGCGCTCTTGCGTCGGCCCTTGGCCTTAGTACCGGACCTCCCGCCATCAGCATCCCTGCCTCCCTTTGTTGCTTCCACGCTGGCCTTTAGTGCCTCCATCAGATCGATGATATTGGACTGGGTCTCAGGAGGACTCACAACCTCCTTTCCCTCCACTTTGGCCTGTATCAGCTTTTTTAGCGCTTCCTGGTACTCATTCCTGTATTCGTCGATATCAAATTCAGAGGACAAATTATTGATGAGGCTCACTGCCATCTTCATTTCATTTTCATGTATATCCGCATCATAGTTCAGTTCTGGGATGTTTTCCGCTCTTCTGATCTCATTTGCGTAATAGAGCAGATATATCAGCATCCCTCCTTTGTCATAGGGCTTGACCAGAGACACATACTCATTTGAGGACAGTGTTATCTTCGCGATGCCCACCTTGCCGGTTTCCCGCATAGCCCTCCTGAACAGCTCGAAGGCCTTGCTGGCGCTGAAATTGCCAGGTCCCACATAATAGGCCTTGTCAAGATAGATCGGATCGATCTTGTCCTCATCCACGAAATTAATTATGGATATGGTTTTCTTTGATTTAATAGGCAGCTTTTCAAAGTCCTCATCTGTCACAAGGATATATTTATCCTTTTCATACTCATAGCCCTTTACCAGGTCCTCCTGAGAAACCTCTTCATTGCAGGCCTCGCAGAATTTCTTGTATCTTACCCTTGTGTTGCACTTCTTATGAAGATAATTGAATTTAACACCCTCCGACCCTGATGTGGCAGTATATACATTTACCGGGAAATAAACCATTCCGAAGCTGATGGATCCCTTCCAGCTTGTTTTCATCTGCATCACTCCTCATAACGAATTATGTGCAGTTTTGATCAAAAAAATAAGAATGGACAGGGCCATATGATTTCCAATTCGAAAAATTCAAACCCCGTCCATTTATCCACTTTTTTTAACACCAGATCCGCAACAGGCTGTGTCTCTATTTCATATTACCAGACAATACAGTTTTGAGTGCATTGTCCATAGCATGGATGATGCGGTCACACCAGTTGTCATATACCGGATCCTCTTTCTGAAGCCTTGGATCACTTAAAATGTTGGCAACTGTTTTGCGAACTCCCTGATCAAAACGGGTAGTTGCAGCAAAATCGGGTACCAGCCTTTTTATCTTTGTATTGTCATAGATCCCGTTGTTGGCCTTGTCCCCGATTAGAGAACCCAAATGATCCCACTGGCTGCACGCCGCCAGGAATTCTGAGGATACATGCACAGCCTTCAATTCAACACCCAGCGCCTGTGCGACTATTTCGTATATCTGATTCCAGGTCAGCCTCTCATCAGAAGTGATGTGGATGGCATCTCCTATAGCATGTACATTTCCCATCAGACCGACGAATCCCTTAGCAAAGTCCGAGTTATGTGTCAGCGTCCACAGTGTACTCCCGTCCCCATGTATTATGACCTTCTTGCCCTCGAGCATTCTCCTGGCAGCCTGCCAGTTGTCCAGGGGCAGGTAAGTGTCACCGTAGGTGTGGCTCGGTCTTACTATGGTTACAGGAAATCCGTTCTCCCTATGCTGCTTCATAAGATACTCCTCGCAGCTAATCTTGTCCCGCGAATACTGCCAGTATGGATTGACAAGAGGTGTGCTCTCAGTGACAGGATAGTTCAGCGGCGGCTTTTGATAGGCCGAAGCAGAGCTAATAAAAATGTACTGTTTTGTTTTCCCATTAAATAATCTAAAGTCACGTTCCACGTGATCGACTGTAAATGCAATAAAATCCGCAACAACATCAAAGCTCATTCCTGATATCAGCCTGGCAACACTCTCCTCATCATTGATGTCACCTTTGATATGGTGCACATTATCAGGCAGCTTGTCATTGCGGCTGCCGCGGTTAAGAAGGTAAAGCTCTCCGCCATTGCGGGCAAATAGTTCTGTGACCGCTGTGCTGATAATGCCGGTCCCTCCAATAAATAATGCTCTCATACGAACCTCCGTTATATAAAATAAATTACATCCATAGTCCTGTATTAGAGATACTCCGGAGTTAGTCTTTCATCTCTGTCTTTACAATGTCCCTCACGTCTGGCATCACGGCATCTACACGCACTTCGGAATCCACTGTGACATCAGAAAATTTGAAAGCACCGGATTCCGGCATGTCATATGAGGCCTCACCGTATCCGAAGTAATCGTATTCATGCATTGATGCATCCTGCTTCATAAACATATCTGAAACATGCACTTCGGTAACATCACCGGCATCATTCAAACGTCTATCTCTCTCCTCATTCGGCACTTCTCCTGCTGAAGCGGGTTTGTTGCCAGATATCGCTGCTGATTCCGGTTTGGCGGCTGTCGGCATAGTAGATGGCTGTGTCTTTGCCGCTTCTGAAGGTGATGGGGTGTTTGCAGCTGCAGGCGCTGTGCCTGAGGAAACGATCTGTCCTGATGGCGTCCGGACAACAGGCTTGGCTGCTTTACTGTCCTGAATGCCCTGACTGCTTTGTGAGTCATAATCAGGCTTCCAGTCATAGGTGATCTTCTTGCTGTTGTGGCTGCTATGAGCATTAGGGTTATTGTAGCCGCCGTACCTGTTCCTGTTTTTTGTATTGCTTTCATCCATTGATTCCTTAAACTTTTTTATCAACGGAACGATCACAAAAAATATTATGATAAGAAGAAAAATTCCATTCAATTATATCACCTCGTCATAAGTATTCGACATGCAGCCTTTATTTCCTCCATCAGAATCATTACGCTGCCTGCAAATAAAAGTCTGCTCTGATATATCTGAATAAACTTCCATTCCATCGGTCCGGGCAACATGTATTACATCACAAAATCGGCTGCTCTGGGGTAAAATATTACACAGCAGGTTTTCTTTTCCGAGAATATATTCCGGGTTGAAAACCGTATCATCGCTGCCGTCATATATCGCCGCATAAAAGATACCGCTTTCAACAAGATCCTGAAAGAAATGACATCCATAGGAGAGTTCAGGCATGCACCCATCCTTCATCGATGCCACCTCACATATCATGGACATATTGCACAGCTCTGCAAACCGTACCGGAACACCAAGTGACGGTAGTGTGCTCCCCCATCTGCCCGGGCCGACAAGCATTATGCTTTTTTCCTTTATTTCTTTATTGAGCATTCCTATCTGTCGGGCTACGGCATACTTCTCCTGCTCATTGAGCTCCATGTAGTCCCGAGTTTTGATATATATTACCATGTCAACAGGAAGACGGACATTTCCGCCCATAAAGCTTCGCTTACCTGAGAAAAAGCAATCCGAAGCATCCCTTGGTACGGGCAGCTCCACAGCCTTGCCAAGTCCTCGGGTTTGCAGGGGCCGGCATTGCAGCAGATTTATCCTGAATTTTCCGTTACTTGAGAAATTGACAGTATACTCTACATCAACAGGATAGTTGTATGCCTGAGACAATACGCCAAGTAAATCCCTCATCACCCCGGGAAACTCAGTCTCAGTCAACAACCGCCGGAAGTCCAGTATATACGGGGCTCTGACCCCTTTATAGCCCAGCTCGGACAAGCGTGCACAGGTCTGCATATCGGGGCTCGCAAACAGCTCCTTATCAGTTTTGAGATCCAGGGACAATATTTCCTCCAGATCCATTTCAGCCTGGTGATTGTGCTTAAGAGACAGCACATCCACTCCGTGCTGGGAATACCTCTGAATATCATCATAATTCATAGGAGGTACACGCGACGGATCATCCAGACATACTATCCTGACATAATCAGATACTGTTCTGTCAACAGCTCGGGTACCCAATCCAAAAACAAGCCGCAGCATGCCCGCATCCATATCTGCATTCTTATCCCACACATATATATTTGATGAATTGCCAACGCCTGCTGCATGAGGAAAGAAATAATCTCCGTACTGGTCTCCGGAAACGCGCTGCACCAGTAATGCCATCTGTTCATCCTTGTCCACAAGCTGCCTTTTAAACCTATACGCAAGGGCATCCTCATCCATCATGCTGGCATAGACCGTCCGAACGGCCTGTTCAAAGGCATCATACCTCTCTTCGGGTGTACCCTGGTTGACACAGAAAACACTCTCATACTTTCCCGCGAAAGCATTTCCATAATTGTCCTCAAGCAGTGAACTGGATCTGACAATGATCGGTGACTGGCCAAAATACTCCAGTATCTGGGTAAACTGTTCCCGTATGTCCATGGGAAAGTTCCCTTGCAGCAGATTGGACCTCAGCTCAGAGGCATAATTGTAATAGCCGTCCATTGTTTTTTGTTTTACACGCAGTCTCCACCAGCCATTCTGAACGATATATGTGTAAAATACATCCGAGCCTATAAAAAACGAATCGTGGGGCTCAAGATACTTTTCAAAGTGCTCCCCGGCCTTCGCGCTGATTATTTTACGAGCAACAAGCATACCGACGCTCTTTCCCCCGATGAAGCCTGTTCCGATCTCCCTGGAGGCTATTTCCAAAATATCATCCAGGGTAAGATAAGCTTGGCTCAATCGTGCCATACCCGTATGATTTCCTATAAGCATCCGTAAAAGCTGCAGCCTCGCTTCCTCCTGCTGCTCATGAGGCGCATTGGTCAGCTGCGCAGCGTTATTCACTATTGTATTCCAGTAATCCTGCCGGTTTTCACTCCTTCTGAGACTGGAAAACAGTATGCAGGCCTCAGAGCTTGAGGTTATGCTTGTTGCATCCTGCCCATTTATCAAGTGTGGAAAAAACATTGTTGGAGAATACCGCTGCCAGACCTTGAGGAGATGGATATACAGCCTGCTGTCCGTATGGTACAGATCAAGCATCAGCTGTGTCGTCTCCCTAATACCCGCAATCGTGCTGTTGGTATGGTTGTTTCTCATAAGAGCAAAATATGCAACAGTAGCAAGCTCATACAAATATGGGCATGTGACCTTGAAAAAGTTGCCGATCATAAGGTCGGAATACCAATATCTGAGCAGCTCAGATAGGCAGTCAAACACATAAAAAACCTTTCGGCCCTCCTCCCTTACCAGATTGTGCACCTCTGTCGCGAAGCTTTCAAACCCTTTCTCCGCATCTAGGCAGCAGGTATGGACATCCTGGCTTTGCTCCACTATCCGCTGATGCCGGCCGAATCGGATATAGACGATCCTCCTCTTATCAAGCCTTGCCTGAGCAACAAATGCATCCGCCATTTTTTTGTAGGAGCATATATCATCGACCTGCCAAACGACATTGTCACCAAGACGCAAGTGATCGATCACCCTGTCAAAACCGGCAATTCCCGTGCTTATTTTATCATTTATACTCATGACCCCCTCCTGAAAATAAAAACGCTGCAAAAGACCAGATAATTTGGTATTTTGCAACGTCATTGTCGCTATATTTCATTTTATTACTAATTTCATTTTGTTTCAATTGATACGTAAAATGTTTTGCAATATGCGCATTGACATCTTGCATTTTGTATTGGCTTTCGCTTGTAATGAAAAAATTTATTTATTAAAAGGCGTTATAAAAGATAACATATTGGTGAAAATATTGGTATCGTACATATCGGTACATTTCATCACAAAATGCTTCACATCTGTCAGGGAAGGTGATTTTATGGAAAGGTTCAACAATTTCATCAGCATGATTATCGAATTCCTCATTATTTCTATCATGTACATGATAATCCTTCCGTTCAGGATTTTGTACAACCTGGGCCGACGATTGGCATCAAGGTGATATATTGTATAACAAATACAATTGATTGTTCAGAGGCTTTGTAGTATAATCAGAGTTGCGCATTTTCTCTATGTTCCGGAGGGTCATCAAATGACGCATACCCACGAGTGGTACATGGCCCAGGCATTGAAGGAAGCAGACAAAGCATGTAAAATGGGTGAATCACCGGTAGGCGCAGTCGTGGTCAGGGACGGAGTGATAATTGCCCGGGGCCATAACGAAAAAGAGCTCAGATGTGATGCCACGCTTCACGCAGAAATGACCGCCATCAGGCGGGCATGCAAGATGCTTGGCTCATGGAGATTAACAGACTGCGACCTGTATGTTACCCTTGAACCATGTACGATGTGTGCCGGTGCCATCATCCAGGCCAGGCTCAGGACCCTGTATATAGGGACCTCAGATCTGAAGGCCGGAGCTGCAGGCTCGGTGATCGACGTGTTCAGGGTAAAAGCCTTCAACCACAGGGTGGACGTGGTGTGGGGACTGCTGGAGGACGAATGTGCAGGCATACTCAAAGACTTTTTCAAGCAACTGAGGAAGCCTGATACCAGGCACGACACTCAGACCCTTACTTAAAAATACGGAGAGGTATCGAAGAGGTCATAACGGGGCTGACTCGAAATGTGTTGGGCTAAGTGGAAGTTGTGTAGTTGAAAACCTTGATTTTATGCGGTTTCTACTGCCCTTGGAGTTCG
>JAAYPO010000118.1 GCA_012519745.1 Clostridiaceae bacterium | reverse complement strand
GTGGTTGTCGTAGACTCAATTATACCAAAAAAGAGGGGGTCATTGTTTTTTATATCAAAAAACTCTGAATCCCTTGCAAATAGCATACTTCAATATAAACAGAGTGTAATTAACTTTACACTACGGTTGGATGAACAGGAGGTCAGATAATGAATATCAGTATTTTTGGATTGGGCTATGTTGGTGTAGTAACAGCAGGGTGTCTTGCATCAAGAGGTCACAGCATCATTGGGGTAGATGTAAATGAGACGAAGGTCCGGATGATGAATGACGGGCTGTCACCGATCATTGAAAAGGAGATCCCCGAGCTTTTGGAGGAATACACGAAAAAAGGCAATATCAGAGCTACCGTGGATACGAGAGATGCGATTTTGAATTCCGAGCTGTCCATTATTTGTGTGGGCACTCCAAGCAGGCCCAACGGATGCCTGGATACCTCATTTCTTGAGAATGTCTGCTTTCAGATAGGTCAAAGCCTTAAGGAAAGAGCGGAAAGACATGTACTGGTATTCAGAAGCACTATGATACCGGGGACCATGAGGGATGTCATAATACCCGCCATAGAGGATGCATCCGGCAAAAAGCATAATGAGGGCTTCTTCGCCGCATTCAATCCCGAATTCCTGAGGGAGTCAACGGCGGTGTATGATTTCAATAATCCGCCAAAGACTGTGGTAGGGGCAGACTCCCAGGAGACAGCACAGAAGGTCATGTCCTTGTATGAAGGACTTCCGGGAGCAAAGATCATCACAAAAATAGAAGTGGCAGAAATGGTCAAATATGTCGACAATAACTTCCATGCTCTTAAGATAACCTTTGCCAATGAGATCGGCATGCTGTGCAAAAATGCAGGCATGGACAGCCATGAGGTAATGGACATATTCATGCAGGACCGCAAGCTGAATATATCGACAGCATACCTGAAGCCCGGGTTTGCATTCGGTGGATCATGCCTTCCGAAGGACCTGAGGGCTATCAGCTGCTTCGCACGGATGCATGATGTCGACACTCCCCTGCTGAGCTCGATAATGAACAGCAATTGGATGCAGATAACAAATGCCGTAAGGAAGATCATCTCATACGGAAAAAGAAAGATAGGCGTGGCAGGCTTCAGCTTCAAGGAAGGCACCGATGACCTGAGGGAGAGCCCCTTGGTTGAGCTGATCGAGATGCTCATCGGAAAGGGCTATGATCTGAAGCTTTACGATAGAAACGTATACCTGGCAAGGCTCATGGGAGCTAACAAGGAGTACATAAATGAGAAGATACCGCACATTTCCACATTGATGGTGGATTCTCTCGATGACCTGCTCAGCGACAGAGAGGTCATAATCATCGGGAACAAGGATCCGGAGTTTTCCAGGATACTGACAGATGCCCGGGAGGACCAGCAAATATTCGATCTGGTCAGGATAGGAGATGTTTCAGATGCAGCAGGCAACTATGAAGGAGTTAGCTGGTAAGAAGATACTGATAATAGTTGAGAACCTTCCGTCGCCTTTTGACAGGAGGGTATGGCAGGAAGCAACGGCACTGAGAGACAAGGGTGCTATGGTCTCTATTATATGTCCTAAGGGAAAGGGCTATGAAAAGAAATTTGAGATGCTCGATGGCATAGCCATTTACAGGCATCCGCTGCCCAAAGAAGCCGACGGTGCCCTTGGTTACCTTCTGGAGTACGGCGCGGCGCTGTTCTGGGAGTTTGTGCTTGCTGTCAGGTGCCTTTTCACAAGGGGCTTCGATGTGATCCAGGCCTGTAACCCCCCGGATCTGATTTTTCTGGTGGCCCTTCCTTTCAAGCTGATAGGGAAGAAGCTTGTATTTGACCACCATGATATAAATCCGGAGCTCTATGAAGCCAAATTCGGCAAAAGAGATTTTCTGTACAAGGTCATGCTGTTTCTTGAGAGGATGACATTCAGGAGCGCAAAAATATCCATTGCGACAAACGAGTCGTATAAAAGGATAGCAATTGAAAGAGGCGGGAAAAAACCGGAGGATGTTTTTGTGGTAAGGAGCGGGCCAAGCCTTGAAAGACTCAGGATCATACCGCCGGTGGAGGAGCTGAAAAGGGGCAGGAAATACCTGGTGGGCTATGTGGGTGTCATCGGAAAGCAGGAAGGGCTCAATTACCTTGTTGACGCCGCAGCATACATAGTCAATGTCAAAGAGCGAAGGGACATACATTTTATCTGTGTGGGCGGAGGGACCGAGCTGGAAAGGATAAAAGCCTATGCAGCTGAAAATGGTGTAGGAGAGTATTTTACCTTTACAGGCAGGGTGCCGGACCGGCAATTGCTCGAGGCCCTCAATACCGCCGATGTGTGTGTCAATCCTGACGAATACAACGAGATGAACGACAAGTCTACAATGAACAAGATAATGGAATATATGGCCCTTGCAAAGCCGATAGTCCAGTTTGATATGACCGAGGGGAGATTTTCGGCACAGGAAGCATCATTATACGCAAAGCCCAATGACTCGGCTGATATGGCTGAAAAAATACTTGAGATACTGGATGATCCCAGCCTTGGGAGACAAATGGGCGAGTTTGGCTACAACAGGGTAAGAAACAAGCTGGAATGGAAATACGAGAAGGAAAACCTATACAGCGCGTACAGGAAACTCTTTGGAACAGGTTAGGAGGTAAGAGCATGGTATCCTATATAAAAGTATGCTTAAGGTACTGGTGGATCATCCTGATAATCACCATAATATCCACTGCCGGCACAGCTTATCTGAGTATTTACCATATTGCTCCGAAATACAGTACCAGCACGACGCTATACATATTGAAAATGAATGACCGGGATGCCGCAAACAACGAGTCGGTATACCAGAACCTTCTTGCAAGCCAGATGCTTGTGTCTGACTACAAGGAGATGGTTAAAACGGACCTCATTATCGAAAGGGTCAGGGGTGACCTGGAGGAGAGCTTTCCCGGCATAAAAAGCGAGTCGCCGGACAGCTTTGCCGACAGTATTACCGTCTCGAACAAGCCCGACACGAGGCTTATCGATATAAAAGTAACCAATGGCGACCCCCGAGCTGCCGCAGCCATTGCAAATAAGATCGCAGAGGTGTTCAAGGAACAATCACTGGAACTGCTGAAAACAGAGAGTGTTACGATAATAAATACTGCAGGGGTCCCGAGTGCGCCTGTGAGCCCGAGGCCTTTCCAGGACTCGCTGCTGGCATTCCTAGCAGGGCTGACAGGAAGTGTGGCTGTGATCATGTTTTTGAGCTATGCCGCAAAGGTGTTCAGAGACGACAATATGAAGAAAGCAGAAGAATAACAGCCGGAAGGGAAAACACAGCTTCCAGCCCGGATCTCACATGCATCAAAGGTACTGGGTATTCCCCTTCTCTCTCAGGAGCTCAACGATTTCCTTTACCTCCTGCGCCCTGGATTTGGGACATATGAGAAGGGAGTCATCTGTGTTGACAACTATCATATTTTCAAGTCCGATGGTGGCAATGAGTTTTTTGCCGTATATGATGGAGTTTTTTGTATCTATCCCGATGTGCTCAGACTTGATGATGTTGCCGTCCTCATCCGGCGGAACCAGTACTCCAAGCATGTCCCAGGAGCCCACATCGTTCCAGCCGAAGTTTCCCGGGATCACCATTACATCATCACTTCGTTCCAGAACGCCATAATCGAAGGAAATGCTTTGCAGCTGAGGATAGATGCTCTCTGTCATCTCAGCCTCCCGGTCTGTCCCGAAATATTGGCTCAATGCCTCCAATTGCTTGAAGAGTCTGGGCAGGTACCTTTCTATGTTTTTGAGTACAACGCTTGAGCGGCTGACTATTATGCCGCTGTTCCAAAGATACTTCCCGGATTTGACATAAGATTTTGCTTTGTCGATCCCAGGTTTTTCTACGAATTCTTCGACCCTGTAAACATCGCCCTGCCGAGTCGATCGCTCATATTTTATATAGCCATATCCGGTGGCAGCAAAGCCCGGCTCTATGCCGAGGGTTACAAAGTCCTCGCCGGAGGCGGCATGGGCAACTGCCTTTTCAAGTGCGGTGCTGTATTCATCCAGCCTGTTGATATAGGCATCCGACGGGAATATGCACAGCAGGCTGTCGCCGTGGGCTTTCTGGATCTTTGCTGCGGCAAAGCCGATGCATGCCGTTGTATTCCTGCCAACAGGCTCAATGAGGATATTCCCATGATCCACTCCGTCCATCAGGACCTGCTTCAACGTTTCTTCCTGGGACTTGTTTGTAACTATATATGTGTTTACGGCAGGAATAATGTCCTGGTTGCGCTTTATAGTCTCGTTGATCATAAAATCATTTCCGCTCAGGTTCAACAGCTGCTTTGGATGACACTGCCTTGAAAGGGGCCAGAACCTTGTCCCGCCTCCCCCTGCCATGATAACAGAATATGTTTGCATAATGACCTCCAATACTATCTTGCTTTAGCAAGATTTATACCCTCACAGGATGGGAAGTAAACGCATTAACAAAAAAAGTGCTATTACACATAAGTCTATAGGATTGTGAAATCGTTGTTAATATTGTGATATAATATCAGAAATAAACTGTATAAGGATATAACGAGGAGGTCAGACAAATGACCAGGAATAAGGCAGTACTCTTATTGGTGTACATGCTGGTTCTTGTTTTTTTACTGACATGCTGTGTTGAGATCACACTACAACAGCCGGGGGAAGGCGATGGCCCGGAACCTCATGGCGAACAGGCAGAGTCAGATTTTCAGGCTTCTTTGACCGAAGACCATGAGATCACAGAGCCAGTCAAATCGGAAGTGCCGGATCTTTCGGCAGGCGATGACAAGGCTGCAGTATCTGACGGATCATGGAGCGAATATACGGCAAGAGATATGGGATTGTCATTCAGATATCCCATGGGATGGAATGTTGAAGTTGGCGAAGCAGTAGTCTCCATCGATAATGCAATGACGAATGAGCAGCTGATGATGGTAATGATCCCATTTGACAAGGACAAGGATCCGACTGCTTTGGCTGTCGATTTTATCACCCTGCTTCAAATGAACAATCCCAATGTGGATGCCTCCAATTGGCGCTGGGATCCCCAAAACGAAGACAGCCAGGTCGTTTTTGACCTCACTGATGAAATCGGCGGTGATAAATATAGTGGTACAGGGATCGTTATGAAGGATAGTGAGCAAGCAGTCTGGTTTTCCTATATCGCGCCGGACTCTGCCTACTCATATGACAACGGTATCGAGCTGCTGCTGGGATTTATAGAGTCCCTCGCATCTGTATCGGAGTCAGATGATGCAAGTATTGCATACGATTCTGATCTGGCCTCCCAAATCGATGCCAATGCCAGGGGCTTTATGTTTGTACTGGAATTTGCTCTCGGTGCCCCGTTTACCAGCGATCAGGAACAGGTTATCCTGGACGAATTGAAAGGCGGCTGGAGTACACTGACCAAAGAGGAACTGAGTGCATATGACCAGTATCAGGTGATTGCAAAAGCCATATTGACCATGGGACAGGATGATCTGGATGAGATGAGATCGGAGCTTGAAGCCAGCACCAGGGAATGGCTTGATGAGTCCCCCGATTCGGACAGGACGGTAAAGATAATCCGGGACCAGCTGGATGCCAAGGGTCAGGTAGTGATTGCCGGAGACCCGCCTCTTACAGAGATGTCACTGACTGCGTACAGTGAGATAATCGCTTACTCGATGCTGCTGAGGCAGGATCCTGAAGCATTGCCGGAACAAATATCAAAGAGCACAGTAAATGATATCAAAAGACAGGTCCGGGAAGGCTGGGAGGACTACTCCAACGAGGAACAGCAGCAGATCGCTGTAACGCCGGGCCTGTGGTTCTGTCTGAGGACATTGGTGAACCACGGTACTGAGAAAGAGCAGGAAGAGGTCAGGAGCAATATTGCCAAGCTCACTCCTGAGACCCGTCAGACAAATGAAAGCAACAAGTCAGTTATAAAAGATATAGAGAGAAAAATGGCTATACACAACTCGATGATGGGTATTCAGAGAACGACCTACAATCAATATATGTGGAGCAATGGATTTAACACCCTGCCGGCAGCCTGGTAAGATCCTGCAAAATGTCAGGTGTAAAAACCAGTAGGATGGTGCAAGACTGACCCCCGGGATCTTACCTGCAAAACTTCTGGATATAGTTGTCTATTTCCTTGTTGATCGTTATGATAGCTTTATCACGGCCTTCTACCTCGGCGACCTCTGTCTCTGTTTTCTCCAGCTCCTTATAGACGCTGAAGAAGTGAGTCATCTCAAGGGAGATGTGTCTGGGCAGCTCCGAAACGTCCCCATAGCCGTTGTAGCTTGGGTCTGTAAAGGGTATTGCGATGATCTTGTTGTCCTTTCTGCCGTTATCGATCATAGAGAACACACCGATGGGGTAACACCGGACAAGGGTCATGGGAACGATGGGCTCAGAACACAGGATCAGTACGTCCAGCGGGTCATTGTCATCCCCGTATGTACGGGGGATAAAGCCATAGTTTGCAGGGTAGTGGGTGGATGTTGACAGTATGCGGTCAAGGACCAGCATGCCTGTGTTCTTGTCCAGCTCATATTTAGTTTTAGAGCCCTTCTGTATCTCCACTACCGCATAAAAATCATCAGCCTTGATACGTGCAGGTGTGATGTCATGCCATATATTCATACAAACTCCCTTTCTTTTTACTATTTAAGACATCCAGCAAGAAGCTCCCTGTCTCGTGCATCAATCTCTTTGGCAAGAGGCGGGATATGGATCACTGACGTACTTATGATACCAAAAGCAAAAGAAGATATCAATGCGGAAGGCTCAATTGAATAGGAGGCTGTTTTGTTCATCCTTCGATTATGGTAAAATGGCAGTGATGATGAAGCTGAATACTACAGATAGCACTGAACACAGTATTGGAGGTACAGGGTATGTATAAGGGAGTATTTTCACCAATGGTCACGGTTTTTGACCGGAAGGGTGACATCGATTACAAGGCTAATGAAAGGGTCATCAACAATCTGATCGATAATGGTATAGACGGCATACTTTTTCTTGGCAGCATGGGAGAGTTCTTTACTATCCCACTGAACAAAAAGAAGGAATTCATAGATTTTGCCGTAAAAGCAGTGGATAAAAGAGTGGCAGTACTCATAGGTACAGGGGGCACTGATGTCGATGAGGTAGTCGAGCTGACACGGTATTCTCATAAGGCGGGTGCCGATGCGGCGCTTGTAGTATCGCCGTACTACTTCAAGCTGGATGATGAGAGCCTTTACAGATATTTTTCACAGGTTGCAGCTTCTGCAGATATCGATATCATACTTTATAACTTTCCGGACAGGACATCTGTCAGCCTGGATGCACCTCTGGTGACAAGGCTGGCCCGGGATCATAAAAACATCGTAGGTATCAAGGATACCGTTGATAATATAAGTCATACCAGAAAGCTTATCAAAGCCGTCAAGGGGGAATTCGAAGAGTTTTCCATTCTTGCCGGCTTCGACGAATATCTCGTGCCCAACCTCATGGCAGGCGGGGACGGGGTAATATGCGGGCTTACGAATATAGCGCCCCGGCTCTTCTCAGATATATATGCTGCATATGGCAGGAAGGATTTCGATACGGTAGATACACTTCAAAAAAAGATATATACTCTGATGCAGCTCTATGACGTGACCCAGCCCTTTGTAGGGGCTATCAAGGCCGCAACATCGATGGTCCTGGGCGGCGAGATATCATATCAGGTGGGGAAGCCCGGCAAAGCTGCCGACCCGGAGCAGGCGGAAAAGATAAGGAAGATCCTCGGGGAAGCCGGGCTCATATAGGGTACTGCAGCAGATTTCAATCGAACTGATCAAAAAGGAAGGTATGTGACATGACAGATAGGACGGATATGAAGGGTACCGCTCCCAGACAGAAAAGTGCACCGGAGCGGAAGCTGTGGGCGCAGTTCGACGCGCTGCAGATGGGTACGAAGTGGGACGAAGAGGATATTTTAAAGCCTCAGATACTGATAGATGACGTTTACGGCGACAGCCATCCCGGAAGCAAGCACCTGCTGATGCTGACCCAGCATGCTTCCATTGGAGTATATGAAAGAGGCGGAAAGCCTGCCGAATTTCATGTGACAGACCTGTGCGACGGCTGTGCCCAGGGGCATAACGGAATGAACTATATACTGGCCTCAAGAGAGGTCATTGCGGATATGGTGGAGCTGCATGCCAGCGTGAGCCCATGGGATGGGATGATACTCATCTCCTCCTGCGATAAATCGATACCGGCTCACCTGAAGGCGGCCGCCCGGATGGATCTGCCAACGATATTCGTACCGGGGGGTAGTATGCGCCCGTCGCCGGATATGTCCACATCCATAAAGGCGGGAGAAATCTCACTGAAGCAGAAGAGGAAGGATCAGATCACGCCTCTTGAGATACTCAGCTACAAGCTTACCGGATGCCCGTCCTTCGGGGCCTGCCAGTTCCTCGGCACCGCTAGCACCATGCAGTGTGTGGCTGAAGCCCTGGGGCTGGCCCTGCCCGGCAGCGCACTGGCTCCGGCGACTATGAGGGATATCACTGCCATGGCAAGAAAGGCCGGCCGCAAGATAATGGAGCTGGTCGACAAGGGGATCACTGCAAGGACCATATTGACGCAGGATGCTTTCTACAATGCCATTGTGGTACATGCGGCAATAGGAGGTTCTACCAATGGGCTGCTGCACCTTCCATCCATCGCGGCGGAAGCGGAGCTTGAGCTCAAGCCTGAGCTGTTTGACGAGATCAACAGGAAAATACCCCATATCGGTAATATTTTCCCGTCGGGAAGGTATCCCACAGAGGCATTCTACTTTGCCGGAGGCATTCCCATGGTGCAGCTTGTATTAAAGGATTACCTTAAGCTCGATGTGATTACGGCCACGGGCAGGACCCTCGGTGAGAATCTGGAGGATCTGCAAAGGGAAGGTTTTTTTGAGAGGCTGATAGGTTATCTTCATAACTACGGTCTTAAAAGGGAGGACCTGATCATACCCGTCGAAAAGGTCAAAGAAGTGGGTTCCATAGCGGTGCTCAAGGGCAATCTGGCGCCTGAAGGAGCAGTGATAAAATATGCCGCCGTAAGTGAAGATATGATGGTCCATACAGGACCGGCCAGAGTGTTCAACAGTGAGGAGGACTGTCACAGGGCTGTTGTTGAGGACGGGGTGGAGCCCGGCGACGTTCTTATAATACGCTATGAAGGGCCAAGAGGAGCCGGGATGCCGGAGATGCTGATGACCACTGAGGCAATAATGTGTGATGCCAGATTGAACGGCTCCACAGTGCTGATAACGGATGGGCGGTTTTCCGGAGCCACCCGCGGCCCATGTGTGGGGCATGTATCTCCCGAGGCAGCAGTGGGCGGTCCGATAGCGCTGGTGGAGGACGGAGACATCATAGAGATGGACATACCCGGCAGGAGGATCGATATTGTTGGGATAGGCGGAAGGTTTTGCATTGAAGCTGAGATAGAAGAGGTGCTGCGTGAGAGAAAAGGCAGATGGAAGCCTATGGAGCGCAGGCTTGGCAGAGGCATATTCAAAAGATACACGGAAAATGCAGTGTCGGCCATGAAGGGTGCAGGCATGGAATAGCAATGGACGCAGAATGCCTGCTATTTATTCATGCTCAGGGAATCCTCCGCAGCTTTCGCGGAATATAAAATACGCTTCCTCAAATACATTATGAGGGTGCTGGACATGCCCTTCTATCATGTTCAGTAAAAGCTGCAGGGAGCTTTTCACCATTTTCTGTATCGGCAGGTCGATGACAGTCATAGCCGGATTCAGAAGCCTGCATGATACCATATCGGAATATCCGATTATTTCCATGTCTTCAGGGATGCGGAGACCTTTTTTCCGGAGGGTCGAATACACCTCCTGGCCATAGCCTGATACCAGCAGAAAAAGTGCTGTGGGAAGAGAACCTGACATCATTAGTTTTTCGGCGCTTCGATGACCGCCGTCTGTATCAAGAGAATCCAGTATGATGTGCTCTGGCAGCACCGATATGCCGTACCGCCTGCAGCCATCCAAAAATCCCGTTCTTCTCATGCTGAAATTCCTTGATATGAGATTCGGTCCTATGAGGGCCGCGTTTTTGTGTCCTCTGGCAGAAAGCAGCTGTGCCACTCTTTCGCCGGTATTGTAGTTATCGATACATACTGAGCCGTATTTATTATTCTGACGGTTGAACAGCACTATGGGCATTAATGACCTAATGCTGTAAAGATATTCTACATCGCTGTCGGAAGCACCGACTATTATCACACCGTTGAAAAGCTGATTTTTAAAGATATCCTCCATTTCACCCAGCTGTGAATATTCATAGGGCTTAAAAACCACCTCTACATTCAGCTTATCCTTCAGGATACTGTTGTGGATACCGTCAAAAAAGCCGACGATCAGCTCTGAAGAATATAGGGAGGGCCATAAAACACCGATGATTGCCGCAGAATTGGCTGCCGACCGGCTGCGTAACCGCCTGGCGTAAATATTGGGTTTGTAGCCCAGCAATCTGGCCTCTTCCCATATCCGATCCTGTGTCTTTTGAGATATGCGCATGGCATCGCCGCGTCCATTTAATACAATGGATACGGTGGCCGGTGAAAGCTTTGTTTTTTGAGCAATGATCTTAATATTCGAATCAGCCATATCTACACTCCCGAATATCATATTACCATACCCGCAGGGCGGAGTAAATTCTGTGCAAAAAAACAAGGCATGAAGACTCCGGGCTTCATGCCTTTTTCCAGATTAATAAATCAACTAATTCAGGAGAACTGTTTAAAAAGTTTGGCGAAATCCATAAGTAATTGTACTCTAGTAGTTACTTGCAATAACGTTTTAGCTGTTAAATAAATTGTACATTAATTATTGGAATATGTCAACAATCATAAGTGATGCTACGTATATTCCCGAAAGATACGGCCTTATACCCATTGTGTTGACATGACGGAGGAAGGTTATTATAATCATATTTAGTTGCTAAAACGAATTAGCAAATCAGCCGAAAGCAGGTCGAACATGAGAATGATTTCCACAAGAAATGACTCCACTGAAGCAGAGGGCGTAGATATGAATTCAAACAGGCTGTGGAGCAGATCCTTTGTATTTCTGATTACAGCCAGTTTGGTCACAGCCATGGGCTTTAATATGATCTATACGACAGTTGCCAAATATGCAACTGATATCGGGGGTTCACTGGCCATTGCCGGTGTGGTGTCAGGCATTTTTTCCATAGCTGCATTGACCGTACGTCCGTTTGCAGGACTGGCAGCGGATATTTTCAACAAAAAAAGCTTGTGTATCGCAGCGAGTGTACTGATCGGGCTTTCCATCACAGGATATGCTTTTACTTCAAGTATTCCGCTGCTATATTTTTTCAGGATACTTCACGGGGTTTCATTTGGTATCAGCAGTACTGCAAGCATTGCGCTGGCTGCCGTATTCATACCCAAGGAACGTCTTGGTGAGGGAATGGGGTACTATGGCATAGGACAGGTGATAGCTGCGATCATTGGACCGAATGCAGGGTTATACATCATTGAGAGGGCCGGATTCCAGTGGCTGTTTTACATCACAGCTTTGCTGTCCCTTTTATCAGCAGTCTTGCTGGTGTTTTTGCCATACCAGGGAGAGGTAAGGCAGACCAGAGTCCGCACCGGTAAAATCACCTTCGGGTCCTTGATCGCAAAAGAGGTAATCGTCTATGCATTGATCGGAGGCATGTTTTCCTTTGGGAACGGGATAGTGAGTGCGTTTCTTGTCCTGCTGGCAAAAGAGAGGAATATACCGAATGTGGGGGTCTTTTTTTCAGTCGGAGCAGCGGTGGTTTTCATACTGCGGCTTTTTGCAGGGCGAATAGTTGACAAGAAGGGTCTGACCCTTGTTGTGAACATTTCCCTTGTATTATCGGCCATATCGATGGCTTTCATAGGTGCAGCACCGACACTTGGGATGCTGATCGCCGCATCGGTGTTGAAATCAGTCGGCCAGGGTGGAGGACAGCTTTCACTTCAGGCTGAGTGTATCAGGAGAGTGGATGCAGCCAGAGTCGGAGCGGCGGCAAGCACATTCTATATCGGTGCGGATATCGGACAGGGATTCGGACCTGTTTTTGGGGGAGCGATCTCCCACAGCTTCAATTATACCGTGATGTTTGTGATAAGCGCAGTACTCATATCAGCATCCATGGCGGTATTCAATATTTATCAGAAAAAGTCGGGATATCAGCAAGGGCACTGCTTGACTGAGCCGAAAGCATTGTAATATTTCTCATAAAATATTCAAAACATAAGCCCATGAAGGCTGTTTTAACGAGGTGAATGATGGGGCTCCGCTTCGCCTTTATAGGCGGCATGCGTTATAAGGGTGGATCGATCATGGAGAAGAAACTGGATGAATACAGACGCAAAAGGGATTTCAGCAAGACCTTTGAGCCCGAAGGGGAGCCGGCCGGGCCGCAGGGCACTGGAGAGGCCGGGAATAGACCGGATGAGGCCTTGCGGTTTGTTGTCCAGCACCATATAGCCAGTCGGGATCACTTCGACCTTCGGCTTGAATGGGATGGAGCATTGATGAGCTGGGCGGTGCCCAGGGGACCGTCATATAATACCCGTGACAAGAGGCTTGCCGTACAGGTGGAAGATCATCCCATGGAGTACAGGAGCTTCGAGGGGACTATCCCCAAAGGGCAGTATGGCGCAGGGACGGTAATGCTCTGGGATGAAGGCTGGTGGGAGCCTCAAAACGATGTGGATGAGGGGTTGGCAGAGGGGTCTCTGAAGTTTGTTCTGAAGGGGCAAAGGCTTAAAGGAAAATGGGCTCTGATCCGGATAAAGGCAAAAGAAGGTGAGAGAAAAAACAACTGGCTCTTAATAAAGGAGAAGGATGGATTCACAAAAGATACCGATGGGATCGGGGAGTTCACCACAAGCATAAGGACCGGAAGGACCATGGATGAGATCCAGGCCGGAGAGGATGATAAAATGGTGAGCACTCCTTTCGACAAGACTGATGTACAGCTTGCAAGGCCAGCCGTCAGGGTACCTGAAGGTGACGGATGGCTATACGAGATGAAATATGACGGCTACAGGATACTTGCATATCTTGAAGGGGGCGCTGTGCGGCTGATGACCAGAAACGGCCGTGACTATACTGAAAAATTCCATGACATAGCACATTCGCTCACCGACTGGGCAGCCGGAAGGTCCATGGTACTGGACGGGGAGATGGTCGTCACCGACGGGGAGGGCAAATCGGATTTCCAGGCTTTGCAGAGCTACCTGAAAAACCGCAGGGGCAAAGGCCTCACCTATATCGTCTTTGATCTGCTGGCATTGGATGGTGAGGATCTGAGAGGGCGGCGTCTTATTGAAAGAAAGGAGATACTGGAGAAGCTCCTTGGCGATCCGCCAAAAAATATCTACTACAGCAGGCATGTAATAGGAAACGGAAAGGCCAGCCTGCTGGCGGCTTGTGAAAAGAACATGGAGGGGATAGTAGGGAAAAGGGCAGATTCTGTTTACAGCGGAAAAAGAAACGGCGACTGGATAAAGCTGAAATGCGATACGAGGCAGGAGTTCGTCATCGGAGGCTACACCCTCTCTGCTAAAAGAACAAGCGGAGTGAGTTCGCTGCTGCTGGGGGTCTATGAGGGTGACGAGCTTGTGTATGTGGGACGTGCCGGTACAGGCTTTACCGAACGCAGCAGGAAGGAGCTTGAGGAACGAGCCAAAGGAATAAAAAGAGAAACATCTCCCTTTAAATCGATACCTGCAGCCAGAAAGGGAGAAAGGATAACCTGGCTTGAGCCGGAGCTGGCGGCTGAGATCAGGTTCGCGGAATGGACCGACGAGGATCAGCTGAGACAGGCTAGCTTTAAAGGCCTGCGTACCGATAAGGACCCAAAGGATGTCAGGAGAGAAAGGCCGGGAGAGGGCTCGGGCCCGGAACTTACGATGCAAGCGGGAGACGGATCACAAAAGAGAACACCGAAGGAGAAGCCTCTGCAGCAAAATACAGATCTCAAAAATCCGGAGTCTGAAATACAGATCATTACGGAAGGCAGAAATCTGTTTATCGGCGGAGTAAAAATTTCAAATCCTGACAGGATCATATTTGAGGAACCGAAAATCAGCAAAGAGGATGTTGTCAAATATTACGCAAAGGTGTCAGAGAGGATGCTGCCTCACGCCGGCAACAGGATACTCAGTGTCGTGCGCTGCCATAAGGGAGTCACTGAGACCTGCTTCTTCAAAAAACATCCCGGCGCAGACAGCAAGGGTATTGTCACCGTACCTGTCATAAACAGCAGCGGAGATACAAAGGAGTATTTCTGTGTCAAAAATGTATACGGACTCATTTCTGAAGCGCAGATGGGTACCATCGAGTTCCATACCTGGGCAAGCCGTGCAGATGATATTGAAAGACCGGATATGATGGTCTTCGATCTGGATCCGGATGTGGGTATGGAGCCGGACAGAATACGTCAGGGAGTGAGAGATCTAAAGAGCATACTTGATCAGCTGGGGCTGGCATCATTTCTCAAAACCAGCGGGGGCAAGGGGTACCATGTGGTCGTTCCTTTTGTGCCTTCGGCGGACTGGGAGACCTTCAGCGGCTTTGCAAGACAAACCGCCGAAATCATGGAGCAGAAGTGGCCTGCGCGCTATACCAGCAATGTCAGGAAGGAAAAGCGCAGGGACAGGATATTCATCGACTGGATCCGAAACGGCAGAGGCGCCACCAGCATTGCACCTTATTCATTGCGAGCCAGGAAAGGTGCTCTTGTATCGATGCCGATCTCATGGCAGGAGCTTGACCAGATCCCGCCGGATGGCATCGATATGGAGAAAGCGTTGTCAAGGATCACCGGCAGTGATCCATGGAGGGACATTTATCAGACCGGGCAGCGTCTCAAGTGAGTGATGACTGCCGGTACGGCCTGTCTCATAATAATTCTTAATATTTTTCCACTTACCAAATAATATTTCTTCTTTATAATTCAAAATGGGTGACTGGTATGAGATGCCAGGCCTTGTCCTGCTTTGGATAGAAGGAGAAACTCGATGGACTTTATCAGGTTTGAAAATGTAGAAAGAGAATATCATGTCGGCGGACATGTAATAAAGGCGGTAGACGGCATCAGCTTCGGAATAAGGAAGGGCACCGTCAATGTGGTGCTGGGTCAGAGCGGAGCTGGGAAAACCACTGTTCTGAATCTGATCGGAGGTATGGATTCACCGACAAAGGGCCGGATCATTGTAGATGGTCAGGAAATTTCCAGCATGTCGGAGTATGAGCTTACGACCTTTAGAAGGAATAAAATAGGCTTTGTATTTCAGTTTTACAATCTTGTGCCCAATCTCACAGTGCTGGAAAATGTCCAGCTGGCAAAGGAAATATGCAGCGACCCGCTGGATTCAAAGGAGATGCTGATAAAGGTAGGGCTGGAGCACAGACTGGACAATTTCCCGAGCCAGATATCGGGAGGAGAGCAGCAAAGAGTGTCCATTGCCAGAGCACTGGCCAAGAACCCGCAGATCGTCCTGTGCGATGAACCCACAGGCGCGCTGGATTCGGTCACCGGCCGCAAGGTGCTCCGATTGATATGCGACGCAGCTTACAGCATGGGAAAGACAGTCATAATCGTTACACATAATGCAATGATCGCACATATGGCTGACACTGTCATCCATATGAAGGACGGCAAGATCGCCGGGATAGAGTACAATGACGAGCAAATGGATGCAGAGGCGATCGTATGGTAGTACACTCGCTTTTCACCAAATCCATCAGAGATATGAGAAAATCAAAGGTACAGTTCATATCGATATTTATTATGGCCGTTCTCTCAGTAACTATTGTCACAGGACTCGACAGCATGTGGAAAACCATCGGTGAGCAGACCGATATCATGTATGCAGCCTCCGAAATATCCGATATGTGGGTGAATATCTCAAATCCCAGCGAGAAGGAATTGTGGAGCATTTCCAGGACGAAAGGTGTCGAATTGGCAGAGAAGCGTTTCGTGATCAATGCCTTGACCGGTCTGGAGGGACGACCGACTCTTAAAATATACACGATCTCCCGCAGCAGCAGGCTGGATAGGCCGATAATTCAGCAGGGAGGACTGAAGAGCAGAGGCGGTGCAATAATCGACAGCAGCTTTGCAAAAGAGCATGGACTAAAAATCAACGACACCATCGAACTGAAGGTGAATGGCAGATGGACCGGCTTCAAAATAGAGGGCCTGGCCATGAGCAGCGAGCACATATATTCCGTCAAGGGTACGACCACCATAATCCCCGACCCGCAAAAATACGGCTTCATTATCATTAGCGAGGATATGCTAAAGAGCATATATGGTCAGAAGATTTACAATCAGGTATGCATAAAGCTGTCTGCCGGGGCGGATGCTGCAGCGGTGGAAGCGGAGATCGACAAGGTGCTTGGAGACAACCTTATTGGGATCGTAAAGAGGGGCGAGGACAGCAGCACCAACAATGTTTGGTCCAATATCAGCCAATTCAGGACTCTTGCTGCCATATTCCCGCTGATGTTTTTTATAGTAACAGCTCTGATAACCCAGAGTACAATGCTCCGACTGGTGGAGAACCAGAGAGGCCAGATCGGCATCCTGAAAGCTCTTGGCTATACGAAAGGAAGGATACTATGGCATTATACGTCCTATGGGATGTATATGGGACTGCTTGGGGCCATTGTCGGTCTGCTGCTGGGGCCGAATCTGTTCGGCAGGGTATTGATCCCCTGGCTGAAACTGACCTTGGCTGATGATCGTATACTGGTCAATTACACAAACTTTATATTCAGCTTGATACTGATACTGATCTGTACGGGAGGGATCTCACTGTATGCCTGTCTCAGGCTGCTGAGAGATTCACCGTCCATGCTGCTTCGTGACAAGCCGCCAAAAGAGGGAAAGCATATTTTCCTGGAGGCCCTGCCAAAGCTCTGGAACAGGATGAGATTCAGCCGCAAGCTGATAGCAAGGAATACTTTGAGAAACAAGCTGCGGATGGCTATGAGCATTATAGGGATCACAGGCTGTACCGGACTGGTTGTAGCAGCATTGACACTGACTGTCATGGTCAACGGGATAGCCGGGCATGCCTACGAGACAACATACAAGTATGACCAGAAGATATTATTGGATGAAAAAGTCGATTCCCGCTTTATCAGAAATATCAGGCTGGACGGTACTGTGACACAGATCGCAGAGACAGCGGCGGCTGTCATAAGCCCTGACGGCAGCAGGACAATGAAGATGCTGTCTGTTTTCCCACAGGACAGCCCTCTGATCCGCCTGACGGATATGGACGGCAATTTGGTAAGGCTTGCCGAAGACGGCATAACTATTACCAGAAAGCTGGCAGAGACTCTGAAGGTAAAGGCGGGTGACAGCATTCAAATCAAAAGGACTGACGGCAGCTATGTCTATGCGCCGATCAGACAGATTATTTATATGGCTACAGGACAGGGGATCTTCATGACGGATGAATACTATGAGTCGATGGGAGAGACCTTCAAGCCCACCGCAATACTGGTCAAGTGGAACAACAAGCCCGATCGGGCATTCCTTCAGAGCGATAATGTTGACGAATATGTGGACAGGGTCAGCCAGATGAAGGATGTCAAAGCAAGCACCAGAGTGGTATATATTGCAGCGGTATTGCTCATATTCATGGGAGGCATCCTGGCTTTTGTCGTTCTGTACAACAGCAGCATGCTGAATTTCTCTGAGCGTATCCGTGATCTGACCACCCTCAAGGTCCTGGGTTTTTATCAGAAGGAGATCCGGTCCCTGGTGCTGACGGAAAACATTCTTTCCGTCATATCCGGCTCGATCCTCGGCGTACCTGTGGGCAAGGTCATTGCAGATATTATAGCAAGGGGTCTGGATGACCAGATGGATCTGGTGAGCCGCATATCCTTTCAGACCGTCGCTGTATCAGGAGCCATTACACTGGTCTTTGCACTCATCATAAATGGCATTGCAGCTCGGAAAATGAAGAATATCGACATGCTGGAATCACTGAAAAGTGTTGAATAAAGAAAAATAACGGAGGTAGCATATCATGATAAAAATGTTGCAAAAATGCAAAAAATGGCTCCTGGCAGGGGCGGGGCTGCTCGTCGTGCTTGTTGCTGCGATCATAATCAGATATAATATGAGTGAGGGAAAAGAGGCCGGAGACCTTGAAGAGGTATCCGTTGAAACAGAATGGTACCAGGGCATCGTTGCCTGGGGAGAAGTAAAATACGAGAAGGTCTATGATATCAACATCGATTTCCCTGCCGTGGTATCGGACGTCAAGGTAAAGGAAGGTGACCGGGTCTCGCTGGGACAGGAGCTCGTGACTCTGGACATGACCGAATACCTGGGACTGATGGATAAGCTGCGTGAACAGCTCAGGGCAGGCGAGGCAGGGCTGAAGGTGACACAGCAGGACACAGCTGCACTTTCGGCGGACATCGCACAGATACAAAAAGATATAAAAACAAAGACCGAAGAACTGAGCAAAGGGACCAACTCTGACATTGAGATACTTCAAAGGTCACTTGCCCTGGCAAAAAAGGAACTGGAGAATGCTCAAAGGGACGTCAGGAACAATCGGGAGCTGTATGAAGCAGGGTCGGTCTCACAGGAGGTCCTTAATCAGTACATCAGTATATTGGATCAAAGAGAGAAGGCCCTGTCGGATATAGAGAGCAATATCAAGAAGACGAAGAACGCCTTACAGACAGAGCTTGACCAATTGCACATCCTGCTCAAATCGAAACAGGCACAGCTTGATCAGATAGAGAACTCCAACTTCGCCAATACGGAAAAACAGGACAGCGGTGTGGAAACTGCACGGATAGACCTTGAAACCATGCAAAATAAAAGCACGAAGGACTATTTGAAAAACAACAGTATCGTGTCCGGTGTTAAAAACGGGATAGTGCAGAATATAGGAGTAATAAACGGTACGATCCTGGGAGTCCAGAATATGCCCACAAGGATTCTGCAGCTCATCGATGCGGATACCATAGTGGTAAGCGCGGAAGTCGATGAGGAGTTTATCAAAAATGTGTCATTGGGCCAGACTGTCGACATCGTACCGGCAACGGACAGCAGTCTGTCGATCCCCGGAGTCGTTACCCATATATCAAATCTGGCAGTAGAAAAAGACGGCAAGCGGATAGTAAAGGTCGAAGTGAAGCCTCAGGACCCGGAAGGGGAACTGAAGCCGGGCTACAGTGCCGATGTATATTTTTCCGGCCGTTGAAGCGGCAGACACAGGCCATACAGTTTTTTGCAGATGGGAGGGCTGTTGCATGGAAAAGATACTCGTAGTGGATGACGATAGGGAGATAGCGCTGCTGATATCGGATATCCTTTCGGATGAAGGGTATGAATGCTTTCTTGCATTCAATGGCGAAAGCACGCTTTCTTTTATAAGAAACAACCCGGACATTTCACTGATACTGCTGGATATAATGCTTCCGGATATCGATGGGCTTGAGATCCTGAGGCAGGTAAGGGATACTGTTGACTGCCCTATATTGTTCGTTACGGCAAAGAACCGTACTTATGATACGATGCTTGGTTTTGAAATGGGTGCAGATGATTATATATCAAAGCCCTTTGTGGCTGAAGAGCTGGCAGCAAGAGTAAAGGCCCATCTGCGGCGTGAAAAGCGCAGCCTTCATAGGAAAAGTGGTGCAATGACCATCGGAAACATCCATATCGACCCCGAGAGCTATGAGGTCACAGTGGGGGACAAGCGTGTTGAGCTTTCGACAAGGGAATTCCAGCTGTTGTATTACCTTTTTGAAAATGCCGGGAGGGTCGTATCGAAGGAGCAGATCTTCAGCGCCGTGTGGGGGACCGAATTTGCAGATATCGGAACAGTTGCTGTAAATATTAAAAATCTGAGAGACAAGATCGACAAGGACAATCGATATATAAAAACAGTGTGGGGGGTGGGATACAAGCTCGTAAGGTATCCCGAAAACGGTAATGAGTATTAGGCTGAAGCTGCCATTGCTTGTCCTTTCATCATTTATTATCAATATATTGTTGGTGTACGGATATTACAGTCTGTTTCTGTCCAAAGAGATCTCCAGCTTCAACACCAGTGTGCGGGAGCAGCTGCAGGCGGATACGGACTCCATAGCAAAGCAGGTCGAGGGCAGGGATGATTTTGTCGGAGCATTGCAGGATATATCTATGGAGAAATCACTGATAATCGAGGTAAGTGATGAACAGGGACAGATAGTATTGTCCGCCGGAGAGAAGGCCGGTGTGAATGTGGAGAACAGTGCAGCCAGCTTGTTCCGCCACGATGACCGGGTGTATTTGCTTAAGGTCACCCAGCCTATGTCGATAATGAATATTTCGGCTTATCGGATCGGCCGCAATATCTTGAGAGCAGAAATTATCATAATCTTTATTATTCTTCTGTTTTCCGCAGTGCCCATATATTTGGATTATGTAAAGCCGATTTTTGAACTTCAAAAAAGTATCGGGAAATACAAAGAAGGTGTCAGACCTGAAAGAACAGTCCGCACTGATGAAATAGGTCTGCTGCGCAACGAATTTGCCGCACTTACGGATGCGATCGAAAAGGAGAAGAAAAAACAGCTTTTAATAATCGCCTCCATCTCCCATGACATAAAAACGCCGCTGACCTCTATCATGGGTTTCGCAGAGCGTCTCAAAAAACGCTCCCTATCTGCCGACAGACATGACCAGTATGTTAACATAATCTATAACAAGGCCGTTTCCATTAATAATCTGGTGGAGGAATTTGACGATTACCTGAACCTGAATAAACAAATCGGCATAAAGCAGCAAAAGATATCGGTGGATAAATTCTGTGCTGTTTTGAAATCGGATTATGAGGCTGAGTTGACAGAGCGGGGAGTTGCATTTTCTGTCGATGTTTTCTGTCCCGAAGAAATGATACTGGTGGATCTGTCCAAGATGAGAAGAGTCTTTGGGAATATCATAGGCAACAGTCTTAAGCATTTTAGCCGACAGGCGCCGGCCATAGCTGTTTATTGCTCAAGGCAGGGAGATTCCATCATCTTCTCTGTTGAAGATAATGGGACAGGCGTTTGCGAAAGTGAACTTGACAGGATATTCGACCCGTTCTACACCTCGGACAAGGGGCGGTCGGTGGCAGGTCTCGGGCTTTCCATATGCAGGGAGATCGTTGAGGCGTGCGGCGGGACTATATGGGCCCAGAACAATGAATCTGGCGGGACCGCTATCAAGATAAGCCTTCCTGTGGTAAATGCAGCTTTGACAAGGAGATAGACGCTGCGATTCTCTGCAGACGGACATCTGCAGATTTTTAAAACGAGGCAAAGGATGCTATATATAGCATTATCCGGAGGTTGGATTTATTTATATCGATATGGTATGATATCAAGCAATAACCAGCAAAGGAAGCGATAAACACAATGGTATCACGGAACCGGGACATGGATATGTGCAGTGGTCCGCTGTTCACCAAGATATTGATATTTGCATTGCCTATAATGGCAATGAATATTCTGCAGCTGATGTTCAATGCTGCGGACATGATAGTCATCGGCAGATTTTCAGGCAAGCAGGCGCTGGCTGCTGTGGGAGCTACAGGCGCCTTGATCAACCTTCTGGTCAATTTTTTTATGGGACTGTCTGTAGGCACCAGTGTTATAGTTGCCCAGGATTATGGAGCAGATAAGCATGATGGGGTGAGCCGATCTGTCCATACATCCATCAAAATCAGCATCATAAGCGGGTTTGTGGTCATGGCTGCCGGCCTGGCCTTTTGTGGACCGCTGCTGGATATCATGGGGACTCCCCAGGACATTTTTCACCTGTCGGTTCTGTATATGAGGATATATTTTCTGGGCATACCTGCCAGTATGGTATACAATTTCGCCGCCGCCATCCTGCGGGCTATCGGTGACAGCCGCCGGCCGATGTACTATCTTGTGATAGCGGGAGTGGTAAATGTAGTACTTAATATGTTCTTTGTGATAGTGCTCCAAATGAGCGTGGCGGGCGTTGCATGGGCAACGGTCATATCCCAGTACATTTCTGCGGCGCTGATCATGATATGCCTGATCAGGAGCGAGGGCTCCATCCGGTTCATCTTCCGCCGGATGCGCATAGATGGGGAGAAGCTGAAGACAATTGTACGGATAGGTCTGCCTGCGGGGCTGCAGGGATTGCTTTTCTCGTTTTCAAATACCCTGGTCCAGTCCGCGGTCAACTCCTTCGGTTCCACAATGATAGCTGCAAGCTCTGCTTCGGGAAATGTAGAGAGCCTTGTGGGCACCTCAATGAATGCCTATTATAACGCGGCCCTGACCTTTACCGGGCAAAACATGGGTGCCGGGAAGTACAAGAGGATCGATACCATAGCAAAGGTATGTACCGTATTGATGTTTGCAAGCTGGATCATACTGGGCGGTACTGTGGTGCTGTTTGGAAGGCCTTTGCTCAGCTTGTTCACCTCAGAGCTCCAGGTCATCGATCTGGGAATGGAGCGTTTATATGTCATGATGGCAGGTTTTATATCGTGCGGCATAATGAACGTTTATCCGGGATTGACCCGTGGCATGGGCTATTCCGTGATGCCAATGATCTGTACGCTGATAGGCGCATGTCTGATGCGTATAGTCTGGCTGGCCACATTCTTTGTCTGGTACCGCTCTATTTTCATGCTTTTTATCTGCTATCCCATCACATGGACCCTGGCGGGGCTCGGACAGGTGGGGTGCTTCTTTTACGCGCGTCATCAGGTGCGCAAACGTGCAATGCACGAGGCCGGGTCCAATGGGCGAACCGCCGATGCATGCTGACAGGCACAATATGCCGGCGGAAAATTTCATTAATTTAAAAAGTAAATTAACCATACCGCCAAGCTGCGATATAGTAAAAAATGACAAAGCAATAGTATTATAGTTTGGCAGCGAAGGGTGGAGTGAAATCCGGTACGCTATATAAACAATGGTGTGCACGGAAAAGTAGTTTTAAAATCATTTTTATGGATAATCGGGAAGAGCAGCTGTTCGCAGATTTGCATAAACACAGCGTTATAGCTTTTCGTTCGATTTTCTGGTGATTTTAAGATTACTCGCGCGTAGAGTGGATCGTGGACTATCTTGGACTGAAGG